>JAJUJF010000014.1 GCA_029265455.1 Paracoccaceae bacterium | reverse complement strand
GCTGAAACCCGTGCACCGCCGCATCCTCTACGCAATGCGGGGCCTGCGGCTCGACCCGAACGGCGCCTTCCGCAAATGCGCGACGATCGTCGGCGAGGTGATGGGCACCTACCCTCCCCATGGCGATCAGGCGATCTATGACGCCCTTGTCCGTCTCGCCCAGGATTTCGCCGTGCGCTACCCGCTCGTCGACGGTCAGGGCAATTTCGGCAATGTCGACGGCGACAACCCCGCCGCCCAGCGCTACACGGAGGCACGGCTCACCATTGCCGCCGAGGCGCTGATGGAGGGACTGGCCGAGGACGCGGTCGATTTCCGCGACAACTATGACGGTTCCGAGCGCGAGCCGGTCGTTCTTCCCGCCGCCTTTCCGAACCTGCTCGCCAACGGATCGTCCGGCATCGCGGTGGGCATGGCGACCAACATCCCGCCGCATAATCTCGACGAGCTGCTCGCCGCCTGCCTGCATCTCGTCAAACATCCCGCTGCCACCGACGAGAAGCTGCTCGATTTCATCCAGGGTCCGGATTTCCCCACCGGCGGCATCTGCATCGAGCCGCGTGCCGCGATCAAGCAGGCCTACCGGACGGGGCGCGGTTCCTTCCGCCTGCGCGCCCGCTGGCATGTCGAGGATCTCGGCCGTGGCCAGTGGCAGGTCGTCGTGACCGAGATTCCCTACCAGGTCGCCAAGGGCAAGCTGATCGAGCGGATCGCCGATCTCATCAACGCGAAGAAGGTGCCGGTCCTTGCCGACATCCGCGACGAATCGGCCGCCGACATCCGCGTCGTGCTCGAGCCGCGTGCCCGCACCGTCGAGCCGGCGGCGATGATGGAGACGCTGTTCCGCCTCACCGATCTCGAGACCCGGTTCGCGATGAACATGAACGTGCTGATCGACGGCCGGGTACCGAAGGTCTCCACGCTCAAGGAGGTGCTGCGCGCCTTCCTCGATCACCGCCGCGACGTGCTCGTTCGCCGATCGCGCCATCGGCTGGAGAAGATCGACGCCCGGCTCGAGGTGCTGGGCGGTCTTCTCGTTGCCTATCTCAATCTTGACCGGGTGATCGAGATCATCCGCAACGAGGACGATCCGAAGGCAGTCCTGATCGCCGAGTTCACGCTCACCGACGTTCAGGCCGAGGCCATCCTCAACATGCGGCTGCGGAATCTCCGCAAGCTCGAGGAAATGGAGATCCGCGCGGAACGCGACCGGCTCGAGGCCGAACGCGCCGATCTCGTCGCGCTCCTCGGGTCGGAAGAGCTGCAATGGTCCCGCATCAGCACCGAGTTGCGCGAAACCCGCAAGCGTTTCGGACGATCGGCGCCCGGCGGCGCCCGCCGCACCGAGTTCGAGGACGCGCCGAATGTCGAGGAGATTCCGCTCGAGGCATTGACCCCGCGCGAGCCGATCACCGTCGTCGGCTCGCGGATGGGCTGGATCCGGGCGATGAAGGGCCATGTCGCGCCCGATGCCGAACTCCGGTTCAAGGATGGCGACGGTCCGCGTTTCCACATCCATGCCGAGACCACCGACCGGCTCATCCTCTTTGCCACCAACGGCCGCGCCTACACGCTCAACTGCGCGTCGCTCCCTGGCGGCCGCGGTACCGGTGAGCCGGTCCGGCTGATGGTCGATCTGCCGAACGAGGCCGATGCCGTGGCACTCCTCGTCCACCGTCCGGGGCGCAAGCTCCTCGTCGCATCCTCGGCCGGTGACGGATTCGTGGTGCCCGAGGACGAGATCGTTGCCCAGACCCGTGCAGGAAAGGGGGTGATGACGCTGAAGGAGGGCGTGCGCGCTGCCGTCTGCAAGCCGGTCACGGGCGACACGGTCGCGGTCGTGGGCGAGAACCGCAAGCTCCTCGTCTTCCCGCTCGCGGATCTGCCGGAGATGTCGCGCGGCAAGGGTGTCCGTCTCCAGAGATACAAGGACGGGACACTCGCCGACGCCACCACCTTCATGCTTGCCGACGGGCTGAGCTGGCAGGACGGCGGCGGACGCACCCGGACCGAGCGCGACCTCGGCGACTGGACGGGGGCGCGTGGCTCGGCCGGCCGCATGGCGCCGCGCGGCTTCCCGCGCGACAACCGCTTCACGGACTGATCCTCGCGGCGGACGGCCAGCGCTCGTGCGCGCGATTGCTCCGCATCAGCAGACGAAGGGACTGCGCGCCCCGGGCAACCCATGACGCGCAGTCGGGCTGCATCAGATCAGCGGCCTGCCTTCACGGCGGGCGGCACGAAGCTCCGAGACGAATGCCCGGACCAGGACCCCGAGCACGATCGCGACGATCATCGGCCAGACAAGGATATAGAAGCTGAGGGCCAGGTTCGTCATGTGGGCCTCCCTTGAGTTGCAGCCACCGGCGCAAGGTCGAAATCCTCGCCGTCGTCGAACCGACCTGTGGCCTGGGCGATCCGTGTGAAGTCGAAGTCCTCGCTGCTCCGCCAGGAGATGGCGACGCAGAGTAGCATGCTGACCGCGTAGGCAAGCAGCGATGCCGTGAGCACCGTATATTCGTGCAGGAAGCCCATGCCGAACGGCAGCACGGCGATTGCGGCGAGGATGCCGGCGATCCTTCCGACCCTCGGGCCGAAGAAGCCGAAGGCCATCAGGCCGGCAATCACCCCGACGCCGATCACCGCAAGCAGGTCGCTGACGAAGGCAACTGGTCCTTCGAGGGCGATCCAGCCGAAACGCACCGGGAAGAACACGGCGAGCGCGGCGAGCACCGACACGGTGAAGGCCATGTTGCTGACCTTGTTCCAGTAGAAACTGGCGATCACCGGAAAGACCAGTGCCCCCCAGATCGCGCCGACCAGCACGAGGAGTTCGAGAATGTTGAAACGCGCGCTCGCGAAATAGACTGCGGCACCGGTCGCCACGATCATCGTCGCGCGCCCGATGAGCAGCATCAGCCGGGGATCGGGCCGGTCGCTTGCGGCAATGTTGCGTCCATAGACGTCGGTCATCATGATCGAGGAGAGGGCCGACAGGTCGGAATCCGCCGTCGATGCCATCGAGCCGATGACCATGACGAAGAAGATGCAGAGCACCGCCACGCCGAGATATTCCGCAGCAAGTTGCGGCACCAGGTTGTTGACGTCTCCGTTCATTGGCTCGACGCCCAGGTAGAGGGCGAGCACCCCGAGCATGCCGACGCCGATGACGGTGGTTCCGTAGCCGATCGTCGCGGTGACGAAGGTTGCCTTGATCTTGTCCGGGCGCACCGCGAACAGGCGCTGGGCGATGGTCTGGTTGCCGATCGCATAGGCAAGCACCGCCGCGATATAGGGAGCACCCTGGTTGAGGAAGGCCTCCGAGGAGAAGAAACTCTGCTGTTCCGCCGTGAGATGGGTCGCCCCGGCCTCGAAGATCGCCGGACCGCCTGCCGCGAAGAAGATCGTGGGAACGACGATGACAACGGCGCCCAGCATTGCACAGACCTGGATGAAGTCGGTCAGGATCGAGGCGCGGAGGCCCGACCAGAGTGTGTAGAGCAAGACGCCACTGGCGATGATCGCGACGCCGGTGGAGAAGGAGAGCGGCGAAAGCATCGCGATCAGCGCACCGCCGGCAATGAAGTTCGAGGTGAGGCTGAGCGTGCTGCCGAGGATGTTCGATCCCGCGAGTATCAGCTGGCTCGAGGTGCCGTGGCGGGCATTGAGGATCTCGGCAAGCGAGGATGCATGGGGGGCAAGGGTCCGGATGCGTTTTCCGAAGGGATAGATGAAGAGGATCATCAGCGCCCCCCAGAGCCCGTAATGGATCGGACAGGAAATGCCGTAGGTGTAGCCGGAGGTCGCCGAAGCGTAGAGCGACGACGCCCAGATCCAGGTTGCAGTCATCGAGGCTGCCGAGACGCCGAAACCGACGTGGTTGCCCGCTGTCATGTAGTCGTCGGCATTTTCCCGCTTCCTGCTGATGGAGAGCGAGATCAGGAATGTCCCGCCGAAGAAGACTGCCAGAAGCAGAAGGGTGAGTGGTGTACCTAATTGTTGAAGTTGCATGTCACCTGCAGTCGCGTTGTTGACACGAGCGGACCGAGGCAGAACGACAGATTGGCAGCGCAAGGCTGCTCCAACCACGGACCGCGGCTTGTTTTCATCGGCTTGTAAGCCGGTAGAGGGACGGAACATGCCGACCCGCGAAGCGCGCGATCCGCGCGCATTGCTGAAAAGCGCTGCCTGACAGCGCGGGTGCTTGTAGCATTTCGCGCCCTGTTTGCAACCGGAGGGGAATTTGCACCATGGTAGGCCTCCGATTGCCCGCTTGACCCCCGCCGCCGTGCGCCGGATTGTGCGGCCCATGAGCGAACTCTGGCAGGCGTTCCTGGACGAGGAGATCGGCCTTCCGATGCTCCTCAGCCTCGTCACCGGCCTCCTGATCGGGTTCGAGCGCGAACTCCGCGCCAAGCCCGCGGGCCTGAGGACCCATGCCCTCGTCTGTTTCGCCTCGGCGATCCTGATGATCGCGGCGACCCGGCAGGGGGAATGGGTCGTCGATTTCCTGCCCGACACGAGGATCGTCGCCGATCCGACCCGGATGGCGCATGGCATCCTGACCGGCATCGGCTTCCTCTGCGCCGGGGTGATCTTCCGGGAGGGGGTCTCGATCCATGGCCTGACCACCTCGGCCTCGCTATGGAGCACCTCGGCCATCGGCATGCTCTACGGAGTGGGCATGTACTGGCTGGCGGTCAGCGGCGCCCTCGCCACCCTCATCGTCCTTGGCGTGCTTCGCCTCTTCGATCGCCTGTTACCGGAGAGGATCGAGATGCGGCTCCGTGTGGTTGCCCAGGGCAGTTTCGACGCGTCGGCGCTCAGCGGCGTCCTGGGTGAGCTCCACATCCGGTCGGGAATCATCAGTCGTTCGTGTACCGGCGGCAAGGAACTCGAACTCGCGACCCGGATCCATCTTCGGGGCACGCGTGGAATCGATGAACTTGCCACCCGGCTCGGCGAAATCCCCGAGATCGGAAGCTTCACCATCAATCCCGCGGAGGACGATCCGCATTTCTATCGCTCACGCCCCTCTGGGTGAAACGCCCGGGGTGCGAACCCCTGCAACCATCCTGCGTTGTCCATCAGCAATTACAGGAGACCATGAATGACAGAGATCCGCGCCTGGGCTGCCCGATCAGCGGGAGCTCCGCTTGAATCCTTCAGCTATGATCCCGGTCCCCTCGACCCGGAAGATGTTGAGATTGCTGTCGAATACTGCGGCATCTGCCATTCCGACCTTTCGATGCTCGACAACGAATGGGGAATGACGACCTATCCATTCGTGCCAGGTCACGAGGCGATCGGTCGTGTCACCGCGGTAGGGGAGATCGCCGCCCGCAAGGGCCTCGTCGTCGGCCAGCAGGTGGGCGTCGGCTGGAATGTGCGCTCCTGCCTTCATTGCGACGCCTGCTTGCGCGGCGATTTCCATCTCTGCGCCACCGTCCAGCCGACCATCGTCGGCAACCATGGCGCCTTCGCCGAGCGGTTGCGGGCGCACTGGATCTGGACGGTGCCGGTTCCGGTCGGGCTTGATCCCACTGCTGCCGGACCGCTCCTCTGCGGCGGCATCACCGTTTTCGCACCGCTTCTCCATCTCGGGATCGAACCGACCCACCGGGTAGGCGTGATCGGCATCGGCGGACTTGGCCACATGGCGCTGATGTTCCTCCGCGCCTGGGGCTGCCGGGTCACGGCCTTCACCTCGAGCCCGGACAAGGCGGAGGAAGCGCGGGGTTTCGGCGCGAGCGATGTCCTGCCGAGCCGTGACTCTGCGGCAATGGCGGACGCTGCCGGGCAGTTCGATCTCATCCTCGTCACGGCAAATGCGCCGCTCGACTGGAACACCATCCTCGGCCTGCTGGCGCCGAAGGGCCGCCTGCATTTCGTCGGCGCGGTACTCGAGCCGGTCCCGGTCCCGGTGATGGCGCTGCTCTCCGGCCAGAAGTCGATGTCTGCCTCTCCGACCGGTTCGCGCGCGGCTGTCGATACCATGCTCCGCTTTGCCGCCCGCCACGGGGTGGCGCCGAAGGTCGAGCATTTCCCCATGAGCCGGGTCAACGAGGCGATAGCCCGTCTTCGCGCAGGCAAGGCGAATTACCGTATCGTCCTCGACGCGGATTTCTGAATCCGGCGGGAGGTGGCGCCGTCGCGGGAGCCGATTTGCCGTGACGGTGTTTCCGTCTCGGGAAGTCGAAGGAGTCCGGGGAGCAACGCGCATCCCTTCCCTCGACTTCCAGCCTGCATCGTCCGGTGCAAGGGGCTGAAGAACATGCGCCTCTCATTGAGGAAGAGGGGGCGCATGTTCCAGAGGGGACCGAGGAGTTGAAGGTTATGCCCGGCGCCCGGCCTGTAACGCGACGTGCGCGGATTTGCAGGTCCGGAGGGCAGGGTGGCGATGCTTCTGCCCTAGTTCAGGGCTGCAGACGCTGGATATATCCGGGAAGGGCGAAGGCCGCCTGATGCACTTCGGGCGTATAGTAGCGAAAGTCGATGCCGCTCGTCTGTGCGCGGCGCCTGAGCTCCGCGAGGTCGGTCGATCGCGCGGATCCATCGGTTCCCCAGCCGAAGGCCATGGGTCCTCCGGCGTAGGTCGGGATGGTCGCGAGATAGCAGGTCGCGTCGCGGAAGAGCGCGTCGAGTGCCCGGAGGGTGTTCGTGAGTTCCTCCGCCTGGAGAAACGGCACGCCGTTCTGGGTGACGAGGATCCCGCCTTCCGCCAGCCGCTCCCGGGCCCGGCCGTAGAAGGTGTCGGTGAAGAGGACTTCCCCCGGCCCGATCGGGTCGGTGGAATCGACGATGATCACATCGAACCGCTCGTCCGTCTCCGCGACATAGGCGGCGCCATCGGCGATGACGAGGTCGAGCCGCGGGTCATCGAATGCCCCCGCCGACAGGTTCGGCAGGTATTTCTTCGCGAACTCGACCACGCCCGCGTCGATCTCGACCATGGTGACCCGTTCGACCGAGCGATGGCGCAACACCTCCCGCGCCATGCCGCCATCCCCGCCGCCGATGATCAGCACCCGCCGCGCCGAGCCATGCGCGAGGATTGGTACATGTGCGAGCATCTCGTGATAAATGAACTCGTCACCTTCCGTGGTCTGCACGATCCCGTCGAGGGTCAGGACGCGGCCGAACCGGGCGTTCTCGAACACACGGATCCGCTGATGCTCGGTCTTGCTGTCATAGAGCAGCCGGTCGACGCTGAGGGACTGGCGGTAGAACGGATAGAGCGTCTCGTCAGCCCATTCTGTCGTGCGGGTTTCATTCATGTCGGACGTCCCCCTCGAAAAACGGAAGGCCGGAACGGCAGCGACCCCATCGGCGACGGCCACCGGCCAGCCCCGGCCGCTGCTCCGCCGCGAAAAGGATGAATGCCGGAACCGCGGGAGAGGGGTGCTGCTGCGGAATTCTCCGCGCAGCGGGCCCCTTCGTCGCCACATGCAGCATGGCGGGTGTTCACGGTGATGCGTGTTCCGGCTTCCGGAAAGCCACGGCTCACGCCTTCGGCTCCGGGACCAGCCCTTCACCGCGCAGGAGTTCGCGCACCCGGACTTCACCGGCGTCGAAATGCCGGCGCAGCACCTCGACCGCGTACCATGGATTGGCATCGCCGCACATGAAGACATCGAAGGCGCCGTAACCGATCTCCGGCCAGGTATGAACCGAGATGTGGCTCTCCGCGAGCACGGCCACCCCGCTCACCCCCTGCGGCGTGAACTTGTGGGTGTGGATGTGGAGGAGCGTCGCTCCGCAGGTCTCGACGCAGTCGCGAAAGGCCTGCTCGATCCGGTCCTCGTCATTGAGGCCGGTGCCGCCGATCACCTCGATGATGAGGTGGGTGCCTGCGAAGGTCTTGCCGTTCCTGCGGACGAAATGGTCCTCACGCTCCTTCGTGAAGAGGTCCTGAACTGTTGCCGTCTCGGCGGTACAGCCGTTGACGGTCACGGCATCGCAGCCGTCAGCGGCCTCGCGGCCGCGGATCGCGTCCTCGTGGGTGGCGCCTGTCTCCAGGTCCATCCCCAGTCGGAGCAGGTTGGCGTTCGACATGAGCGCTCCCCCCCTACCAGCAGATGTGTCCCGTCGGCTCCTTAGCGCCCCCCCGTAGATCATGCGTGAATCGGGGTTGGGATCGGCAACCGTGCGAACGGCCCAGTTAGGAAATGTGGTCTGTCAAAGCAAGAGTTTTGTGGACAGCATGCCGGAAATCTGGCTGCCTCCGGGCCATGCTCCGGCTCGCTGCCCTTCTGCTGGTGATTGCCATGCTCGGCGCCTTCTTCGCGCCGCCGCATCTGCGCGTGGTCTTCCGGATCATGGTTTCCGCGGCCCTTGTATATACGCTTCTCCGTCTTGCCGGCGTGGTGCCGGGCCCGGAACCGACATATTTGGGGTAACTGGGTACACCAGATGGAATTGCTTGTTCCTGCAAGGAGATTTTGCGTAGTTGGCGGTTGACCTTGACCGTGGAACCCTTAAAAGGACTCGGTCAGATGGCGGGACGTTCCCGCTTGAGTCGATCGGATGGAAGCGAGGAACATGAAGACCTATTCCGCAAGACCGGCCGACATCGAGAAGAAGTGGGTCTTGATCGACGCCGAGGGCGTCGTGCTCGGACGCCTTGCCTCGATCGTGGCCTCTCGCCTGCGCGGCAAGCACCGGGCAGGCTTCACGCCGCACATGGACATGGGCGACAATGTCATCGTCATCAATGCCGACAAGGTGCAGATGACGGGAAACAAGCGCGCCGAGAAGCGCTACTACTGGCACACCGGTTACCCTGGCGGGATCAAGTATCGCACGGCCGCGCAGATCCTCGACGGCAAGCATCCCGAGCGGGTGCTCGAGAAGGCGGTGCAGCGGATGATGCCGGGCGGGCCGCTGAGCCGGCGGCAGCTGGGCAATCTTCGTGTCTATTCAGGCAGCGAACACCCCCATGCGGCGCAGAACCCTGAGGTTCTTGATGTCGCGTCGATGAACTCCAAGAACACGCGGAGCGCCTGAGCATGGCCGAACTGAATTCTCTCGAAGAGCTCCGGGGCGCGGTCGAGGCGCCCGAAGCGGCCGAGGCGCCGCGTCGTGAGCCGGTCCGCGACGAGCTCGGCCGCTCCTACGCCACGGGCAAGCGCAAGGACGCGGTCGCCCGCGTCTGGGTGAAGCCGGGATCGGGCAAGGTGATCGTCAACGGCAAGGACATGGCGGCCTATTTCGCACGTCCGGTGCTCCAGATGGTTATCGGTCAGCCGTTCCAGGTTGCAGGTGTCACCGGCGAATTCGACGTGATGGCAACCGTCAAGGGGGGCGGCCTCTCCGGTCAGGCCGGGGCCGTCAAGCATGGCATATCGAAGGCGCTCAGCCTCTACGAGCCGAGCCTGCGTCCGGCGCTGAAGGCGGCAGGTTTTCTTACCCGCGACCCGCGCGTGGTCGAGCGCAAGAAATATGGCAAGGCCAAGGCGCGTCGGAGCTTCCAGTTCTCCAAGCGCTGATCCAGCCGAAGGGGACACCAAGAGGGCGTCGGTGCAAGCCGGCGCCCTTTTCCGTTCCTCGGAAGAGACAGCCCGGGATGGCCATCACCCGCCTTGCGCTCGAGGGAAAAGCGTATGGTGGGAACGCTGCCTCGACCTTGCGCCGGTCAGCTCTTCGGATTGCCGGACGGCTGTTCATTCCCTGCCAGCCTGGACATGCCGGCGTCCGGAATCATGGCGCAGGGACAAGAAAGGGGCGGCCGGATGGGCCGCCCCTTTCAGGTTGTTGTCTCCAGGGACCGGCTCAATGCGCCGTCTCGCCCTTTCCCTTTACCCGCGACCAGAGCTTCTTGTTGGTGAAATACAGAAGCACCGCGAGCAGGATCAGGAACAGGACCGCTGTCAGGCCCGCATGTTTGCGCGCCATCATCTTCGGCTCGGCGGTCCACATCAGGAAGGCGGCGACGTCGAGTGCCATCTGCTCGGTCGTGGCCTCGACGCCATCGGCATAGGTCACCTGTCCGTCGGTGAGGGCAGGCGGCATCGCGACCAGGCCACCGAATGCCGTGTTCTCGAAGAGGACCGAGCCCGCCTGTTCCTCCATCTCGCCCGTATAGCCGAGCAGGAAGGACGCGATGTACTCGGGTCCGCCCATGCCGCGGAAGAGCTGGTTGAGACCCGTGCCATAGGGGCCGTGGAAACCCGCGCGCGCCTTGGCCATCAGGCTGAGGTCGGGCGCGTTGTCCAGATTGGATTCGCCGAAATGGTCGGTCGGCTGCGCCGGTCCCGTCTCGCCGGTAGCCGGATCCGTGACCTGGAACTGAGCGGCATAGGCCCGCATCTGCGGCTCCGGCAGGGACGGGCCACCGGGCTCGGACAGCGAACGGTAGGGCACGTATTTCAGCCCGTGACAGGCGGCGCAGACCTCGGTGTAAACCTGCAGACCGCGCTGGAGCTGTGCCTGGTCGAAGGCTCCGAACGGGCCTTCGAAGGAGAAGCGGAAGTCGGTCACTTCCCCCTCGGCCTCCGCCTGGCTCCCGCACAGGGCGAGGCCGACGGCGACGAGGGCCGAAAGGATGCTCTTCTTGATTGTCATGCCTCGTCCCCTCATTCGGCAGGCTTGATGTCGGGATGGCGGCGGCGGAAGTCCTCCTCGATCGTCGCGGGCATCGGCAGCGGCTTCTCGGTCAGCCCGAGCACGGGCAGGACGACCAGGAAGTACGCGAACCAGTAGAGCGTCGCGATCTGGCTGATGATCACGAAGGGCTGCTCGGGTGGCATGGCGCCGCACCACATCAGCACGAAGAACGCGAGGACGAACAGCCAGAAGAAGATCTTGAACCGCGGACGGTAGCGGCCCGACCGCACACGGCTGGTATCGAGCCAGGGCGCCGCACCCATCACCAGGATCGATCCGAACATCGCGATCACGCCGCCGAGCTTCGAGTCGATGAAGAGGATGTCGAAGGTGATCGCGCGCAGGATCGCGTAGAAGGGCAGGAAGTACCATTCAGGCACGATATGCGCCGGCGTGACGAGGGCATCGGCCTCGATGTAGTTGTCCGGATGGCCGAGGTAGTTCGGCATGAAGCCGACGATGATCGCGAAGATCACGAGGACGAAGACCAGCGCGTAGAGGTCCTTGATCACGAAGTAGGGCCAGAACGGCACCGTGTCGCGTTCCGCCTCTTCCTTGGAGGTCCGTCGCACCTCGACGCCCGTCGGGTTGTTGTTGCCGGTGTGATGGAAGGCCCAGACGTGCAGGATCGTCAGGCCGAGGATCATGAAGGGCAGCAGGTAATGCAGCGAGAAGAACCGCGTCAGCGTCGGATTGTCCACGGCCGGCCCGCCAAGGAGCCAGGTCTGGATCGAGTCGCCGATGAGCGGGATCGCTCCGAAAAGCCCGGTGATCACCGTCGCACCCCAGAACGACATCTGCCCCCACGGCAGCACATAGCCCATGAAGGCGGTCGCCATCATCAGGAGATAGATCAGCATCCCGATGATCCAGGTCACCTCGCGCGGGTACTTGTAGCCGCCGTAGTAGAGGTTGCGGAAGATGTGGGCGTAGACGGCGACGAAGAACAGCGACGCGCCGTTCGAATGCACGTAGCGGAAGGCCCAGCCCGCGTTCACGTTCCGCATGATGTGCTCGACCGAGGCAAAGGCGGTATCCACCCCCGGCTGATAATGCATGACGAGCACGATTCCGGTGACGATCTGCATCACCAGCGCGAAGACGAGGACAACACCCCAGATCCACATCCAGTTGAGATTCTTGGGGGTGGGGATCGTCAACGTCGTATGAAGGAGGCCAATGATCGGCAGCCGGCTCTCCAGCCATTTCTCTGCCGGTGTCTTCGGCTCGTAGGCGTCGTGCGGAATACCGCTGATTTCCTCGTGGGGCGTGCCACTCTTCATGGTCTTCGGACCTCCCTCAGCCGAGCTGGATCACGGTGTCGGAAATGAATTCCGCCACCGGGATGTGCATGTTCTCTGGTGCGGGTCCGCGACGGATACGCCCCGACTTGTCGTAATGCGAGCCATGACACGGGCAGAACCAGCCGTCGAAATCTCCCGCCTCGGCAAGCGGCACACATCCGAGATGCGTGCAGACGCCAATCATCACCAGCCATTCCCGGCCTTCGTCGAGAGCGCGGTTGGCGTCGGTCGCGGGAGCGTCTTCGGCGAGGTTCACGTTGCGCGCCAGCGGGTCGGGAAGGTTGGCCTCGTCGTCGGCAGCGGCTTGCGCAATCTCCTCCTCGGTGCGCCGCCGGATGAATACCGGCTTGCCGAGGAACAGCACGGTCATCTGGCTGCCCGGTGTCATCGCGCTGACGTCCACCTGGATCTGTGCCAGGGCCTGCACGTCAGCACTCGGATTCATCTGGTTGATCAGCGGCCAGACGACCGCGCCGGTGGCGACGACACCTGCCGCCGTCGTCGCGACGTAGAGGAAGTCCCGGCGCGTCCCGGTTTCATGTTCGACGTGTGCCACCCTCGTCTCCCTTTCTGCCGCCCGGCATCGGGCATCCAGTCCCGATCACGCCGGCGCAGTCATCTGGGACACGGGGCACATGCAGACATGCCCCGGCTGCCATGCGCGGCGGCCGGTACCTTGATCGCGGCTGATTTAGACGACAAGATCGCGCTGGTCCAGCGAACTTTGTACTCGCTCGAAAGCCGGTCCGCGGGGGCGGGAGGGAAGTCACGCGGACTTGCCGGCCGTGGCCGGAGCGTTGCCGGGGCCAGTACTGACGGGAATCCGGCAGTCGTGCCGCTTCATGTCCATTTCCCGGAATACCGGTACACGGGAGAAGCCCGGGCAAATCGCTTCAGGCCTACCTTGGTCGTATGCTCAACCGCCGCGGTGGTAGGGCGTACCTGCGACGATCGACGCGGCACGGTAGAGTTGCTCGGCAAGCATGACCCGCACGAGCATGTGCGGCCAGACCATGGTGCCGAAGGAGAGCAGGGAGTCAGCCCGTTCACGCAGTTCCGGGTCGAGGCCATCGGCCCCGCCGATGACGAATGCCATGTCCTTCTCGCCGCGTTCCGCAAGCGTCATGAGCCGGTGCGCGAAGATTTCGGAACTCATGTTTTCGCCCCGCTCGTCGAGGGCGACGACATGCGCACCCCTTGGCAGGGCAGCCGCGAGCAGCCGGGCCTCTTCTGCCCTGCCGCTGGCGCGGGCCTCGACCTCGGCTACCGTAGCCGGGCCAAGTCCGCGTCCACGTCCGGTGCGGGCGAAACGTTGCAGATAATCCGCCACCAGTTCCGCTTCCGGTCCTGACTTCAACCGGCCGACGGCGCAGATCGTGATCCGCATGGGTTCCTGCCCGCCTGGGGAAGGCTCAGCCCGGGACTGCTGCCTGAGGTCGTGGCATCCACATCTTCTCGATCTGGTAGAACTCCCGTACTTCCGGCCGGAAGATGTGGACGATCACGTCCCCCGCATCGATCAGCACCCAGTCACCGACATCACCGCCTTCCGTGCGGCAGATGAGCCCCAGCCTCGCCTTGAGCCGATCGGTGAGTTTCTCCGCAATGGCCGTGACCTGGCGTGTGGAACGGCCGCTCGCGACGACCATGTGGTCCGCGAGATCCGACTTGCCAGCGAGGGGAATGGTGACGACATCCTCCGCCTTGTCATCGTCGAGAGAGGCGAGGATCAAGGACAGGAGCCCATTGTCGGGGCCTTGTCCTTCCGCCGGGGCAGTCTGTACCCCGATCGGGGTCGCGGAATGTTGATCCGCGTGCTGATGTTGGGTCAGAACGGGTCCTCCTGATTGCTCGTGCCGGAGAAGCCGGCAACTATACACAATCTAGGAAATCCCGTTCTTGCGCTCAAGCAGGTCGGCCCGATGGTGCCATCAAGTCACGCATTTGGCCGGATGTTGACGAGCGTCATCGGCGGTTCAGGATTAACAGGTGATTAAGCTTTAACGCGCAGGCTGGTGAGCGCGTCGCTCCGGTCGGAGCGTACAGCTGGCGAAGAGCGTAACCAGTGCCTTTGATTCCCATGTGGGGACTCTGTCGGCATGTTCTGCCGGCAGCAGTTCCACGTCAGCGGAATTCGGCCGGCGCGGCGCACCAACGCCGGTTCCTGTCCTCCATGGCGTTCATGCGGGCCGCAGACTGTGCAGTGCGTGCTTTTGTCCGGCTATGGTGTGTCCGAAGGTGGTCGCGCCTGCGTGTAGCGCTCAGCTGCGAGGCGAAGGGGTTCGGCCTCCCAGGGATAGCGGTCATCGCTCCGCAGGGCCGCATGGATGAGCAGGCGCCGTGTCTGGCTCAGGCGAACAAGGCGGTCAAACGTGGCGAAATTCCATCGTGCTTCCACCCCTGCTGCCATCCGTGCCGCTTCGCCCGGTGCGAGATCGGCGAGGTTGGTCAATTCGTGGGGGTCGGAATCGAGGTCGAAGAGCTCGGTCGGATCCTCCGGGCAGCTGGTATACTTCCAGCAGTCTTCCACCAGCGCAACCATTGGCGCCACGGATCCTTCGGCGGCGTATTCCATCGGTACCGGTCCGCGTTCCTCGGTGAGGAGACTCACCCCGTCGCAGTGCATGGGCGGGAGGCCGGCGAGTTCGACGAGCGTCGGCGCGATGTCCATGGTCGAGACCGGCCGCATCTCCCGCTCCGGCTCGATCCCGGGGCCGGAGAGATAGAGCGGCACGCGAGCCGAACCCTCGCGGAAGCTCATCTTGAACCAGAGTCCGCGCTCGCCGAGCATCTCGCCGTGATCGGAGGTGAAGACGATCACCGTGCCGGCGGATGCGACCGCCTCCAGCGCCTCGAGGATCGCGCCGATCTTCCCGTCGAGGAGTGAGAGCGACGCGAAATAGGCGCGCCTCGCCCGCGCGATGTCGTCCGCGGTGGTCTCGTGGAGCGTGTAGTTGCACGCGGTCAGGAGGCGCCGGGAATGTGGATCGTGCTCGTGCCAGGGAAGGGGCGGCACCGCCGGCGCAAGATGCTGGCATCCCTCGTAGAGATCCCAGTAGTGCTGCGGCGCGAGGAAGGGTTCCTGAAGATGGGCGAAGGACACGACGAGGCACCACGGCTCGTCGGAGCGGGCGAGTTCCGCAAGCCTGGCCAGCGCAAGTTGCTCGACCTGGTCATCATAGGCGATTGCGGGTGACGCATCGGCGACGCCCGCCGCCAGCACCGACCGCAGATCGTGACACCACCAGTCAGGCGTCTCGTCCGGCCTTGCCCAGTCCGGGGTGCGGGTGAAATCGGCCGGATCGTATTCGGCCAGCATCCGTTCGTGGAAGCCGTGGAGCTGGTCCGGGCCGACGAAATCCATCTTTCCCACGAGCGAGGTGTGGTAGCCGCCGCGCCGCAGATGGTGCAGGAAGGTCGGCAGCGCCGCCGGGAATTCCGCCGCGTTGTCGTAGACCCCGGTATGCGACGGCAGGCAGCCGGTCAGGAGCGAGCACCGCGCCGGCGCGCAGAGCGGCGAGGCCGTGTAGGCCCGCGTGAACCGGCGCGACTTGCCGGCCAGGCGCTTGAGATTGGGGGCATGGAGCCAGTCCGCCGGTCCGTCGGGGAAAAGCGTCCCCGTCAGCTGATCGGCCATCAGAACGAGGATATTCGGCCGGCTCATCGCGCGTGCTCCCATGACCGGCAGGGTTTCCCTGATCGCGAGGCGGGTGAAGCGCCTCCTGCCTCCATCAGCATGATCGAGGGCGGGCGCCGCGTCCAGAGCGGCGGTGATGTCCGCAGCCACAGGCCCGACTCTGCCCGGCAGGGGCATGAGACCGGGTGCCGGCGAGCGTGGGCAGAGGAGTGCCCACGCGTGAAAACCAAGTCAACTAATTGAAAAATATAAGAAATGAAATGTTACTCAAGTGTTGATGCCACGGGGCCGGAGGCGTGTCGGAGCAGGGCTTTTCCTGAAGCGGCGCAGCAGGTTGGTGGCGATTCCCGAGGACCTGCATGGCCCTGGGTGTGCCGGGTCACGAGGTGCGGCACGAGGGATGCTGGCAACCGGCCCGCGGATCATGGGAGACTTGCAATGATGATCGAAGGAAGGATCACGCGATGACGGTCTTTTCCGTGGTGGAAGTGCGGGTCGGATCTGCCCGTCCCTTCGGGCCGAGGGGGGAGCCGAGCGCCATCGCCAAGCAGCCGGTCCGGGTGCCGGTGATGGCGCGGCCCGACGGACTCGCGGGGGACGAGCAGGGCGACCGCCGGTATCACGGCGGGCCGGACAAGGCCGTCCATGCCTATGCTGCCGCGAATTACCCGCTCTGGGCCGCCGAGCATCCCGAACTGGCAGACCGGTTCCGCCCCGGCGCGTTCGGGGAGAATCTCGTGGTCGAGGGGATCACCGAGGCCGGAATCTGCCTTGGCGATCGCTGGCGGCTCGGGCGCGTGCTCCTCGAGGTGAGCCAGGGCCGGCAGCCATGCTGGAAGCTCAACCTGCGGTTCGGCCGCCCCGACATGGCGCGGCTGGTGCAGGCGTCCGGCCGCACGGGCTGGTATTTCCGGGTGATCGAACCGGGGGAGATCGCGCCCGGCCGTGCAGTGCTGGAGGCGCGGCCGCATCCGGACTGGCCGCTCGCGCGCGTGTCGTGGCTGCTCTACCACGATCGCCTGAACCAGCCGGCGCTCAGGGAATTCGCTGCGCTGCCGGGACTGCCGGAAAGCTGGCGCCGGCTTGCCGAGCGGCGCCTGGCGAGCGGCAGGACCGAGGACTGGACGCGCCGCGTCGTCACACCGGAATGAGCCTCGGGAGCGGCGGCCTCAGCTGCGTTCGACCTGCACGCCGGCCTCGGTGAGGATCGTGTCGAGCGGGATGTCGTGCGGCTGCGGGTAGATCGTCGCGAGGCGGGAGGATTGCAGGCCGATGCCGATGGTGAAGGGCCGGGGATCGAGCGAGGCGAGGGTGCGGTCGAAATAGCCGCCGCCATAGCCGAGCCGGTAACCCTCGCCATCCCAGCCCATGAGCGGGGCGAGGGTGATGTCGGGTCTGACCTCGGGGGCGTCGGGCGGCGGGACCGGGATGTTCCAGTCGCCGCGGACCATCTTCGTCTCCGGAGTCCAGCGCCGGAACACGAGCGGCGCGAACCGGGTCTCGACGATGGGGAGGGCAACGGTCACGCCGGCATCGTGCAGTTCCGCCATCAGCGGGCGAAGGTCGGGCTCGCCCTTGATCGGCCAGTAGGCGGAGAAGACGCGCCCCCTTGCGCCCGCGAACTGGCGGTCCAGCAGTTCACGCAGATGGTTGGCGATCGCGGTGCCGATCTCCCGCCGCTCGGCCACCGCCAGTGCCTGCCGCGCCTCGCGCAGGCGGGTCCGCTCGGCACGGCGCCAGCGGGCGACATCGCGCGCCTGGGCGGGATCGACCCCTTGCGGGTCGAAATAGGCGGGATCGATCTCATGCGCCATGCAGGGGGGCGAGGCATAGCCTGCGCGCGGGGGATCATCCTTCGGACGCGTCATTTCGTCTGCTCCCGTCTCAGGCGTTCGCCCAGGTAGTCACGCAGCACCACGGCCTGGTTGTGGTCGCGATCGCGGGCGCCGAAAAGCAGCGTCACCGGCCCCTTCCGGCACCAGGCGAGACAGCGTTCCACTGTCTCCGGCATGGCGTCGAGCTCATCGCGGTAGCGGCGCCGGAACTCCTCCCATCGGGCGGGATCATGGGCGAACCATTTGCGCAGGCCGGTGCTCGGCGCGATATCGCGGATCCATTCGTCGAGCTGCAGCGCGTCCTTGGCGATGCCGCGCGGCCAGATCCGGTCCACGAGCAGCCGGGCGCCCTTCCAGGCACCCGGGTCGTCATGAACACGCGCGATCCGGATCTCCTGCGCGCGGGTCATTTCCCGTCGCCGTCCTCCATGAGGTCGAGCGCCTTGACGGAATGGGCAAAGGCCGCGCCCGCGCGCATCTCCGCCGCGACCCAGATCGCCTCCATGATCTCGTTCGGGCTTGCACCGGCGCGGCGTGCCGCCCGGACATGGCCCTCGATGCACCACGGGCACTGGGTGACATGGGCGACAGCGACGGCGATCAGCTCCTTGGTGCGCCGGTCGAGCGCGCCATCGGCGAAGACCGCCTTCGAGAACGCCTTGAAGGCGTCGTCGGCCGCCGGCGCGAGGGCGTGGCGGCGCTCGGCAAGTTCGGGCGTGGTCTTCGGGAAGCGGATGTCGGACATGGCTGCCTCCGGGTTGCGGGTGCCGTGACGTCGGCGGGTGACCCGCCTTCCGCTGGCGGGTCACCCACCTTCGCCCATCTCCACCCTGCGGGGCAACCGTCACGGGCGCCGGCTTCCTGCCCGTGCCGTCCCGGGGCCTGCTCAGCCGCCGGCGAACCTGGCGGCGAGTTCGGCCGTGCGCGCGTCATCGAGCTTGGCGAAAAGGAGGTCCGGCGTGGTGAAGCCATGGCCGGGGCGGAGCTTCTGCAGTTCCGCCGCCACATCCTCCGGCCAGTCCGTGTCCCCGGCGCCGAGGGCGCGGAGGATCGTGTCGCTCGCATCCGGAATGAACGGGCGCGACAGGATGCCGTAGAGCCGCATGAGATTGAGCGCGAACCGGATGACGGCGGCGGCGCGGTCGGGATCGGTCCTGAACTCCGCCCAGGGCGCGGCGCGCTGGAGATACTCGTTGCCCTCGGCCCAGATGCCGCGCAGCTCGGCCGCGGCCTTGCGGAGCTCGATCGCCTCGAGCTGCGCCGTCAGCGCGGCGAGGCGCGCGGCGAGGGATTCGGTGACGGCCGCTTCCTCGGGCCCGTATTCGCCCGCTTCCGGCACCGCCTCGCCGAAGCGGGAGCGGCAGAACTTGGTGACCCGGCTCACGAAATTGCCGAGGACATCGGCGAGGTCCTTGTTGACGCCGGCCTGGAAGCTTTCCCAGGTGAAGTTGGCGTCGCTGCTTTCGGGGACATTGGCGATCAGCCACCAGCGCCAGTAATCCGCCGGCAGGATCTCGAGGGCCTGATCCATGAAGACGCCGCGGCCCTGGCTCGTCGAGAACTTGCCGCCGTCGTAGTTGAGGTAGTTGAAGCTCTTGATGTAGTCCACGAGCTTCCACGGCTCGCCGGAGCCGAGGATGGTGGCCGGGAAGGAGAGCGTGTGGAAGGGCACGTTGTCCTTGCCCATGAACTGGACGTAGCGCACGTCCTCCGCCCCCCTGTCGGTGCGCCACCAGCGTTCCCAGGCGCTGTCGTCGAGGCCATGCGCATCCGCCCATTCGGCGGTGGCGGCGATGTATTCGATGGGTGCGTCGAACCAGACGTAGAAGACCTTGCCCTCCATGCCCGGCCAGGGCTCGGTTCCGCGCCTCACCGGAATGCCCCAGTCGAGGTCGCGGGTGATGCCGCGATCCTGCAGCCCCTCGCCGTCGTCGAGCCACTTGTGGGCGATCGAGGTGGTGAGGACCGGCCAGTCGGTCTTGCTGTTGATCCATTCGCGCAGCCGGTCGCGCATCAGCGACTGGCGGAGGTAGAGATGCTTGGTCTCCCGCACCTCGAGATCGGTCGAGCCCGAGATCGCCGAGCGCGGGTTGATGAGGTCGGTGGGATCGAGCTGCTTGGTGCAGTTCTCGCACTGGTCGCCGCGGGCCCGCTCGTAGCCGCAGTTGGGGCAGGTGCCCTCGATGTAGCGGTCGGGAAGGAAGCGGCCGTCGGCGATGGAATAGACCTGGCGCTCCCATACCTCCTCGATCAGGCCGGCCTCGTGGAGCCGGGCGGCGAAATGCTGGGTGAGGCGGTGGTTCCGCTCGCTCGAGGAGCGGCCGAAATGGTCGAAGGACAGCCGGAACCCGTCGGCCAGATCCTTCTGCACCTTCCACATCCGCGCGCAGTAGTCTGCCACCGGCTCGCCGGCCTTGGCGGCGGCGAGTTCGGCGGGAGTGCCATGTTCGTCAGTGGCGCAGATGAACATCACCTCATGCCCGCGCGCCCGGAGGAACCGCGCATAGACATCGGCCGGCAGCTGCGAGCCGACCAGGTTTCCGAGATGCTTGACGCCGTTGATGTATGGCAGGGCAGAGGTGATCAGGGTACGGGCCATCAGCCTCTCCGAATGTTGTGGTTTTCGCGTCCGCTTACGCGAAACGACCGGTCGAGACCAGAGCGCGCGGCCTTTACCCGCATGGCCTGCGTGGATACATAGGCGACTCCCGGGGGCAATGTCTCCCGGCGATGAGGATGATCCCATGCGCGCCGATACCGAGCACCTGGTCGAGGAGATCGAGAAGTCGCTGGCCCTGCTTCGCCAGCGGCTCGGCTACGAGACCGTCCACCATCGCCTCGAGGAACTGACGGCGATGACGGAGGATCCCGACCTGTGGAACGATCCCGCCCGGGCCCGGAAGGTCATGCGCGACCGGCAGATGCTGGCCGACGCGCTCGAGAGCTACGAGTCGATGGTTCGCGAACTCGCCGATCAGCAGGAACTGATCGAGCTTGGCGAGGCCGAAGGGGATACGGAGGTCATCGTCGATGCCGAGGCGGCGCTGCGGCGGCTGCGCGACGAGGCCGCGCAGCGGGAGGTCGAGGCGCTCCTCGACGGCGAGGCGGACGGCAACGACACCTTCCTCGAGATCAACGCCGGGGCAGGGGGCACCGAAAGCTGCGACTGGGCCGCGATGCTCGCCCGCATGTACGTGCGCTGGGCGGAGAGCCACGGCTACAAGGTGGAGCTGATCTCCGAGAACGGCGGCGAGGAGGCGGGCATCCGCTCCGCCACCTACCGGATCAGCGGGCCGAACGCCTACGGCTGGCTGAAGTCGGAATCCGGCGTGCACCGGCTGGTGCGGATCTCGCCCTTCGATTCGGCGGCGCGGCGGCACACGTCCTTCTGCTCGGTCTGGGTCTATCCGGTTATCGACGACAACATCGAGATCGAGATCAATCCGTCCGAGATCCGGATCGATACCTATCGTTCCTCGGGCGCCGGCGGCCAGCACGTCAACACGACCGATTCCGCCGTGCGCATCACCCATCTGCCGACCGGGATCGTGGTCACCTCCTCGGAGAAGTCGCAGCACCAGAACCGCGCCAACGCGATGGCGGCGCTGAAGTCGCGCCTGTACGAACTCGAGCTTCGCAAGCGCAACGAGGCGATCCAGGCGAGCCACGACGCCAAGGGCGATGCCGGCTGGGGCAACCAGATCCGCTCCTATGTCCTCCAGCCCTACCAGATGGTGAAGGACCTCAGGACCGGGGTGGAGACATCCGACACCCAGGGCGTGCTCGACGGCGATCTCGACCAGTTCATGGCGGCTGCCCTCGCGCAGCAGGTTACCGGGAAGTCCCGCGCCGAGGCCCAGGCCGAAGCCTGACCTTCACGGCAGGAAGGATCCGCCCGCCGCCGGGAGCAAGCGGACAGGCGGCGCGTGCTGCCGCTTCGGGGATCGCTCCGGATCGGGGCTCTCCCTCGCCATTCCCGAGGCCGGGTTCATGGCTTCCGGGGAGTTCGGTCGTGATGCCGAACCGCGGCGGCCGGTTGACGGCCGGTTCCGGGACGACATGGCAAGGCGGCCTGCCTCTTCCCGGAGTAGAGGCCCGGAGCCTCCTTGTCGGGGATGCCCTCCGGTGGTGCCGGAGGGCGCCCGCGTGGCCTGCCGGGAGACTACTCCGCCGCCGCCTCGCTCGTCGCGGACTCGTCGCGCGGCTCGCGGAAGAACTCGCGCGGCGCAGTCAGGCGGGCGTTCGGCTGGTTGCCGATGGGGTCGTCCTGGCGCTGCACCGAACCTTCGAAGTGAGCGCCGCTCTCGATGGCGATCGTCTTGTGGATGATGTCGCCCTCGACGCGCGCGGAGGCGCTGAGCCGCACCTTCAGCCCGCGCAGCCGTCCGACGACGCGGCCGTGGACCACGACTTCCTCGGCGACCACCTCGCCGCGGACGGTCGCGGTCTCGCCGACGGTGAGATGCGCTGCCCGGATGTCGCCCTCGATCGTGCCCTCGACCTGGATATCGCCCGACGAGGCGACGTTGCCGGTGATCGTGAGGTCGGAGGAAAGGACGGAAGGAGCAGCCTTGCTGCCCGTCGTCACCGGCACCGGCGCTTCGGAAGCCGGAGAGGACCAGTCGGCGTCGAATTCCGGCACGGAGGGGGGTGGGGACGGCTGCGGCACCGGTTCGACCGGCTTGCTTCTGCTGCTCGGCTTGCTCCTAGAAAACATCCTTCGCGGCCTCCAGGTAGGTCATCGGATTGACGGGTGCCCCGTTCAGCCGCACCTCGTAGTGGAGATGCACGCCTGTTACTCGCCCCGTAGCACCCATATCACCGATATGATCGCCACGCGAGACGCGCTGTCCGACCTCGACGCGGTTCCTGCTGTTATGGGCGTAGACGGTCTCGAAGCCGAAATCGTGCTGTATGCGGATCACGTTCCCGTAGCCGCTCTCCCGGCCGGAGGC
Source organism: Paracoccaceae bacterium (assembly GCA_029265455.1). Lineage (GTDB taxonomy): Bacteria > Pseudomonadota > Alphaproteobacteria > Rhodobacterales > Rhodobacteraceae > Amaricoccus. The sequence continues at coordinate 10,150 of JAJUJF010000014.1, read as the reverse complement.
GGTGACGACGCCGTCCGCGGCCGCATGGATCGGCGTGCCCTTCGGCGCGGCGAAATCGACACCCGCATGATGCCTGCGGCCCCCCAGGACCGGGTGGCGGCGGTTGCCGAAGGGAGAGGTGAAGCGGTGGTCATCGAGCACCGGCATCGCGAAGGGGATGCGGTTCGCCGCGATCCGCAGCATGTTCATCCGGTCGAGATCGACGAGGAGGTTGTCGTATCGCGTCGTGATCTCGTCCCCGGCGTAGGAACGGGTGGACATGCTGACATTGCCGCCACCGATGCCGGAATGTTCGCGGCGCACCTCGGCGAGGACGCTGTCGAGGTCGAGATCCGCGGCCTGGAACAGGCCTTCGAGCGGCGCGAAGGAAGTCTGCACCGCGTATTCGAGTTCCGCCAGCATCTCCTCGTTGCGCCGGTTCATCGTCGCGACGCGGATCTCCATCTCCGCCAGTGCCGCGGCCAGCTCGTCGCGTTCGGCAAGGGCATTGTCCCGGACGCGGACCGCTTCGGAAAGGGCGGCGCTCACGGTGGCGAGCGTCTTCGAAAGGTCGCTCTCGTTCCCGGCGACGAGATCTTCCGTCACGTCGGCGACCTGCGCGCGCAGGCTCTCGGCCTCGCCGCGGGCGATGTCGCGCTGGCTCGTCATCTCGGCAAGGCGGGTGCGCAGCACCTCGATCGCCGCCTCGAGCTCGTGTTTCTCCTCGAGGATGCCGAGGATGCGCGCCTGCTGGTCGCCCATGCGGTCGAGGGCTTCGCGGAAGCGGGCCTGGGCGGAGAGGGCTTCCGCCGCGCGGGTGTCGCGCTCGGCGCTCAGGGCGGCAAGCCGTTCCTCGAACGCGGCGTCGAGTGCGGGAACACCGTCCGGCGCCTCCTCGTAACCGGCGACGTCGAGCATGAAGGCGGCGGAGGAAAAGGCGAGCCATCCCGCGGTGATGATTCCCGCCGACGCCAGGCCGAGCTGCGAGGACGGGGTGAGGCGGAGGTAGCTGGTGCCGGTCCTGCTCTGGAGGAGGACGCGCTTCTCGGGAAAGACGTTCGCGAGACTGCGATCAACCCGGCGCGTCAGCCAACCCATGCACCTGCCCTCGATTATGCCCTGCTCCCGCGATCGTTCCGTCGCGGTGGCGTTCTTCTAGTGAGGGCGGCAGCGGCAAGGCAACCCGGGCAGGCCCGGCGCATGTGTCCGGAAGGCCGATCGGCGGATCCCTGCCCAAACGGGCGGCGGCGGGAACCACCGCCCGGGGAGCTGGCGGCGGGGCTCAGGAGAGGGCGCGTACCGCGGAGAGAACCTCGTCGACATGGCCCGGGATCCGGACCTTGCGCCAGATCTGGCGGACGATTCCGTCGCCGTCGATCAGGAAGGTCGAGCGCTCGATGCCCATGTACTTCCTGCCGTACATGGATTTTTCCACCCAGACGCCGTAGCGTTCGACAACGTCACCCGCCTCGTCGGAGGCAAGGGCGAGGTCGAGCCCGTGCTTGGCCTTGAACCTGTCGTGGCTGGCGACGCTGTCCTTCGAGACGCCGATGATCACCGCGCCGGCCGCCTCGAACTCGGCCCGCTTCTCCGAGAAGCCGATGGCCTGCTTGGTGCAGCCGGAGGTGTCGTCGCGCGGGTAGAAGTAGAGTACCACGATCTTCCCCGCGTGATCGGCGAGCGAGATCGCTCCACCGCCGTCCCGCGGCAGGGTGACTTCCGGCGCCTTGTCGCCAACGGAAACGCTCATTGCAGGCTCCTCGTCATTGGGAATGGGGGATCGATCCCACAGTGGCCGGTGGCGATCAAGCTCACCCCGGATGTCGCCGCGATGACGGGCAGCAGACCCTCGCGCAGGAAGGAGGTCTCGCCGATGGCTGCCCGAAGCGGTCAATCTTCGAGCACGCTCTTAACCTTTTCCGTCAGCTCATTGAGAGTGAAGGGTTTCGACAGGAAGGAAGCATCCGAGAGGTCGGGCGCATCGCCGCCGGTGAAGGCGTCCTCGGCATAGCCGGACATGAAGATCACCTTGGCATCCGGGCGGAGCTTCCGTGCCTTGCGCACCCAGCCGGGACCGTCGAGCCCGGGCATGATGACATCGGAAACCATGATATCCACCCGCAGCTGCGGGTCCTCGAGGAGCGCGATCGCCTCCTCGCCCGAGGAGGCCTCCACGACGGTATAGCCGCGGAGCGTCAGCGCCCTCGCGGCGAAGGCGCGCACGGGTTCCTCGTCCTCGACAAGGAGGATGTGGCCGCGGCCGGTCAGATCGCGGGCTCGCCTGCCGGCGGGAGGGGGTGGAGCCATTGTCTCCGAGCGCTCATGGGCAGGCAGGTAGATCGTGAAGGTCGCCCCCTGGCCGGGGGTGGAGCTGGCGAAGATGAAGCCGCCGGTCTGCTTGATGATGCCGTAGGCGGTCGAAAGGCCGAGACCGGTTCCCTCGCCGACCGGTTTCGTCGTGTAGAAGGGCTCGAAGATCTTGTGGAGCTTGTCCTTCGGGATGCCGGTCCCGGAATCGGCCACGTCGATGACGACGTAGTCTCCGGGAAGGATCACGGCCCGGTCGCGATGGAGGTCGTCGGCGAGGCGTTCGTTGCGGGTGGTTATATGGACCTCTCCGCCCGCCGGCATCGCGTCGCGTGCATTGACGACGAGATTCATGATCACCTGCTCGAGCTGGCGCTCGTCGACCCGTACCGGCCAGAGTTCGGCCCTGTGCTCGATATGAAGCGTCACCTTGTCGGTCAGCAACCGGTTCAGGAGATGGGCGAGCTCGCCGAGCGTGTCCCGAAGGTCGATCACGGTCGGCCGCAGCGTCTGTTTCCGGGAAAAGGCGAGAAGCTGACGCACGAGGGCGGCGGCACGGTTCGCGTTCTGGCGGATCTGCATGAGGTCGCCGTACTCGATGTCGGCGACATCGTGGCGCATCAGGAGCAGGTCGCAATGGCCGTTGATGGCGGTGAGGAGGTTGTTGAAGTCGTGGGCGATGCCGCCGGCAAGCTGGCCCACCGCCTGCATCTTCTGGGACTGGACGAACTGCGCCTCGAGGGTCTTGAGTTCGGTCGCATCGGAAAGCACCGCAAGGATGGATGGCGCGCCGTCGATGATCGTCCGCGTGAAGGCGACCTGGAGGAAGATCTCCGGATCGGCCGTCCGGCTGCGGGCGACCTCGGAGCGGCCGAGGGCGCGGCCCTTGAGCGTATCGTCGAGCCGTTCGGAGATCGGCCGGCCAAGCCCCTCTATGAGGTCGCAGAGATTGGTGCCCGGCGTCGCGCGTTCGCCGAGGAGCGCGAGGGCCGGCTTGTTGGCGAAGATGAGCCGGCCGTCCGGTTCGAGCCGGGCCAGCGCGACAGGCAGGCCGTCGAGGAAGCCGTTGGGGACAAGCCCCGAGAGCTCGTCGCCCTTGAGCGGCAGGATCAGGAGTTCGCGTTCCTCGCCTCTGGCATCGAGGGGCAGGACCCTGACGGCGGTGCCGCTGCCGGCGAGGAGATGCACGCCTCCGGGCCGAAGCGGCAGGTCGCCGAAAATGTCGCACAGCTGCCCGGGCCTGCGCTGCAGGAGCGACAGGAGGGCGGGACTGGTGTCGATAACCCTGTCCTCGGTGTCGATGCGCAGCCAGGGAAGCGGCTGCGCCTCGCGCATGAGATCCGTGTCCTCCTGCATCTGCCAGAGCAGCCGGTCCCGGCCGAGCCGGGTCACGCTGACGAGGTGGCGTTCGCCGCGGACGCGCGGGCGGTAGCTGCCGATGCCGTTGCGCATCACGTCGCGCAGGAGGCGGTAGCGGCAGGCGGGCGCATCGGCGACATAGGGCGCGAGGAAGTCTCCGGCCTGATCGGCGGACAGGGGTGCGCCGGCCGGATTCCCGGCGAGCGGTGTTCCGGCGGCGGGATTGGCCGCAAGCGGCTGGCCATCGAGATCGGTGATGAAGACGGGATCGGCGGCATGGCGGAAATCGCCGATCCGGGCGTGGTCCCCGCCTGTCTCGCCGCGCAGCCGGGGTGCGAGCCAGAAGGCGGCAAGGAGGATGAACGCGACCGGCGCCAGGACGATCGGCAGGGCGGGTGCGTCCTGCATGCCGCTGCCGGCAGCTGTTCCTGCCAGCGTGGCAATTCCGATGGTGGCGACTATGGCAAGGCCGGCTCGGGTCTGGGCGGCAGAGCCACTGTGTAACACGGCGCGGCGCTCCCTCGGCAGCTCGTCACGCCTTTCAATCATGTTATCGCTAAAGGCGCAACAACTTAACCGCAGGTGGAGCACGGCAAACGGCCGGGCGGCGACGCCTGTCCGCCCGGTTCGGGAAGCCGGTCTGCGGCTCGCCGCGAGGAGTCCCGGCCTCAGGGCCCGCAATGCGGATGCTGTCGGGAACGTCCTGCGGCGGGGTCTGCGTCAGGCGTCTTCCTTGCTGGACTCGCGTTCGTCCTCGGTCGTGTTCTCCGCTGCCGTGGCGCGCTCGATCGCGACCTCCTGCGCGACTTCGAGAGCGACAGGAGAGGCGGTCGGCATCACCGGCGCGTAGGGGGCGGTGGCCGTGACCGGCGGCGCGGCGCGGCGGGTCGAGCGCCAGATGCCGTAGAGCGCGATCAGCGCGAAGAGCACCGCGATGAAGACGAAGAATGCATCGGCGCCGTAGGCCGTCATCATCCAGCCGATCACGAGCGGCCCGGTGATGGCGCCGAGGCCGTTGAGAAAGAGAAGCCCGCCCGAGGCGGCCGTCATGTCGGCATGATCGAGGAAGTCGTTGGTATAGGCGATCAGCAGCGAATAGAGCGGGTTCGAGATGCCGCCGATTCCGAAGGCGACGATCGTCAGCACGACGATATCCTGTCCGGAGAGGACACCGGCCATCGTCAGCACCGCGCCAAGGGCAGTCAGGGTGATGATGAGGACACGGCGGTCCATGTGGTCGGAGATGCGTCCGATCGGATACTGGAGGACGAGGGCGCCGACATAGATCGCGCCGACGAAGACCGAGATCTCGGCCACCGAAAGGCCCTTCTCGGTGCCGAAGACGGCGGCCATGCCGAAGGTGGCGGAGAGGATGCCGCCGAGCAGCATCATGCCGACGCAGCCGAGGGGCGAGATGCGGTAGAGCTGGAAGAGCGACATCCGCCGCGCGGTATGGAAGACCGGCGCGCGGCTCGGCGAAAGCAGGATCGGCAGGAAGGAGATCGACACCAGCACCGAGATCAGGATGAAGAGGTCGTAGTCCGCGGGGTTGGCGAGGTTGAGGAAGGCCTGCGCCGAGATGATCCCCGCCGACTGGGTGATCATGTAGAGCGACAGCGCCTGGCCGCGCGTCTCGTTCGAGGCGCTCTGGTTGAGCCAGCTTTCGGCGACGACATAGATCCCGGCGAAGCAGAAGCCGACGAGGAGCCGCAACAGGACCCAGTAGACCGGATGGGGCGAAGCCCCGTAGAGGATGAAGGCGGCCGAGACCAGCGAGGCGAGCGCGGCGAAGACACGGACGTGGCCGACGCGCAGGATCAGTTCGCTCACGTAGCGGGAGCCGGCAAGGAAGCCGAGATAATAGGCGCTCATCACCAGCGACATGGTGGCCGCGTCGAAGCCCTCGATGGCGCCGCGGACGCCAAGGAGCGTCCCCTGGAGACCGTTGCCGATCAGCAGCAGGAGGATGCCGAGCAGCAGGGCCCAGGAATTGGCGAGAACGGCAAGCATGTCATCCCTCGTAGGTGGCGGAATGGGGCGGCGCAAGCACCGCGGTTCCCGGGAGGCGGCGGGCCGCTCAGGGGCGGCGGGAACCGTGGGCCCAGGGGCGCCCACGCGTGAAAACCCCATCAAGCCATTGATTCGGAAGGATAAGAAGAACCTACCCATCCGTTAACGAAGCCCCGCTGCCGCGGAGGGCACCAGCCGCGGGGGAGGGGGCGGAAGCGAGAAGGGGCCCCCGCCCGGAGGCGGGGACCCCTTCGAGGATTCGCGGCCGGTCGGAGGTCAGGCGCCCGGGCGCGGACGGATCACGATCTCGACGCGGCGGTTCATGGCGCGGCCTTCCGCCGTGGCGTTGGAGGCGATCGGCTGGTCGAAGGCGCGGCCGATGGTCTGGATCCGCCAGGCCGGCACGCCGCCCTGCATCAGGACGTTGGCGACGGCCTGCGCGCGGCGCTCGGAAACGGCCTGGTTGGCGCTCCGGGTACCGATGTTGTCGGTATGGCCGACGACGAAGACATCGGAATTCGGATAGGCCTGCAGGTTCTGCGCGACGCCGAACAGCGACTGGCGAAGCTGCGGCCTCAGCTCCGCGCTGTTGAAGGCGAAGGTGATCGCTTCCGGCAGGTTGACGATGATCTCGTTGCCGGTGTTGGTCACGCCCGCGCCGGTGCCGGCAAGCTCGCGCTCGAGTTCCGCGGCCTGCTGGTCGAGATAGCGGCCCGCAAGCCCGCCCGCGGCCGCGCCGGTCGCGGCACCGATCAGGGTGCCGCGGCTGTCGCCACCGATGAGCTGGCCAAGGGCCGCGCCGGCCGCGGCACCGCCGAGAGCGCCGGTCGCGGTGCGGTCGGGCGTGCCTTCCGGCGTCGTGCAGGCCGCAAGCCCGAGCATGCCGGCAACGGCCGTGATCGCAACAAGATGGTTCCGGTTCATTGGGTCAGTTCTCCCTCGCAAGGCGTGCGGCCGGTCAGACGGAGCGGTCCGCGAGCCTGAAACTCGTCAATAACGGTAGACGGGCTGCTGCACGGCGCGCTGCTGCTGGATGGCGCGCCGGTGTTGCGCGTCCTGGTCCTGCCCGGCAAGCGCACCGAGCGCGGCACCGCCCGCGGTACCGATCAGCGTCGACTTCGTGTCGCCCCCGACCGCCTGTCCGATCATGGCACCGCCGGCGCCGCCGACGATGGCGCTGGTCGCGCGGTTGTCAGGATTGCCATAGGCGTCCGTGCAGGCCGCAAGCCCGAGGGCGGCGGTCGCGATGAGGGCACAAACCTTGAGGTTCATGGCGTCGATCCTCGTCATACTCCGGCTCCGCCGCCAGCGCCCGGAGAGAGTCTCCGGGCGGCGGAGCGAGGGATTACCAAGTACGCGGCTGCTGATAGACCGGCTGCTGGTAGACCGGCTGGCGATAGACCTGCTGCTGCTGGGTCTGCCGCTGGTCCTGCTGGTTGCCGATGAGCGCACCGGCGGTGCCGCCGATGAGCGCGCCACCGAGGGCACCGCGGCTGTCGCCGCGGACCGCCGACCCGACGAGGGCACCGCCGACGGCGCCGGCGGTTGCGCCGGTCATCCGGTTGTCCCGGGTGCCGTCAGGGTTGGTGCAGGCGCCGAGCCCGAGGGCCGAGACGCAGAGAACCGCTGCGACAAGTTTGCGCTTCATTACCCGTAATCCTCATTCTGCCAAGCAAAACATCGTTGTCCGGGCGTCATACCGCAGCGGTCGGCGACCCGCCAATGAAAACTCCGGCACCGGCGGAGGAGTTCCGATCGCGTGACATGAGTGCCCGTGACGGTGGCGGCCCCGGAAGGAGTCGAACCTTCGACCTACCGCTTAGGAGGCGGTTGCTCTATCCTCTGAGCTACGGGGCCCTGCGGTGTCTCTACGTGCGGCCGGCGCAAGCGTCAATCGCGCGCCTTCCGCCATCGCCAGTCGAACGCCGCTCCGTCATCCGGCGGCCGCGACGGCCCTCTCGCCGATGTCGCGGCGGAAATGGGCTTCGGGCCAGTCGATGCGGGCAACCGTGTTATAGGCGAGTTCGCGCGCCTCCCGCAGCGAGTCGGCGCGGGCGGTGACCGCGAGGACGCGGCCGCCGGCGGTCACGAGGTTGCCGTCCGGGTCGCGGCTGGTGCCGGCGTGGAAGATCACGACACGCGGATCGCCGGGCGCGGGCAGGATGATCCTCTCGCCGCTCGCGTAGTCGCGCGGGTAGCCGCGGGCCGCCATCACCACGGTGAGCGCATGGTCATCGGCCCAGTTCAGCCGCGTCGTGGCAAGTTCGCCCTCGGCGCAAGCCAGGAAGGCGTCGAGAAGCTGGGCGCCAAGCCGGAGCGCGATCACCTGCGCCTCGGGATCGCCGAGGCGGGCGTTGTATTCCACGAGGCGCGGGCCTTCGGAGCCGATCATCAGTCCGGCATATAGGATGCCCTGGTAGGGGGTGCCGCGGCGCGTCATCTCGGCCAGCGTCGGACGCACGATTTCCGCCAGCGTGCGTTCGGCGAGGGCGGGGGTCACGAGCGGCGCCGGCGAGAATGCGCCCATGCCGCCCGTGTTCGGTCCCATGTCGCCGTCGAAGGCGCGTTTGAAGTCCTGGGCGGTGCCGAGTTCGAGCACGGTTTCGCCGTCGGCGAGGACGAAGAAACTCGCCTCCTCGCCCTCCATGAACTCCTCGATCACCACCCGGCTGCCGTCGATCATGAAGGCGGCATCGATCGCGGCAAGCGCCATGTCCACGCTGTCCGCCACCACGACACCCTTGCCGGCGGCGAGGCCGTCGGCCTTGATGACGACGGGGGCGCCGTGTTCGCGGACATGGGCGCGGGCGGCCCCGGCCTCGTCGAAGACGCGGAAGGCGGCGGTGGGCACGCCGGCCGCGGCGCAGATCTCCTTGGTGAAGGCCTTCGACGCTTCGAGCTGTGCCGCCGCCGCGGAGGGGCCGAGGGTGAGGATCCCCGCTTCGCGCAGCCGGTCGGCGACGCCCGCGGCGAGCGGCGCCTCGGGGCCGATGATCACGAAGTCGATGCCGGTGTCGGCGCAGAAGGCGGCGACGGCGCGGCCGTCCAGGATGTCGAGCCCGGGGACGAGCGTCGCGTGGCTGGCGATGCCTGCATTGCCCGGCGCTGCGAAGAGGCGGTCGCATTTCGGGTTCTGCGCCACTGCCCAGGCGATCGCGTGTTCACGACCGCCGCCGCCGAGGATGAGGATGTTCATCGCGGCCGCTCCCTTCACCTTGCGTCGCAAGCGTTCTAGGCTCCGGCCCCGCAACCCGCAAGGAGGGGTGATGGAACTCGTCGAGCCCGTTCAGAGCAATGCGCCGGAATACAGTGTCTCGGAGATCTCGGGCGCGGTGAAACGCGTGATCGAGGGCGAGTTCGGACGGGTGAGGGTGAGGGGCGAGCTCGGGCGGGTGTCGCGTCCGGCCTCGGGGCATGTCTATCTCGACCTCAAGGACGAGCGTGCCTGTCTTGCCGGAGTGATCTGGAAGACGACGGCACGCCGGCTCGCGGTGGCGCCGGAGGAGGGGATGGAGGTGGTGGCGACCGGCAGGCTCACCACCTTCCCCGGCGCCTCCAGGTACCAGATGATCATCGAGGATCTCGCCCCCGCGGGTGTCGGCGCGCTGATGGCGATGCTCGAGAAGCGCAAGGCGGCACTGGCGGCGGAGGGCCTGTTCGACGCGGCGCGCAAGCGGCCGATCCCGTTCCTGCCCGAGGTGATCGGGGTCGTGACCTCGCCTTCGGGGGCGGTGATCCGCGACATCCTCCACCGGCTCGCCGACCGGTTCCCGCGGCAGGTGCTGCTCTGGCCGGTGACGGTGCAGGGCGAGAAATGCGCCGCGGAGGTTGCGGCGGCGATCCGCGGCTTCAACGCGCTTCCCCCGGGTGGCGAGGTGCCGCGGCCCGATGTGCTGATCGTTGCCCGCGGCGGAGGCAGCATCGAGGATCTCTGGGGGTTCAACGAGGAGATCGTGGTCCGCGCCGCGGCCGAGAGCGCGATCCCGCTGATTTCCGCCGTCGGTCACGAGACGGATACGACGCTGATCGACCTTGCCGCCGACCGCCGTGCGCCGACGCCCACCGCCGCCGCCGAGATGGCGGTGCCGGTGCGGCTCGAACTGCTGGCGGCGGTCGCCGCCCTCGAGGAACGGCGCACGCGGTGCATGGCGCGGAGCCTCGGACAGCGCGGACAGCGGCTCCGGGACCTCGCGCGCGCCCTGCCGCGGCCGGAGGCGCTGCTGGGGATGCGCCAGCAGGCGCTCGATGCCTGCGCGATGCGGTTGCCGCAGGCGCTGAAGGGCCTCGTGCGGGAAAGGCGCGCGGCGATGAGCACGGGCGCCACCTCGAGCCACCAGGTGACGCGGTCGTAGGGCGCGATGCCGGAAACGACCAGCGCGGCGCCCACCACGATGCCCATCCAGAGCAAGCGGCGATCCACCCGGTTCATGCAGCCACCTCCCTCCCGCCAATCCTACCCGCGGCGCGGGCGAGGCGCTCATCGCCCGCTGCGGGT
>JAJUJF010000083.1 GCA_029265455.1 Paracoccaceae bacterium | reverse complement strand
GCGACCGGCCTTGACGAGGCGCGGCTTCAGGAACTGGTGCACCGGTTCTACGACAAGGTACGCGCCGATGACATGCTCGGGCCAGTCTTCGCGGCGCGGATCAGCGACTGGGGACCGCATCTCGAGCGGATGGTGGCGTTCTGGTCGTCGGTGGCGCTGATGACCGGGCGCTATCATGGCCGGCCGGTGCAGGCGCATGCCGGGCTGCCGCTCAGCGAGGCGCATTTCGATCGCTGGCTTGCTCTCTTCCGCGAGACCGCGAGGGAGGTCTGCACGCCCGAAGGGGCGCAGCATGTCATCGAACGCGCCGAGCGGATCGCCCGTTCGCTCCGCATCGCCGCCGAGGATGCCGCACGTGAAACGGGAGCCGTTCCCGTCCTGCGCTGAAGGCGTCGCATTCGCCGGACGGCAGGTCCTGTCGGACAAGGCCGCCGTCAGTCCACCGTTCAGCCCGGCGCGCGGCAGCCCTCGATCTCCACGTAGGAGCCGGGGGCGATCAGCGTGAGCCGCAGGCCCTGCCGGTCGAGGACCGGCCCTGCGGCTCCGGCCGCCTCCACCGGTGCCGCCGCGGTGAGGAATCTGCCGGTGGTGCTGGTCTCCGCCTCGCCGATCCAGAGATCGGGCCGCGACGCCGCCTCGATCACCGCGACCGGCGATTCCGGCATGGTGCTGAGCTCGACGCTTGCCGCGAGCTGCATTCCGTCACCGTTGTGCACCAGCCGGCATGTCGCATCGATGACGCCCGCTTCATTCGCCGTGCGGGGCGCGCGGGCGAGTGCGGCCTCGATCGGCGCCTGCGCCGCCGGCACCGCGTCGGCAGGCATGAGCGTCGCCGTGAACGCGGCCTCGGCCGGAACGCAGATATCCTTGCAGATTCCGAACGAGAGCGTGAGATCGAGGTCGATCGCCGCCTCCGGGTCTCCGGGCGTCAGCAGCACCGGCAGCACCACTCCGCCACGATAGCCGATCGTGCGCACCCCGAAACTCTCGAACACCTCCGGGTGCGGCCAGACGATGCTCGCGTCGCGAAGGTTGGACGAACCCGACCAGTCGAGCCGGGGCGGGATGCCGCTCGCGCCAGGCACCCGCCAGTAGGTATGCCATTCGGCGGGCAACGCGATCTCGAGCGCCGCCACATGCCGCCCCCCGTCGCGCCAGCCGGGCAGGAGCCGGACGGTGGCGGGATCGGCCGCATGACCGGCCGCAACCGGGGTGGCGAGGGCAAGAACAAGGAGGAGCGTGCGCATCATGGCATCTCCCCTATAGCCGCGTCGGTGCCACGGGGAAGTCACTTCCCGGCGAGGCGCGCCTCCGCTTGCATTCCGCCCGCCGCGACATAATTTGCACCAGGATGGACAGCGATAGTGCCTTCCTCGACGGCAAGCTCCTGATCGCCATGCCGGGCATGGGCGATCCCCGGTTCGACCGCGCGGTGATCTTCCTCTGCGCGCATTCGCCGGACGGCGCGATGGGGCTGATCGTCAACAAGCCCGCCGGCGATCTCAAGGTACGCGACCTCCTCAGGCAGCTCGACATCGATCCGGGAGGCGCTCCGGCGGAGGCGCGGGTGCATTTCGGCGGTCCGGTCGAGCACGGCCGCGGCTTCGTCCTCCATTCGGCCGATTACGGTGCCGAAGGGGCGACGCTGAAGGTCTCGGACAGTTTCGCGATGACCGCGACCGTCGACGTGCTGCAGGCGCTCGCCCGCGGCGACGGGCCGAAGCGCGCGCTGCTTGCTCTCGGCTATTCCGGCTGGGGACCAGGCCAGCTCGAGGGCGAGATCCAGGCGAACGGCTGGCTGATGGCGGCGGCGGATCCCGAGGTCGTGTTCGACGCCCCGGACGGGACGAAATGGGAGGCGGCGCTGAAGAGCCTCAACATTGACCCGATCCTGCTGTCGGCGGGCGGCGGCAGGGCCTGAGCGGCGCCCTTCCGCCGGCAAGCGCGAGGCGTTTCATGAGTGCCGCGCCCGCGTCTCAGCGGCAGCGCACGCCCCCGAAACTGTCGGTGGTGCAGCGGCGGATCTGCGGCGGGCGCGGCGGCGTGCCGAAGGGGTTGGTGCCGGTCCTGCGCGGCGGGCGCACCCGCAGGTTGCCGAAGGTGTTCCGGTCGGAGGGCGCGATGTAGGCAGGCGGCTGCCGCGCCGGCGGCACCGCGAGCGGCGGCGCCTCCCGTGCCCGTGGCGTCGGCATGCTGCGGCAGATGATGTTGCCGAGGCGGTCGGTGCGGCAGTCGGTCTGTGCCTGCGCTGCGCCGGGCGCGAGGGCGAGAAGGGCAGCCAGAAGCAGGAACCGGACCATCCCTTCCAGATGGCGACGGCCGCCTGCTCCGGCAAGGACGGTCAGTCGGCCTGCAGGATCGGGATCACCGCGCGTTCGATCCCGGTGGCGCGATCGAGGATGCGGATCCGCTCCGCGCCCGCCTCGTCGGTGGTGACGAGCGCGATCCAGTCATTGCCGAAGGTGACGGCGCCAGCCCGCTCGCCCGCCGGCAGGGTGATGTTCCCGGGGACGGGCGGAGGCGTGCCGAGGGGTGCGAGACGGATGACGAGGAGAGTGGTGATGATCACGACGCCGGCGATCAGGACAAGCAGCAACGTGTTGACGAGCCACCGCAACTGGCGCAGGCGCGGCGGTTCGGGTATGTCCTCGGCGTCATTCCTCTCGGGATCGCTCTTCACCATGTCGGACCCCCGCACCATCGAGATCGTGCTGGGCGCGGCGCCCGGCGGCCGTCTCGATAAGGCATTGGCGGCGGCGGTGCCAGAGGGGCTCGCCCTCTCGCGTTCGCGCATCCGGATGCTGATCGAGGCGGGGGCGGTGACCCGGGGAGGAGTGGCGCTCGACGATCCGGCGATGCGGCCGGTTCCCGGAGACCGGCTCGCGATCCGCCTGCCGGACGAGGCGCCCGCCGAAGATGCGCCCGAGGCGATCCCGCTTGCCGTGGTCCATGAGGACGAGCACATCCTCGTGATCGACAAGCCCGCCGGGCTCGTCGTTCATCCGGCCCCGGGGGCAGAGAGCGGCACCCTCGTCAATGCGCTCCTGCATCGCTACGGTGCCGCGATCGCCGGGGTGGGGGATTCGCGCCGTCCCGGCATCGTCCATCGCATAGACAAGGATACTTCCGGGCTCCTCGTCGTCGCCAGGACCGCGGCTGCGCATGCCGCGCTCTCCGCCGCCTTCCGGGCCCATGCGATCGAGCGGGAATATCTCGCGATCGTCTGGGGCGCGCCCGATGCGGCCGAACCCCGCCTTGCCGGACTGCCGGGGGTGGCCTGGGAGGCAGGGGGTGTCCTCAGGATCGAGGCGGCGATCGGCCGCCATCCCGTCGACCGCAAGCGGATGGCCGTGGTCACGCATGGCGGCCGGCACGCGGTGACCCGGGTGCGGGTCGTGCAGCGATTCGGCAGCCTCGCGGCGCTTGTCGCCTGTCGCCTCGAGACCGGCCGCACCCACCAGATCCGGGTGCATCTCGCCCATGTCGGCCATCCGCTGGTAGGCGATCCGGTCTATGCCCGCCGGCGCAGCCTGCCCGCAGCTGTCCCGGTCAGGGTCGCGGCGGCGCTGCGCGGCTTTCCCAGGCAGGCGCTGCACGCGGCGCGCCTCGGCCTGCGTCATCCCGTGTCCGGTGCTCCCATGGCATGGGAAAGCCGGCTGCCGGAGGATATCACACGGTTGTCAAGGGTTTTGAGCAACCTTTCGCCGTGAACTGAGTTATAATGGTTCTAAGAAGGCGAAGGCGCGTCCAAGCGCCGCGTAACCACGAAGAACGGAGGCAGATCATGGCAAGCTATCAGGCACTTCCCGCACCGTCCCCCGAGCAGGGACTCTCACGCTACCTCGCGGAAATCCGCAAGTTCCCGATGCTGGAGCCCGAGGAGGAATACATGCTCGCCCGCGCCTGGGTGGAGCATGGCGATACGGATGCAGCGCACAAGCTCGTGACCAGCCATCTGCGCCTGGCCGCGAAGATCGCCATGGGCTACCGCGGCTACGGGCTGCCGACGGCCGAGGTGATCTCGGAGGCGAATGTCGGCCTGATGCAGGCCGTCCGGCGCTTCGATCCCGAGAAGGGCTTCCGCCTCGCCACCTACGCGATGTGGTGGATCCGGGCCTCGATCCAGGAGTACATCCTGCGGTCGTGGAGCCTCGTGAAGATGGGCACGACCGCCGCGCAGAAGAAGCTCTTCTTCAACCTGCGCAAGGCGAAGAACAAGATCGGCGCCATCGAGGAGGGCGAGCTCCGGCCGGAGAATGTCGCGCGGATCGCGGACGAGCTCAACGTCACCGAGGAGGAGGTGATCTCGATGAACCGTCGCCTCTCCGGGGGCGATGCCTCGCTCAACGCCCAGATCCGGGGCGATGGCGAGAGCACGGCGGAATGGCAGGACTGGCTCGAGGACGAGGATGCCGACCAGGCCGCGGCCTTTGCCGAGCGTGACGAGCTCGAGGGGCGGCGCGAACTCCTGCTCGAGGCAATGCGCGAGCTCAACGACCGCGAGCGTCATATCCTGACCGAGCGGCGGCTCAAGGACGAGCCGGTGACCCTCGAGGACCTCAGCCAGGTCTATGGCGTCAGCCGCGAGCGCATCCGCCAGATCGAGGTCCGCGCCTTCGAGAAGCTCCAGAAGAAGATGCGCGAACTCGCCGCCGAACGCGGCATGGTGCCGACCCTCGGCTGATCGGCGAGGGGCGGTATCGAGGGAGGACGCGCAGGTCCGCGCCTACCCCTGATCCTCCCGGTTCTCCAGTCAGACCGCGGAAGCACTCTCCATGCGACGCCGGTCAGCCGGCCGTCAGTCCGATGGCTGCACCCGCATGGCGGCCGCCTGCCTGACGGCCACTTAATCCCTGTCCCCGGAAAAGGCCTCGGGCCGGACCTGCCGGGCGACGTGATCAAGGACGGCGTTGACAAATTTCTGCTCGCGCCCCTGCGGAAAGAACGCCCGCGCCACGGCAACATATTCCGCGATCACCACCTTCGGCGGAGTCTCCATCGCCACGAGTTCCGCTCCCGCCGCGCGGAAGAGCGCCCGCAGGGTCGGGTCGATCCGCGCGATCGGCCAGCGCGCCACCAGCGCCCGGTCGGTCAGCTGGTCGATGCGCGCCTGGTGGTTCACCGCCTCGTGGATCACCGTGCGGAAATGGTCGAGATCGGCATCGCCGTAGCTCTCGCCATCGATGTCGAGGCCGAGCCGGTGCGTCTCGAACTCCTCGCGCACCTGGTCGAGCCCGGCGCCCGAGGCCTCCATCTGGAAGAGCGCCTGCACCGCGTGAAGCCGTGCGGCGCTGCGCCGGGCGCGACGCGCAGCAAGGCTCGGCCGGGCCATGTCAGTCCCCCCGCCTTCCCGCGCCGCCTGCGCGCGCGAGCCCGTGTCCGGAAGAAGCCTCGGTCGCGAACCGGCGGCAGAGCGCGATGAGGTGGAGCGCCGCCTCGGCCGCTCCGCCGCCCTTGTTCAACCGGCCGGGATCGGCGCGCACTTCCGCCTGTTCGCGGTTCTCGACGGTGAGGATGCCGTTGCCGATCGCGATTCCCTCGAGCCCGAGGAGCATGAGGCCGCGCGAACTGTCGTTGCAGACCGTCTCGTAATGCGTCGTCTCGCCCCGGATCACGCAGCCGAGCGCGACGAAGCCGTCGAACATGCCTGCCTGCGCGGCGAGGCGGATCGCCGTCGGGATCTCGAGGGCTCCCGGCACCTCGATCGTCTCGTGGCGCGAGCCCGCCGCCTCGATCGCGCCCCGGGCGCCCGCGAGCAGCATGTCGGCAATGTCGCGGTAGAACGGCGCCGCCACGAGCAGGAGCCGGGCTGGCCGGTCGAGGACCGGAGGCGGCAGCGGCTGATCCGAAGGCACGGCCATGTCAGTTTTCCCCTTCAGGCGTCTCGATGTGACGGATGCCGGCGATGGTCAGTCCGTATCCCTCGAGGCCGACGACCTTGAGCGCAGGCGAATTCGTCAGGATCAACAGGTTGTGCAGGCCGAGCGCCGACAGGATCTGTGCCCCGATCCCGTACTGGCGCAGCCGTTGCGGCGACACGTGGCTGTCGATCTCGAGCTTGCTGCCCATGTCGCGCAGGATGACGACGACGCCGCGTCCCTCCTTCGCGATCATCAGCATCGAATCGCGGACCTGATGCGCGCGTCCGGGGTGGAGCGCGAGCAGATCCTCCACCGGATCGGCCGGATGCATGCGGACGAGGACCGGTTCCGGGCCGGAGATGTCGCCCTTGGTCAGCACGAGATGCTCGCCGCCGCCGGCCTGGTCGGCGAAGATGCGGAGCTGCCAGGTGCCGCCGTATTCCGAGGTCACGGTCCTTACCATCGTCTCGCGCACGAGGTTGTCGTGGCGGCGGCGGTAGGCGATCAGGTCGGAAATGGTGCCGATCTTGAGCTGGTGGCGCTGGGCGAAGTCGACGAGGTCGGGAAGCCGCGCCATCGTGCCGTCGTCGTTCATGATCTCGCAGATCACGCCGGAGGGGTTGAGCCCGGCAAGCCGGGAGATGTCGACCGCGGCCTCGGTATGGCCGGCGCGGACGAGGACGCCCCCCTCGCGCGCGCGCAGCGGGAAGATATGGCCCGGTGTCGCGATGTCCTGCGGCCCGGAACGCGGATCGATGGCCACCGCCACGGTGCGGGCGCGGTCATGGGCGGAGATGCCGGTGGTCACGCCCTCGCGCGCCTCGATCGAGACGGTGAAGGCGGTCTCGTGCCGCGAGGAGTTCGACGCCGCCATCAGCGGCAGGCCGAGCGCGTCGAGCCGCTCCCCGGTCAGCGCGAGGCAGATCAGGCCCCGGCCATGGGTGGCCATGAAGTTGATCGCCGTCGGCGTGCACATCTGGGCCGGGATGACGAGGTCGCCCTCGTTCTCGCGGTCCTCGTGATCGACGAGGATGAACATGCGGCCGTTGCGCGCGTCCTCGATGATGTCCTCGATGGGCGAGATCGCGTCCGCATAGGTCGATGAAGAATGAAAGGTCATGGGATTCGGCCGGTATCGCTCGCTGATGGCGGATAGCTCAGGACGGCAGGAAAGGCCAGAAGACCCGGACTCAACCGTCGAGTTCCCTGAGCCGGGCTACGTAGCGGGCAAGGGTGTCGATCTCGACGTTGACGAGGTCGCCCGTGGCGATGTCGTCCCAGGTGGTGGTCGCACGGGTATGCGGGATGAGGTTGACGCCGAACCGGCTCCCCTCGACCTCGTTCACCGTGAGCGACGTGCCGTTGAGGGCGATCGATCCCTTGGGGGCGATGAAGCGGGCGAGCGTGTCGGGGGCGCGGAAGGTGACGCGCAGGCTGTCGCCCTCCGGCCGGAGCGCCTCGATCCCGGCCGTGCCGTCGACATGGCCGGAGACGATATGCCCGCCGAGCTCGTCCCCGACCCGGAGCGCGCGTTCGAGGTTGATGCGCCGTCCGGGAGCCCATGCGGTACGCCCGTGGCGAAGGTTGGTCTTCGCCACCGTCTCCGCCGAGACATCGACCGCGAACCAGCCACGGTCGCCCTCGTGTCCCAGTTCGACCACGGTGAGGCAGATCCCGTCGCAGGCGATGGAGGCGCCGAGCGGGATCGTCTCGACCTCGTAGCGGCAGGCAATGCGCGCCCGCAGGTCGCCACGATCCTCGAGCGCGAGGATTTCCCCAACGTCGGTGATGATGCCCGTGAACATGCGTCCTCCGTTTCCGGGTTGGTAGTGCGCGGGCGCGCCCGGGGCAAGAGGCGAGGGGCGTCCGCGCGGGAATGCCTGGGCCGGTCAGAGTCGCCGCCACTCAGCGCGGAGATCGGCGCCGAGGATGCGCGTGCCGACGAGGCGGTAGCGCGGCGCATCGGCGAGGCGGGCGAGGCCGGTCGCGGCGACGGCGGGCGTGCCATCGCCGCCGATGACGAGACCGGCGGTATAGGTGACGATCTCGTCGGCGAGACCTTCTGCGATCAGGCCCGCGGCGAGCCCGCCGCCGCCTTCGCAGAGCACGCGGGTAAGCCCGCGCGCCCCCAGCGCCGCAAGGAGGGCGCCGAGGTCGATCCGCCGGTCCGCGCGCCGCGGGACCTCGATGAGCGTGGCACCCGTCGCTTCCCATGCCTCCCGCCGCGCCGCCGGTGTGTCGGGCGCATGGACGAGCCAGAGCGGAATCGACCGGGCGCTGGCGCCGGCGCGGCCAGCGGGCGGGAGGTCGAGGTCCGCCGAGACGATCACCCGGACCGGATTCGCCTGCGCGAGGCCGATCCCGCGGATGTCGAGCATCGGGTCGTCGGCGCGTGCTGTGCCCGTGCCGACGAGGACGGCGTCCGCGAGGGCGCGGGCGAGATGGACCTCGCGCCGCGCCTCCACCCCGGTGATCCACCGGCTCTCGCCGGCGGCGGTCGCGATCCGGCCGTCGAGCGACTGCGCCAGCTTCAGCACGAGCCAAGGCCGTCCCGAGCGGATGCGGGTGAGGAAACCGCGGTTGAGCGCCGCCGCCTCCGCTTCGAGGCAGCCGCAGGTGACGGCGATTCCCGCCGCCTCGAGCATCGCCATGCCGCGGCCGGAAACGCGCGGGTCGGGATCGACGAGCGGAATCGCCACGCGCGCGATTCCCGCCGCGATCAGGGCATCGGTGCAGGGGGGCGTCCTGCCGTGATGGGCGCAGGGCTCGAGCGTGACATAGGCGGTGGCGCCGCGTGCCGCCGGGCCCGCCTGGGCGAGGGCCATCGTCTCCGCATGCGGACGGCCGCCGGGCTGGGTCCATCCGCGGCCGACGACGCGGCCATCGCGGACGATGAGGCAGCCCACCGCCGGATTCGGGGCGGAGCGCCCCAGCGCGCGCGCGGCAAGGGTGAGTGCCGAGCGCATGAACGACTCGTCATCGACGCGCGAGGCGGGATCCTTCATTCGCGGAGTCTCCGGCCCGGCCCCCCGCGTCACAGGAGGACGCGACGACATCGTTCAGGCGTTGTCGCGCAGGGGCGTTGGCGGGCGCAGTTCGGCGACGAAATCCTCGAAGTCGTCGGCTGCCTGGAAATTCTTGTAGACGCTCGCGAACCGGACATAGGCAACCGTGTCGATCCGGGCGAGAGTCTCCATCACGATCTCGCCGATCCGCTCCGAGGCGATGTCGGTCTCGCCCAGCGATTCCAGCCGGCGCACGATGCCGGAGACCATCTGCTCGATCCGCTCGGCCTCGATGGGCCGCTTCTGGAGGGCGATCCGGATCGAACGTTCGAGCTTGTCGCGATCGAAGGGCTCGCGCTTGCCGTTCTTCTTGACCACGACGAGGTCGCGAAGCTGCACCCGTTCGTAGGTGGTGAACCGCCCCGAGCAGTTCGGGCAGAAGCGCCGACGGCGGATCGAGACGTGATCTTCCGCAGGCCGGCTGTCCTTCACCTGGGTGTCGATGTTGCCGCAGAACGGGCAGCGCATGGCGGCCGGGACCTCCTCTTGATCCCTGTTACTATAGGGG
Organism: Paracoccaceae bacterium; assembly: GCA_029265455.1. Classification (GTDB taxonomy): domain Bacteria; phylum Pseudomonadota; class Alphaproteobacteria; order Rhodobacterales; family Rhodobacteraceae; genus Amaricoccus. Next base: position 3,808 of record JAJUJF010000083.1, on the reverse strand, counting down.
GATGTCCACAGCTTGGGTAGGGCTTTTGTGCAGCCACAAGATCGGCCCCGGGAGCGGTCGCCGCGAGTCGCTACCCGCCACCCCGTTCGACGATGAGCCGGGCCCGGCAGCTGCCCCGGTCGACGGTGCCGACCCAGACCCGGTAGGGACCCGGGGCAGGTTCCGCAATCGTGACGAGAGCATGATCCGCGCCCCCGCCGTCATCATCGAAGTACCAGCCGCCATCCGCCGCGGCGACGAGGAGCAGCGTGTCGCAATCGCCTTCCGAGCGGAGCGCGAGCGGGGCCGCGACCCCGGCGATGCTGAAGTCCGGCTCCCTGCCGAAACTGCCCCTTCCGGCGGTGGCCGCGCAGGCAGCGAAGGTGACGGGTCCACCCGCGATCGCCTGCGCCCGGTGTGTGGTGGCGGATGCCTCCGTGAGGTCGATCAATGTCCCGCCCGGCCCGGCTTCGGGACAGGTCGAAGCCATCGCACCTCCCGCCAGGAACAGAATCAGTCCCGGCAGTCCCCGCACCATGTCCTTCCTCTCCTGCACCGGATCATCGTCTCGACAAGGTCGCGCAGCATGGCGCGCAGGGCAAACAGATCATGAACACAAGGTGAATGACCTGAGGAAGCGTCACGGGTCGAGGTGCGGCCGTGCCCTTCGGAAATTGCAGGCAACTCCTCCCTACCGGGCGCAACGTCCTGCTCGACAGAATACGATATTTCAGCTAACATCTCAGATGCGTTTCCAGAGCTCCGGAAGGACAGGCCCGCCGACGAAGGCCCGCCCGGGCTCCAGCAGGGAGAAATGAGAATGGCCGAGACATCGCTCGAGATCCGCGACAAGGACGGCGCGCTCTGGAATCTCGATCTTGCGCCGCTGCCGCACGAGAAGCGGAAGTGGGGCTGGTTCGAGATCTTCAACGTCTGGAACAACGACATCCAGAGCCTCTTCGGCTACACGCTGGCGGCCTCGCTGTTCCTCAGCTACGGGTTGAACGGCTGGGCGACGCTTGCGGCGATCGTGCTCGCCGGGTTCTTCGTGATGGTTCTCGTCAACCTCACCGGCCGGCCGAGCGTGAAGTACGGCGTGCCCTATCCGGTGATCGCCCGGGCCTCGATGGGGGTGCAGGGCGCGAAATTCCCCGCCCTCGTGCGCGGCATCGTCGCGATCTTCTGGTACGGCGTGCAGACCTATTTCGCCTCGACGGCGGTCGCGCTGCTGATCCGCTCGCTCCTCGGGGTCGAGCCGGGAGGCGCTGCCTTCCTCGGGATGACCGGGATCGACTGGTTCTCCTACGGCGTCGTCACCGTCTTCCAGGTCGGGCTCTTCATCATGGGCATCGACTGGGTCGGGCGTTTCCTGAACTTCGCCGGGCCCTTCGTCTATCTGGTGATGGTCATCCTCGCCCTCACCATCTGGTGGCTGGCGGGCAACAGCCTTCTCGTCGAGATGGGCAACATCTTCAGCGGCGAGGTCGCGGAGAACCCGCGGGGGCCGGTCGTGGCGTTCTTCGCCGTCATGGGCACGATGATCGCCTATTTCGCGGCGGTCGTGATCAATTTCGGCGACTTCTCGCGGTTCGTGAAGACCGAGCGGCAGATGAGGGTCGGGAACTTCTGGGGCCTGCCGGTGTCGATGGCCTTCTTCTCCTTCATCGCCCTCTTCATCACCGCGGGCACCGTCGTCCTCTTCGGCGAGCGGCTGACCAACCCGGCCGACATCGTCGAGCGCGTGGACAACATCTGGCTGACGCTTATCGCGGCCTTCACCTTCTTCGCGGCCACGGTCGGCATCAATCTCGTCGCCAACTTCATCCCGCCCGCCTATGACCTCGCCAATCTGGCGCCGTCGCGGATCAGCGCACGGGCGGGGGGAATGATCACCGCCATCATCGCCTTCTTCATCGGCGGCCTCTGGGTGGGCGTGATCTCGAACATGGGAATCGCCGGCTTCGTCGATACGCTTGGCGCCGTGCTCGCGCCCCTCTACGGCATTCTCGTCGCCGACTACTACATCATCCGCAAGCAGCGGCTGAACGTGCAGGACCTGTTCTCGAACCAGCCCGGCGGCAACTACTACTATGACAGCGGCTGGAACCGGACCGCCATCATCGCCTTCGGGATCGCGGCGGTGTTCTCGATCGCGACCGTCTGGGTGCCGGCGCTCGGCGCGCTCCAGGGCTTCGGCTGGGTGATCGGCGCGCTCATCGGCGCCGTGCTGCATGTGGTGCTGATGCGCCGCTTCGAGGAGATCGAGACCGGGGTCGGCGGGGTTTCGGACTTCCACTGAGCCGGACGTTCACGACGTCGCCGGAATTGTCCGGGATTCCGGCGACATGGCCTGCTTCGCCCTAGACATGGGGCGGGGCAGGCCCGTAAGTTCCTGCGCGGGTTGCGGGCGACCGGCCCGCGAAACGTTGTCGGAGCCTTCATGGAGCAGATCTTGCCCGCTGCCACCCGCCGCCCCTGGGTGACGGGAGAAGAGGAGCCGTTCCTCCGCATCGAGAAACTCACCAAGCGTTTCGGGGATTTCCCCGCGGTCGAATCCGTCAGCCTCGACATCTGGCGGGGCGAGCTCTTCTGCCTGCTCGGCGGTTCGGGATCGGGAAAGTCGACCCTGCTGCGGATGCTCGCCGGGTTCGAGGACCCGACCGAGGGACGGATCTTCATCGACGGCGAGGACATGGCCGGCATCCCGCCCTACGATCGCCCGACCAACATGATGTTCCAGTCCTACGCGCTCTTCCCGCACATGAGCGTCGAGAAGAACGTGGCCTACGGCCTGCTGCGCGAGGGAATGAAACGCGACGAGGCGATGGCCCGCGTCGAGGACATGCTGCGGATGGTGAAGCTCACGTCCTTCGCGCGCCGCAAGCCGCACCAGCTTTCGGGCGGACAGCGCCAGCGCGTGGCTCTTGCCCGCGCGCTCGTGAAAAAGCCGAAGGTGCTCCTCCTCGACGAGCCGCTGGGTGCGCTCGACCGCAAGTTGCGCGAGGAGACCCAGTTCGAGCTCATCCGCATCCAGGAGACCACCGGCGTCACCTTCATCATCGTCACCCATGACCAGGAGGAGGCGATGACCCTCTCGACCCGGATCGGGGTGATGGACGCCGGACGCATCATCCAGGTGGGCGAGCCGAGCGAGATCTACGAATATCCCGCGTCGCGTTTCGTCGCGGACTTCATCGGCTCGGTGAACATCTTCGAGGGGCGCGTGGTGGAGGACGAGCCCGACTACGTCCGGATCGCGAGCGAGGAAGCGGGAACCGACCTCCATGTCGGCCATGGCGTGACCTGCACGATCGACCAGCAGGTCTGGTACGCGATCCGGCCGGAGAAGATCCGCATCTCGCGCGAGCGTCCGGAGGACACGCCCAATCTCCTTCGCGGCATGGTCGACGAGGTGCTCTATTTCGGCGACCAGTCCACCTACCGCATCCGGCTCGACAACGGCCGCAAGGTGAAGGCGTCGAAGCCCAACCTCCTCCGCCATGACGAGGACGCGATCTCCTGGGACGAACCGGTGTGGCTGAGCTGGGACGACACCGCCGGCGTGGTGCTGACACAATGACGACGAGGACGTGCCGCCGGCATGGCGGAGCAGGGGAGGGCGCGCGGGCCTCCGGTCGTGGTCGCGCGCCCCGTGGCATCGCGGCGGCTGCCGTTCCGGAAGGGGACCGGCGAGGGGGGCGGACGTGAAGGGGGGGCTCGCGCGGCGCCTGGGCCTTGGCGGGCGGGGGGCGGTGATCGCCGTGCCGCTCTTCTGGCTTCTCGTCTTCTTCCTCGTCCCCTTCCTCGTCGTCGCCAAGATCTCGCTCTC
>JAJUJF010000194.1 GCA_029265455.1 Paracoccaceae bacterium | reverse complement strand
GAACGCCACCATCCGCTCGAGATGCGGTCCCCAGTCGCTGATCCGCGCCGCGAAGACTGGCCCGAGCATGTCATCGGCGCGTACCTTGTCGTAGAACCGGTGCACCAGTTCCTGAAGCCGCGCCTCGTCAAGGCCGGTCGCTGCCGTCACCTCCGCCGTCAGCTCCGGGCGGGCGGAAACGATCGTGAGGGCGGAAGGATCGACGGCGGCCATGGGTTCCCCGAAAGGCGGTAGCGCGGTCCAGACTGCCCGCTGAGATATGGCCTGACAACCACCGTTCAATGACGATGCCCATCCCGGCCTCGCCTGGCTTTCGTCCTGCTGGTCCGGCGCAGCCCGGAATTTCCGTGCCGGAGCAGCATCGTGACGCGGGAGAGGGAAGATCGACGAAGCGGCTTTCAGCCCGAGCCGCAGGCGGCATCTGGACTCCAGCAGGAACATTTCCCATGGTGATTTCGTGATGCGACTACAGGAAACAATAGATTCAACCAGTGGATGGGGCGCATGAGGGGCTCGGCCAATCGTGTACGTCAGACGGCGTCACGCCTCGTCAGGAACGCGCTGCTGAAGGGCGGTTTCGAGATACGCCGTACGCGACCGGTTCCCGAAATGCCGGGGACGCCCCTTCGTTCCGCCGGGCTGGTGGTCGAACTGATGGGTCCTTCCGGCGTCGGAAAGACAAGAACGCTGCGCGGCATGGAGGCGGTGCTGCAGGAACGATGGTTCCTGCAGGAGGACATCCACCACTTCCTTGACCGGGCCTATCTGGCGGGCCCCGAACGGCAGGAATTCTACGAGCGCCTCCTCCACCGGCGCCTGACCGAGACCTTCGCGCAGCCACGGCATCTCGCCGAGCGATCGCGCCGCGCCGCCTACCTGCTCTCGGTGGTGAATGCCGAACTTGCGATGGTGGCGGGGGACTATCCGAAGGGCTTCTTCGTCCACGACGGCCTCTGCCACAATTTCGGCAGCACGCTCCTCGAGATGCTGCGCGTGAAGGATGCGATGGCGGAGGAACTGGTGCGCTCGCGCAGTTATGTCTTCCTCCTCGCGCAGGAGGCGGAGACGGTCGTGCGGAACATCCTCAGGCGGCGCGAGGAGACGCCGGGATTCCGGACCAACAACTTCCCCACGCTCTCGTCCGCGGATCTCGAAAGGATGAGCCGGCACACCGACCGGGTGGTGCGGGAACTCGCGAACCGCTTCGAGGATCTCTCGGCGAATGTCCTCGTGCTGAGCGCCGAGGACGGATGGGAGCGGAACCGCGACAGGATCCTGCGGTTCGAGCAGGAGATTCTGGCGAAGGCCACCGGGCGTGGACCGGCCGCAGGAATCCGCAGGCTCTCGGCGGCCTGATCGCCCGTCAGCGCCGGGACGGAGCCGCCTTTCATTGTCCTCCCCGGAATAACCGGGGTTGACTTCCCCTCCCCGAGCGACCACTTCGGCAGAGCATCGACGCCAGGCGTCGGAGCGGCGGGACGTGAACATCTGCATGACGCGCAGGTGACCCCGCTCCCCGGATGCACCCCTTTTCCTACGTCCTGATTCACGCGGGCCGTTCCCACTGGAGGCCCCGGAGCCCCGCAGCGCGGGACAATGGCGGCCGTCCGCATGACAGGACAGATCCACATGACCGACTTCTCCGCCCTCGGCCTTGCGCCGGCTATCGCGAAGGCTCCGGCCGCCCGCGGCTACGACCGCCCGACGCCGATCCAGGAACAGGCGATCCCGCACGTGCTCGAGGGGCGCGACCTCCTCGGCATCGCCCAGACCGGTACCGGCAAGACGGCGGCCTTCGCGCTGCCGATCCTCGACCGGCTGGTGCGCAATCCCGGCCCGGCGCCCCAGAAGAGCGCGCGCGTCCTCGTTCTCGCGCCCACCCGCGAACTCGCGAGCCAGATCGCGGCCTCCTTCCGCGCCTATGCCCAGGGCGAGCCGATCACCGTCGCCACGATCTTTGGCGGCGTGCCGATCAACCGCCACATCCGGGAAGCTGCACGGGGCCGGCATGTCCTCGTCGCGACGCCGGGGCGGCTTCTCGACCTGATCGACCGGGACGCGCTGACGCTTGGCGGTGTCGAGGTGCTGGTCCTCGACGAGGCGGACCAGATGCTCGACCTCGGCTTCATCCATTCGCTGCGGCGGATCGTGCCGCTGCTGCCGCGGGAGCGTCAGACGCTGTTCTTCTCGGCGACGATGCCGCCGCTGATCGCGGAACTTGCCGGCAAGTATCTGCGCGATCCGGTGCGGGTGGCGGTGACGCCGCAGGCAACAACGGCCGAACGCGTCGAGCAGCACGCCTATCACGTCGCCCCGGCGCAGAAGCCGGCGCTGCTCGCGCATGCGCTTTCCGTTCCCGATCTCGACCGGGCGCTCGTCTTCACCCGTACCAAGCACGGCGCCGACAAGGTGGTGCGCAAGCTCGCCGCCTCGGGCATCAACGCCGTGGCGATCCACGGCAACAAGAGCCAGCCGCAGCGCGAGCGCGCCCTTGCCGCCTTCCGGTCGGGAGCCTGCCGGGTGCTGGTCGCGACCGACATCGCCGCACGCGGCATCGACGTGCCGGGCGTGAGCCATGTCATCAACTACGAGGTGCCGAACGTGCCGGAGCATTACGTGCACCGGATCGGCCGGACGGCGCGGGCCGGTGCCGACGGCATTGCCTTCTCCTTCGTCGCCCCCGACGAGCGGCCCTAT
>JAJUJF010000056.1 GCA_029265455.1 Paracoccaceae bacterium | reverse complement strand
GTGGCCTCCTGCTCCGCCATGCCATTGACGCGGCGCAACGGCGCGGATTGGGATGCGCATCTGCTGCACAGCAACCCGACTCCCAAGCTACATTGTTGCGGACAGAAAGGCTCAAGATCATGCACATGCTTCGCGTCGCAGCGGTTCTCGGAGCCCTTGCCGGGCTTACCGCCTGTGGCATCCTGCCCGACGGCACGATCCGGTCGGGGGATGAAACGGCCGGGCCCTCGCGCGCTGCCTCATCCGGCGAATTCTTCTCGAACCGCGATCTCGTCACCAACCCGACAGCACTTTTTGATCCGGCAGCGCGGTCGCGCGAAGCCCGGAAATGGCACCAGTACCGCAAGGAGCCGCAAGGCCAGCGTGCCTGCCCGCGGCCACAGGACATCACTGACTATCGTGATCTCATCGAGGCCTCCGTTACCGCACAGGCCGGTGAGCCGGCCTACAGCGACGCGCCGCGGGATTTTGCCCGCGCGCTGAACGGCCATGCCTTCCGGCTGTTGCTGACCCAGGATGCGGAGGAGGCTCGACGCGCGGTACTGGCGCTGCGCGAACATGCGGATCGGAACGCCTGGATCCCCAGCAAGACCAACTGGTCAAGCGCCTCGGCGGCCGTCGCGGGCATGGGACCGCTACTGCCTGCCTGGCAGATCCTGCGTCAGACCTCGGCGGCTTCGGACGAGGACCGGCAGGTCATCGAGGACTGGCTCGGCCGCGTGGCCGCATTCACGGAGATTCATCCCGGGGAGAATTCCGTCGGTACCCAGCGTGGTGCGAACTTCATGCTCCTTGGCTTGATGATTGGCGACCGGCCCCTCTACGACAAGGGCGTGCAGTCCGGGTATCTCGCCCAACTGCGCGCGATGCGGCCTGACGGCAGTTTCCCGCAGGAGGTCGACCGCGGCCTCACCGCCCTCGACAACCAGAACCGCAACATCGGTCTCATGGTCTATTCGGCCTGGATCGCCCGCAGCGCCGGAGAGGACCTGTTTGGCAGCGACGTGGATGGCAAGACCCTCGACGACGCGATCCGGTTTCTTGTTCGGGCGAGCGACGACAATCGACTGGTTGATGTTTACGCGCAGGCCAACCGCAACCCTTCGCGCAACCACCCCGTGTTCCGCCCCAATTCACAGGTGGATGTCTGGGGCAATGCTGCTCGAGGCTGGATCCGCCTGTACGCGCAGCGCTTCCCCGACACTCCGCTGACGCAGGATTTGCTGCGCCGCGTGGAGCTCGGCCACCGGCTGCAGAACGATCTCACCGGCGGTTTCGTCACCTGCTACGCTGACCGGTTCTGATCTGGCAACGTGGTTCCCGTGCCCGGCTGGGGACATGCCCGCGGCAGGGCCCTCTGCAGGAAGGCAACATTCTGGCAGGGGTGCATCAATCCCTGCTCACCCGACCTGTCGGGATGAGCAGGAAGCCACCCGCATCCACGACTTTGGAATCAGAGACTTGGATGCAAGGTTGACACGGCACATGTCGGGCTGCGACAGACATCGGGCTACCGAGTGTAGCATCAAAATATCTTCTGGGAGTAGAAATGGCCCACAACTACGAAGGCGGATGCGAGCACGTCCGTGTTCACTCCGACAACGAGCCCCTCGACAGCCATACCTGCCACTGTTCCATCTGCAAGAACGTGACGGGGCAGCTGTCGACCCATGTCGTCTTCTTCAAGCATGGTGACCTTGTCGTTGACAATCCCGACGGACTGAAGCGTCAGCCTTTCAACGCTCAGAACCCGGACGGACCGTTGGAACTCTGCACCTGCGCGACCTGCGGCAGCCCGATCATGCTGGATGACAAGCAGCGTCGGATCCGCGCGATCGTGCCGAACCTGATGGGCTTTGATCCGGCAAAGATGCCGCCGACGTATCATGCCTTCTTCGATCCGGCGGCCGGGAATCCGAAGCCGAACGATGGCCGGCCCGTGTACGAGGGGCTTCAGCCGGATTTCGTCTGGCCAAATCCTGCCTGAGGATAAATGGTCAACCGGATGCCTCCTCGAGGGGTTCCGGGACCGTTGACAGCAGGAAGGGCCGTCGCCCGTCTCTCGGGCGGCGGCCGGCTCCGGGAGCCGGATGCCCCTTTTCTCATGAGCCGCTGCCACTTGAGCCCATGCTCCTGAAGCGGTCCGGATTTTCCCGACCCTCATCGCATCGGGTCGGTCAATGTGTTCACGACTTGCAGGCCTGAGGCTGCGTTGTTCGTCGCGGTCCAGCGGTCATGGTGTTCTCGCGCTTGCCCCGCCTGCGCCGGATGAAGACCGAGTGTCGGCGGCGGATGCGCTGCCGAGCGGATGATGTTCGAAGCAGGCTCAATCGGTGGATACGAATTTGCATTCGATCAGCCCCCGCAGCGAATTGCCGACCCAGAGGCGGGCGCGCGGCAGGTCTTCGACACGGAGCCGCGACTCGACGCAGCGGCCGGATGCAAGCAGTTCCTCGCGCAGCACGCCCGGCAGGAGACCGCAATCGACGGGCGGAGTCGCAAGACCTGCACCAAGATCGAAGAAGACATTGGTGATCGTGCCTTCGCAGACTTCATCCCGCTCGTTGGCAAAGAGCATCTCGTCAAGATCGGCAGGGAGGGCCGCACGCGCGGCATCATAGCGCTCACGGGCCGTCGTCTTCAGCCGCAGCCAGGGATCGCTGGAGCGAAGGCGCTGCGGAGAAAGCGCCACTCGCCAGCCTTGCTGTATCCGGGACAATGGAGCGGTCGTAACCTCCACCTCCCCGGTGCTATCGAGGGTGATCCGCACCCGAAGGCATTCTGTGCCTCTGACCGAAGCGAAGGCCGCATCAATCCGTGCCTCGTCGCAGGGGAAGCCGAGCGCGACGGCGCTTCGGCAAAGGCGGGACCGGTGTTGCCCTTTCCGGACCAGCCGGGTACCGTCCCAGCCGAGGGTTTCGATGAGCTTCAACCCAGGCTGGCGAAGCGTGCCTTCCACAATGCCTCCTCATATTCGCCCTCCGCGGTTGAATCGTGCACGACTCCGCCCCCGACATTCAGAACGGCCTCCCCCTCCTCATGGAGGGACAGCGTCCGGATGGCGACGTTGAACTCGGCTCTGGTATCGGGTGCGATCCAGCCGATCGCGCCACAGTAGGCGCCGCGCGGCTCGGGCTCTACTTCGCGAATGATCTCCATCGCCCGGATCTTTGGCGCACCGGTGACCGAGCCACAGGGGAATAGTGCCCGCAGAAGATCGCTTGGCGCGGTTTGCGGCATGAGGCGTCCGACGATCCTGGAGGTCATCTGATGTACAGTCGCGTAGCTCTCCACTTCAAAAAGGGCCGGAACCCTGACCGAGTCCGGCACGCAGAGCCGTCCGATGTCATTACGAAGCAGGTCGACGATCATCAGGTTCTCCGCGCGATTCTTTGGACTTGCGGCAAGGGCTTTGCGTACAGCCTCATCCTCCGCCGGGTCGAGGACTCGCGGGGCCGTACCCTTCATCGGCCGGACCTCGATCATGCCTTCGCCGTCGAGGCGGAAGAAGAGCTCGGGCGAGCGGGACAGCAATACCGGACCGACCCCGAGCGCCACATAGGCGCCTTGCCCGACAGGCTGTCGCCGTCGGAGGGCGCCGTAGAGAGCCAGGGGCGCTCCGGAAACGCGTGCCCGAAGCGGAAAGGTGAGATTGACCTGATAGCAGTCTCCGGCGGCAATATAACGCTGCACAGTATCGAATGCTGTCTGGTAGGAGGCGCGATCCATCACGGGCTCGGCTGGTCCAAGTATTGCCTCCCCCGCCAAGGCATCGGCCTCGGCCAGACAGTCCGTGGCGTCCCTCGGCGCATTGTAGACGCCGAAGGCAAGAAGTGGCGCGCGCCGCCCTGCCGGCATGAGCGGCAGGAGCCGCGGTTCGAGCGCGTAGCCGAGTTCATAGGACGCATATCCGGCAAGCCAATACCCGGCACGCCGTGCGCTATCGAGCTCGGACAGGGCGGCCGGCACCTCTGCCGGAGTTTCGGCCAGCACGAGACGGACCGGAGTGGCAAATACGGCGGGTTTCCCACAGGGACCATTGTCGAAAAGGATCATCGGGGCCTCGGCCGTATGGTCCGTCAACTGGCTGCATTCTTCTCTAACGAGGTCCGCCTACCGGCCGGAGCGGGGAAGTGCAATCTGCTCTGCAAACTGGCCGGGTGCCGATCCCCCTTCGCTTGAAGGTGCGCGGCCGAAGCCCTGTACCGTCAGCTCTTCTGCCGCATCACGCTTGCCACCCGGTACTCCCCGCGGCGTTGCTTGGCCCCTCCTGCCCTTTCACTCGCCTTTGACCGCTCCGTTCGATGCTTGAGATGCGACAAGCTGTCTCACGTCATTCGTTCAGCATGATGACGGATGCCTCAGGGTCAAGGTCATTGCGCAGCAAGCTCCGGTTGATGCCGGCAACGAGACCTTCGCCGACGAGCTGCCCTTCGGGCGGGAGTGGCTTCTCCATGTTGTTTGCGATTGCACAAAGCCTGCAGCTTCCTGTTCCCTCATATGTTGTCAGGCAGGACCGCATTGGAAACCTCGGCATCAAGGCTGCAGAAGGCGGCTTCCTGCAGGTCCTGACCAACAGCTATCCAGGGAATCCGCGGCACCATGATTGAGGACAGGGCAGACGACTGGGGGCCGCTCTCCGACCTTCCCGGCAATCCGATGATGTGGCTGCTCATCCTGAGCGAGCTCGGCATCTTCGGCGCCTTTTTTGTCGGCTATGGCATCGCTTATGCCCTCAACCCCGTGGTTTTCGCGCAATCACAGGCGATGCTCGATCCCTGGCTCGGAGGGATCAACACCATCATCCTTGTCACCAGCGGTCTTCTTGCTGCCCTCGCACTCGCAGCGCGCCGGGGTGGACATAGCGGTCGTGCCGCGCTTCTTGCCACGATCATCCTCGGTGCCGTCTTCCTTGCAGTCAAGGCTGTGGAATACGCGCCGAAAGTCGCGGCCGGGATCGGGCCCGAGACCAACACCTTCTTTGCGCTCTACTATCTTCTGACCGGGTTCCATGCACTTCATGTGGTATTCGGGATCGTGATCCTCGGCATCGTGGCGTGGAAGAATAGTGTCGCCAATCTCGAGACGGGCACGGCGTTCTGGCACATGCTCGACATGATCTGGGTGATCATGTATCCGCTCCTCTATCTTCTGCGGTGACGGCCATGCTGTTCAGGACATGGGCCATTCTCGTTGCGCTGACCGTCGCGGCAATGTTGATCGGCGCGGGCGGAACGGCAGGCGGCAATCTGCTCGCGCGAGGCGCGCTGCTCGGGATCACGGTGCTGAAGGCCTCGGCCGTCCTCCGGAACTTTCTTGAACTGCGGGAGGCGCCTCGGGGGTGGCAGGCGTTCTTCTACCTTTATCTCGCGCTGCTCGGCGGGCTGATCTTCAGCGCGCTCGCGGTAAGCGGCTGGCACGAATAGCCTGCCGCTCAGCAGCGGCTCTGAAATCTACCGTCTCTCTTAGTACTGGGGCGGCTGCTCGGAGAGATCGACGTCAATCCCGTATTCGCCGGCGAGTTCGCGGATGGCTGTCACATGTTCCTGGATGTCAGCGAAGATCCTGATCGCGTGTCCTGCGAGTGGCGTGACCGGCGACTGCGACGCCTCCGTCTGGTAGAGATCGGCGAGCTCGACATGAGTGCGCAACTGCCACTCCAGATAGGCCCGGTCGAAATCCGTGCCTTCCAGCCCCTCCAGCGTACCAAGTGTCTCGACGGCTCCGGCACTACCCTCCGAGTTTCCCATCTCAGCGCCCAGATCGGAAGCTAATGCTTCCACCTCCGTCGCGATTTCCTCGTGGGCGTCCATGAGTTCTCCGGCAAGTCCACGCACACGGTCGTCGCTCGCCCGATCCGTGGCAAGGCGGCCCGCCTCGATCTGAGCGGCACTGAGTTCGGCGGCACGCTGCAGGAAGGCCTGGTCATGCTCCGGCAGACCCTGGCCGGGCTGCGGGGGCAGCCGGGGCCGAGGGTCGGGTTCGATACTGGCCTGCGCCAGCGCCGTCCCCGGCGCGAGCGAAATCAGGATCGCCGTGATCGGCAGCCATCTGCGCATTACCGTCCTCCCTTACCAAATCATCATTCTCATTGGGTGATCTGCCGGTAGATCGCCGGAAGCGCTGTCGGCAGCCGCGAAATGTTCGGAAAGATCGCGTAAGCGCCCTGTCCGAAGATATAGGGAAAGTAATCGTGCGCCAGTTCGTCGATCGTGACGCCAAAAACGCGCAGGCCTGCATCCCGTGCGGCGCGGATCGCCATGCGGGTATCCTCGATCCCGAACCTTCCCTCATAATGGTCGATGTCGTTTGGCTTGCCGTCGGTGAGGATCAGCAGCAGCCGGTGCCGGTGCGGCCGTGGCTCGAGCAGCGTCGTCACATGGCGCACCGCAGCTCCGATCCGGGTGTATTGCCCGGGCTTCAGCGCCTCGATGCGTCGGATCACGCGCGGCGACAGCGCCTCCTCGAAATCCTTGACGATGGTCACGTCCACCCGGTGCCGGCGCCGGGAAGTGAAGGTGTAGATCGCATGCTCGTCGCCGCAGGCGGTAAGCCCATGCGTAAGCGCGAGCAGCGCCGATTTCTCGACGTCGAGGACCCGCCGGTCCTGAAGCCAGCTGTCGGTCGAGAGCGATACGTCCATCAGCACAGCGACCGAAAGATCCCGTTGCCGCATCCGCGCGCTGAGGAACACCCGCTCGGTTCCCGGTCCTCCGGCCCGGCGATCGGCGACGTCACGGACCAACGCCGACAGGTCGAGATCATCACCGTCGGGCTCGCCATGGACGATCTCTCGCCTTGGGCGCAGCGCCTCGAATTGGCGCCGAACCTGATGGATTCGTCTCTGCATGGCGGCGTCGGGCCGCCAATCCTCGCCCTCTTCCGGGGCCGGTGCCGCGAAGACCCGGCAGTAGTCGGGCCTGAGTGCACCACGCCGCCAGTCCCATTCGGGATAGGTGAATTCTGCAACCATCGGCTCGTCCTCGGCCTCCGGCGGGACGAGATCGAGATCGAGCTTCAACCGCGTCGCCGCGCACTTGTCGTTCGAGCCGATGGTTAGATCCGGAAGCTCCTGCGCTGCCTGACGTGCCGAATCCTCGTCATCGTCCTCGACCTTGCGGTTGACGTTGACCATCTCGGTAAGGCTGAAGATGGTCTCGAACCGATGAAGAATGAGGGGATCGCCGCGCTCGCTCTGATCGCTCGAGCGGCGCGATGCGCGCCGTCGGCGCTTGTCCACCGGCACCGAGTCCCCGCCGGGCTCCTCGGCCTTCTCATCCGGGGAATTGGCCTCGTCAGCTATGACCTCACCCCAGAGCGGAACCGGCAGGAAACTGCGGTAGCGCCTTGGCGCAGGGCGAATTGCCAGCTCCGCGAAATCTTTCTCCTCGAAGAGCCCGGACACTGCCTCAGGTTCCGCTACCAGCGTCCGGATCAGCGCCTCCACCGCCGCTTCCACGCGCGGCAGATGACGCCTGGGTCGTACTGCCAGCGCCGCCACCGCAAGCCGCTGGTGGAGGGGGCCCAGTCCTGGCCAGGCTTCGAGGGCTGCCTGCGTCGTTGCCGCGGCTGCCCGGATACGGAGCAGGTCGTCACGCAGCGGATCCGCGTCAGTTTGATATGGAACCGCGCATGCGAACCAGGCAGCGAGCCATTCGTATAGCGCCGCATTATCAGCGGCATCGGGAAAGACGTCGATCCGCGACGGCAGCCGGAGCGTACTGTCATCGAGAATTGGCCGCTCCATCATCTCGTTCCCGAGCCCGACCTTCTGACGGAGGCTGAGCCGATGGGTGGACGTGGTGCGCGAACCGGCGACGATCCGCACGCCACCGGGACCGCCGAGGGCGCGGAAGATCACTCCCAGCTGCTGACGCACGGACTCGAGTTCTACCGCCGCCTCCGGATGGCGGCGATAACTGCTGACATCACCGACGAGGCGGTGCCAGTACGCGCCAACAGTCTCTTCCGGCTCGAACGGCATTGTCTCAGCCCAGCGCGATGTCGGCGACCCGGATCAACCCTTCGCGGACATCGGGATCATCGGTCAGCGGCTCGATCAGCGCGGCACGGATCGCGGTTGCAGGCTTGACGCCGTCGCGGATCAGCGTGGCGCAGTAGACAAGAAGCCGGGTCGAGGCACCTTCCTCGAGATCCTGGCCACGGAGTTCACGCAGCGCCCCGGCAACACGGACGAGCGGCGTGCAGCGATCGGGGGCAAGTCCACTTTCGCGCGCGACGATGCCTGCCTCCACCTCCGGCTCCGGATAGTCGAACTCCACGGCGATGAACCGCTGCCTTGTGCTCGGCTTCAGACTCTTCAGCACATTCTGGTAGCCAGGGTTGTAGGAGACGACGAGCATGAAGCTGTCGGGAGCTTCCAGTGTCTCGCCAGTGCGCTCGAGCGGCAGGATACGACGGTCGTCAGTCAGCGGGTGAAGCACCACCGTCACATCCTTGCGCGCCTCGACCACTTCATCGAGATAGAGGATCGCTCCCTCACGTACTGCCCGGGTGAGCGGACCGTCGGTCCAGACGGTATCCCCGCCCTTCAGCAGATAACGGCCGGTGAGATCCGCGGCGGTGAGATCATCGTGGCAGGCGACCGTGTAGAGCGGCCGCCCGAGCCGCGCCGCCATATGTGCAACAAACCGCGTCTTGCCGCAGCCGGTCGGACCCTTGAGAAGCATCGGCAGCTGGTTGCGGTAGGCGTGCTCGAAAAGTTCGCACTCGGCCCCACTCGGAGCGTAGTAGGGAGCCGCGGCCTCCGGATCGATGGCAAGTGCGCCGCTGGCCTGGGACATTCGGCTACCTTTCAACATTGTTCGCGTGGCGGGCTCTGCCCGCCGCCGCTGGTTTGCTTCACGGAGCGGGTGTGGGAGCAACCCTCAGGCTCCTGCCCGGCTCGCTCACTCGCGCCGGCCCGAAGATCGAGTAGAGGAAGAGGAATACCGAAAGGATCACGAACAATCCCGCGCCGAGGCGCATCCAGTAGAAGAGCGCGATCTGATCCTGCACCTCCATGTAGTACATGCCCAGCACCCGCTGCAGATGGACCTGCACCACGCCACCGAAGGTCAGCGTTACCGTCATGAACGCCATCGCCGAGGTCATGATCCAGAAGCTCCACATGTTCAGAGCCTGGTTGTAGGGTTTCACTCCTCGCAGATACGGCATCGCGTAGGTGATGATCGACAGGTTCAGCATCACATAGGCGCCGAAGAAGGCAAGATGCCCATGCGCAGCGGTCACCTGGGTGCCGTGACTGTAGTAATTCACGAAGGAAAGCGTGTGCAGGAATCCCCAGATTCCGGCGCCGAAGAAGGCATAGACCGTCGTGCCGAGCGACCAGAGCATGGCTGCCTGGTTCGGATGATCACGCCGCCCTCGCCAGACCATGGTGAAGGCGAAGATCAGCATCGCGAAGAATGGCGCGATCTCGAAGACCGAGAAGATCGAACCCACCCATTGCCAGTATCCTGGTGCACCGATCCAGAAGTAATGGTGCCCGGTGCCGAGCAGCCCGGAGAAGAGCGCGAGGCCGACGATCGCATAGAGCCATTTCTCGATAACCTCGCGGTCGACCCCGGTCATCTTGATCAGCAGGAAGGCGAGGATCGACGCCATCACCAGCTCCCAGACACCTTCGACCCAGAGATGAACGATGTACCACCAGTAGAGCTTGTCGAGTGACAAATTCGCCGGGTTGTAGAAGGCGAACAGCCAGAAGATGGCGAGACCCCACATGCCGAGGAGGAGGACGCTGGAGATCGCCGTCTTGCGCCCCTTCAGCACCGTCATCGTCACGTTGTAGAGGAAGATCAGCGCGACGATGACGATGGCGATCTTCACCCAGAGCGGCTGCTCGAGGAACTCGCGGCCCTCATGGACGCCGAAGAGATAGCCGACCACTGCCGCCACCGCGCCAACGAGCAGCAGCACGAGTTGCACATAGGCAAGTAGCGGGCTCTCGATCTCGCGCTCGGTCTCCTCGGGGATCAGGTAGTAGCCTGCCCCGAAGAAGCCCAGCAGCAGCCACACGATCAGTGCGTTGGTGTGGATCATGCGGATGATGTTGAACGGCACCGTTTCGGCAAGGAAGTTGGGCCAGACATAGACGGCGCCAGCGAGGCCGCCAAAAACCACCTGCAGCACGAAGAGCAGCATCGCCGCCGAGAAATACCAGTAGGCGATCCTCTGCGAGGCATATTTCATCTCTCGATCCCCCTCAGCCGGCGTCGTTGGGCGGCCAGCCCTGCGTGTCGACCCGGCTCGTCCATTCGAGGAAATCGGCCAGATCGTTGAGCTCCTGTTCGGTCAAGTTGAAATTCGGCATCTGCCGGCGGCCCGGAATCCCGCTCGGCTGCGACTGCATCCAGGCAATCAGGATGGCGCGCGCCGTTTCCGGGTCCTCGTCACCGCCATAACGGATCCAGACGTTGCCGAGTTCGGGCGCGAAATACGCCCCCTCCCCGAACAGCGTGTGACAGTTGATGCAGGAGTTCCGCTCCCAGACATGCTTGCCCCGGGCAACCGACTCCGTCAGCCCCTCGGAGTCAGTGCTGGTGCGAACGATATAGATATGGCTATGCGCAGTCAGCGCCACGAATGCCACGAGGAAAAACGCCGACCCGCCATAGAAGATGTTGCGGGCTGCTGCTTTGGTGAAGCGCTCGCTCATCCTGTTAACGTCTCCTGGCGTGATCTGGTCATTGTCTCCTCCCCTGCTTCAGGTTCGTGACGCGAATCACGGAACTTTCAGGCGATTCGGCGTAAAGCTCATGAAGTATAGCGTTAAATAAGATCGCGATGCGACCTTTCACTTCAAACTTGGATGGCGCCCATGATTTTGATGACAACTTTGGTCAAACACTTCAGGGGCGGGAACAGTATCATTGGCGTGATCGAAATCATCGGTGATCCCCACCGTGCACGCGCATGCCACTGCCGTGAGGCCAGATCCACCGCCCGCGCCGAGGTCGGGCTCCCCACTCCCGCAGTGGGACCTGACAGGTCTCACGTCGTCATGAGGCTTAACCGGCATGGGACTACGGCCTGGGGGGACAGGGGCACCGGACCAGGACCAATCACCTTATCCTTGATCACCGTATTCCGATCGCCACGATGTTCCTCGTGGTCACCGGCGGCCCATACAGCCGCTTGATGTCCACTTCTCCCGTTCCTCGGGGTCACCCGATCAACATCCTTGCCTCTCTCATGAATCGCGTCAGGCGCAGAGGCGCCGTGATGAGCGGAACTGGGTCACATGGTCCTGTCATCGTGGCTGACACTTTGTGATGATCCTGTGGTTCGCCATGACTTTCGGAGAGACCAAGGGGACTTGGCGTCAGCGACGCCAATTGCCTCGGGAAACGTGGCGAGCGGCCCTTTCCGTGAAGGTGGCTCGGAGCGTGAACGATGCATAACGATCCGGCACCACCTGCTCAGTGGCTCGTGCCCTCGGAGAAGGTGATCTTGTTCCAGACATTGTATTTCCCTGATGGCTTACGCATGGGGATGCGCCGCACCTCCTCAAGCGACGCGGCATCGTAGACAAGGATTGCACCGTCATCCTCCCAGACACTGACAAGCGCATGGCGGCCATGGCGGTCGAATTCCACATGCGCGACAGTAGCGCCGGGCACCGGTCGGAGAGTCCGCACGATCTCCAGACTTTCCTTGTCGATGACGTGGATCACGTCGCGGTTCGGCCCGAAGAAGACATCCGCCCAAAGATACGGGCTCGTCTCGTGGCTGCGCAGGAAGAAGCCGGGCCCCTCCATCACGATCTCCTGCACGACCTGCCAGGAGCCGGTATCGATCACCGAGAGCATGGGTTCGCGCAGATGCGGCGTTGCCAGCACCCGCCGCCCGTGGCGTTCCCACGAGATGCCGGACCCGAGATGCGGCATGCCGCCCAACGGCAGTTCGGCAATCTCGCGCCCCTCGATCAGGTCTACCACCACCCCGCGCTCCCCATCACGCGAGGCGCCGATCAGATGCGCGTAGTCCATGGTGAAAAAGAAATCCTCGATCGGAGCCCTGAGCTTGATCCGCCGACGGACGAAAAGCTCTTCGGTCCGGACCGCTCCATCACTCCCCTGCTCATCCCCATGCACCAAGCTCGTGAATAATGGCGCTTCGGAATCCGTTGCGATTTCCCAGATCTCGGGCACATCCTTCAGAGCCAGCACGAAGCTCGCGCGCGGTGCAGCCTGATAGACAGCCGATACGCGCGAAGGAGTCCCCCCAGCGTCCGTCACATCAAGGATCCGGGCAACCGATAAATCCTCCGTCGACAGGATCGTCAGCGTCGTCGGCAGATAATTTGCCACGGCGAGCCACCTGCCGTCCTTCGAGAGTGCGATGTTGCGGCTGTTTATTCCCGCACGGACCCGTGCCACCTCCTCCAGCGCCCAGAGGTCGATCTTCTGGACCCAGCCATCGCGGGACATGACGAAGACGTGCCGACCGTCAGGCGTGAATTTCGGTCCGCCATGCACCGCATAGGGCGTCGGCAACCGTGCCAGCCGCTCAAAACTGTCACCGTCGAGCACGCTCAGATGGCTGTCACCCGTCTCGACCACGACGAAGAGGTTGAGCGGGTCACCGGAGAACACCGGCGCATCGGGACGGACATAACCGGCATTGGTCTCGAGACTCGCGGTGATCTCGGCCTCGCCCCAGTCAAGCTCTGCTTCAAGCGGGCTCTCGAGCCAGGCTGCGAGCGCCACGATGGCCTCTTCGTCGAGGATGTTCGCGAAGCCCGGCATCTGTGTAGCTGCGCGGCCTTGCGCGATGACCACGGCGAGATCAGCGCCTCGCAACCGGTTCAACGCCTCGGGGATGAGTGCAGGTCCCGTACCGCCAAGACGGTCAGCGCCATGACAGACCGCGCAATGTGTCGCGTAGTCCAGGACCGGTCCCGCGCGCAATGGTGCGGCGGCCGCAACAAGGAGACTAATGAAAACGGTGAACCGGATCATGACGCTTGCCACGGAACGGGGTGACGAGGACGCGCGGCACTTCCGCAATGCCGATCTCGGCATCGGTCAGGTAGCAGGCCGGATCCTCGGCCCATGGATCGCCGGTGATCTGCAGCGCCCGGATCCGGGTATTGCCACCGCAGATTGCCTGATGGATGCAAGCGCCGCAGCGCCCCTTGAGCGGCCGTGGCCGGCGCCGCAACTCGCGGAGTATGGGATCGTCTCCGGTCCAGAGCGCCGAGAACGGCGTCTGTTTGACACTGCCGATCGTGTAGTCTGACCAGTAGGTGTCGGGATGCACATCGCCCTGGTGATCGATATTGGCCACACCCACTCCGGAAGAGTTGCCTCCCCATGCCTCGAGATGGGCGCGTACATGCGCCACCTGCCCGGCATCGAAGCGTGACTCGGCCCATTGCAGAAAACGCACGGCGTCCGCATCGTTGTTGCCGGTGACGATCTCGAGCGGACGTCCGGCTTCCGCGGCTGTCCAGGCGATCTCGATCAGCAGGTCGATGGCGCTGCGCGACCGCGCCCACCCGGTGTCCATCCCACGATTCTTGTCACCGCGTCCGGCATAGACGAGATGGGAGAGGTAGAACTTGTCGACCCCCTCGTCCTCACACAGCGCAAGCAGTGCCGGAAGCTCTGCAGCGTTGTCCTCGGTGAGCGTGAAGCGCAGACCCACCTTGATACCGCGACGCTTGCAGTTGCGCACTCCGGCCAAGGCCATCTCGTAGGCACCGATCTGGCCCCGGAAACGGTCGTTGGTCCTGCCGATGCCATCGAGGCTGATACCCACATAGTCGAAGCCGATCCCCGCAATCCGATCGGCGGTGTCACCGACAAGACCGGTGCCGTTCGTCGAGAGAGCGAGATAGCGAATGAGGCCGCGCGCCCGCTCGGCAATCTCGAAGAAGTCGCGGCGGGCGAGCGGCTCGCCGCCGGAGAGGATGAGCGCCGGCACATCGAACCGACTGAGATCATCGAGAACGCCCATCGCCTGGGTGGTGTCGAGCTCACCCGGAAACTCGACATCGGCCGAAGCAGTGTAGCAATGCCGGCAGCGCAGATTGCAGCGCCGGGTGAGATTCCAGATCACCACTGGCCGCACCGGTTGCCCCGGGCGGCGGCGGCGTGCTGGTGTCGGGTGGATCAGCTGGTGCATGTAGTTCGACAGGCGGAACATCAGCGATCTCCCTCCACGAGGCGCAGTCCGGTCTTCTTCAGGATGCGGGTCGAGTAGAGCACATCATGAGTCCGGCAGGCCTCCCCGAGCAGCGCTGCGATGCGGGCGCGCTTCTCCTCCACCTCGGCCCGGGTCGTCCCGTGCACCATGGCAAAGAGGTTGTAGGGCCATTGCGGCAGGTTCCGCGGGCGGAGGTAGGCATGGCTCACATCGTCGAGGGCGCCCACCTTCTCCCCGAGCACCACCGCCACCGCGTCGTCCACGTCCCAGACGGTCATGCCGTTTGCCGTCAGTCCGAGCGCATAGTGATTGGGAGCCACGCCGATCCGCCGGATGACACCGCGCGCCTGCATCGAGGCAAGCCGGTCGATCACTTCGGCCTCGCTCAGGCCCAGGCGATCCGCCAAGACGGCATAGGGCGCCGCCTCGAAGGCAAGTCCGCCTTGGGTGGCCGCGATGATCCGGCGGTCAACCGCGTCGATGCTCATGCCGCTACCCTGAAGCCGATGAAGAATTCGTGGAGCTTCGGGAATCGAAGTACCGGAATTCCGGTCCCCGCCTCGATGGCCGAAGCCGCAGCCTCGATCCCGTCCGGCGTCTCCGTCGCCAGCACGAACCACATGTTGAGCTGATGGGCGCGGGCATAGTTGTGGGCAACCTCGGGCCGCGCGTTCACGGCCTCGGCCACCGCTTCGAAACGTTCCTCTGGAACTGCCATTGCACAGAGGCAGAACGCGCCACCGAGCGCGGCTGCGTCGAAGAACGGCCCGAACCGGGTAATCACTCCCGACTCGCGCATTGCCTTCAGCCGCCCGATCAATGCCGCCTCGGTCAGCCCCAGCTCCGCCGCAGCGGCGGCATAAGGCCGGGGCACAAGTGGAAACCCCTCCTGCAGCGCGTTCAGGATGCGCCGGTCGGTGGCATCGAGTTCATGCGCCGCCTTCCGCTTCATGCCATGACCTCCCTCATACGCCGATCGGCATCGACAAGGGCGCCGCGCTGCTTGAAGCAGCGCAGGCTGAAGAGCACTGCATGCGGTGCCTCCCCGAGGCCCGCGACGGCGCTGGCGCGGCCGAGCACCGCCATCGCCTCGGCTCGTGACCGCGCATGGATCATCGCGAACAGGCGATGGGGCCAGGCCGGGGGTGCCGGTCGTCGCTCGTAGCAGAGGGTGATCCCCTGCTCGGCGGCGAGGATCGGACCGGCCCGCCCAGCCTCCTCGTGACTCACGTCCCAAACCACCATGGCGTTCGAGGTCCAGCCAAGCGCCCTGTGACGGACGATGACGCCGAAACGGGAGATGATCCCCGCCGCCGAAAGCGCCCCGATCCGCTCGATCACCGCCGCCTCCGCGAGTTCGAGGGCCTCCCCGATCGCGGCGAAGGGCCGGGGTACCAGCGGCAGCCCATCGGTCAGCGCCTGCAGGATCGCCCGGTCCCCGGGCCGGATAGCGGTGCGGTCGCCCACCCGACAGGCGATCTTGCGTGCCCTGCCCCCGTCGAGAGGAAAGCCGAGGTCAAGCACAAACGGCCGCAGAAGCGGCAGGTCGAGCACCGGCTGCCCCGTCTTCCGCGCAATGCGGGCAAGCGATCCACGCACCGCCTCCCTGTCGGGGCCGGTGGCGACGAACCAGAGGTTCCAGTGGTGCTCGCGCAGATACGAGTGGTTCACGCCCGGCTCGGCACCGATCGTCGCGGCGATTGTTTCCACCCGCTCGGGCGGCGCGGCAAGGGCTGCGAGCGTGCTGGCGCCGGCGGTGTTCGGGCTGAGTGTTGCACCGATGCGGGTGACTGCACTTGCATCGATGAGACTGGCGAACCGGTCGATTACCTCCGTCTCGTGCATTCCGAATCTGGCGCCGATCACCGCGAAGGGCCGCGGCTTGAGCGGAAAGTCCCGCTGCCACTCGTCGAGCAGGCGCAGATTCAAGGCGTCGCGTCCTGGCATCATCAAAGCCCCATCCGGTGCGCGCGGGCTGTGAAGAAGATACCCGATGGGCTTTCCGCCGCGATCTCACCAAGTTTCTCGAAGCTCCGGGTGTCGTAGATCTCCACCCGGTTCTCGTCGCGTACAGACATCCAGACCTCCCGCCCCCGCGGCGCGAACTCCATGTGCAGGACACCGGGCCCGGGAACGAGCGTCTCGATCACTTCCCCCGAGACCGTATCCACCACCTCGATCGTGTCATTCCCGGGTGGCGCGAAGTTCACCCAAACCTGACGTCCATCAGGCCGCGCCACGGCAAATACCGGTTGTCCATGAGTCTTCGTGCGTCCAGCCTCCTCGAAGCTCTGGCTGTCGAGCCAGAGCACCTCGTGGCGTCCGACCGCCGGCAGGGCAAAACGTCCGCCGGCTTCAGCCCAGCCCTCCAGATGGGGCATCTTGTAGACCGGCAGTGGCTCTTCCCCGCGTCCATAGCCGTCGAGGATGCGCCGTGCGCGCGGCTCCTCCTCCCAGAGATCGACGAGGACGAGTCCGTCCTCGCCGAAAAGTCCGGCGATGTAATACCGTCCATCCTCGGTGATCAGCGCATCGTAGGGATTTGCACCGACGTCAGCGAGCACCGTAATCTGCGGCTCCGCGCCCCCGGAGAAATCCGCGATCCAGATCTCGCCTGCGTCCCAGAGAGAAAAGACGAACCGGTTACCCGGCATGTCAACAAGGCCCACGACCTTCGCTGCCGTGGGAATGTCGGCGCGCATCTCGAGGGTGTCCGCGTCGAAGACCCGCACACCTCCCGGCTCGTAGTTGGCGACAGCGACAAGGCTCCCATCGTCGGAGATCGCACCACCGATCGCGTTGCCCGACTGCATCTCTCGCGCGACAACGGCTTCCTCGAGGAGGTCGACCTTGGTAAGGCCGCCGTCGCGCCCGAAGACATAGGCATAGCGCTCGTCCGGCGAGAATTTCACTGATGCGTGCGAGAGATCGCCAAGACCCTCCACCCGTCCGATCGCCTCACGCGCGATCCGGTCGACGATGACCAGAGATCCCGAGGCGCGCTCCACAACAACGCCGAGGCCACCGGTGGCGCGCATGGTTTCGGCCACGGCCACACCGGGCGCGGGCACATTCAGCAGCAATCCGGCAAGAGCGGCAACGCGGATCATTCGCTGCCTGCCGCGCGCAGATAGTCGACGATCCATAAAGCCTCCTCCTCGGTCAGGAGCGGCCGCCAGGCCGGCATTGCTGTCCCCGGCCGACCGTCGAGGATGACTTCGACCAGTGCCCGGGTCTCCAGCCCCTCGATTGCCCGGCCGCGGATGTCGGGGCCGAGACCGCCTGAAAGACTGAGGCCGTGGCACGAGCCGCAGTCCTGACGGACCATGTGCTCAAGAGCCTGCGCGCGCTGGGGCGCGATCTCCGCTCCGGCCTCCCCATCAGCCACTACTCCGATCACCCCGAGAACGCCTGCAACCACGAGGGACGCGAGGTCAGACATGAAGCCCTGCGTACCACACCGCCGTCTCGGGCATGGCATTCCCGGATGCCATGTCGCCATAGAGGGTTCCCGAGATCGCGAGCCGCTCCAGCACGACATCCGGATGCTTGGCATGGAGCGAGACGACCCGGCCGATGATGAAGAGGACAGGACCGCTGAAGGCCGCGGCTTCCGCCTCCGCCGCAAGCCGGTCCAGCTGCGAGACGAGCCGGCGCTCC
>JAJUJF010000190.1 GCA_029265455.1 Paracoccaceae bacterium | reverse complement strand
GGCGAGAAGATGTCCAAGAGCCTGGGCAACTTCTTCACGGTGAAGGATCTCCTCGATCGCGGCATCCCGGGCGAGGTGATCCGCTTCGTGCTGCTCTCGACCCACTACCGCCAGCCGCTCGACTGGACCGAGGCGAAGGTCGAGGAAGCGACCCGGACGCTCAGGAAGTGGTGGGGGCTGGTAGAGGATGCTGCCCCTGCGGCGGTGGACGCGGAGCCTGCACCGGCCGTCATCGAGGCGCTTGCCGACGATCTCAATACCCCGCGTGCGATCGCGCATCTGCATGAGCTGGATGACGATCCGGCGGCGCTGCGGGCGGGCGCGGCAATGCTCGGGCTGCTCGATCCTGCGCTCGGCGGTTGGGCCGTGCCGGAGGCGAGCGCCGAGGTCGAGGCCACCATCGCGCGGCTGCTCGCGGCGCGGGCCGAGGCGCGCAGGGCGCGCGACTTTGCCAGGGCCGATGCGTTGCGTGACGGGCTGATCGCGGCCGGGGTCGAGGTGAAGGATACGGCTGCGGGGGCGGAATGGAGCCTCGGGCCGGATTTCGACGCCTCGCGGCTGGAGGCGATCCGGTGAACCGCGAGCGACTCTATCTCTACGACACCACCCTGCGCGACGGGCAGCAGACGCAGGGGGTGGATTTCTCGGCCGAGGACAAGGCGAAGATCGCCCGCGCCCTTGACGGTCTCGGGGTCGATTACGTCGAGGGCGGCTGGCCGGGGGCGAACCCGACCGATTCCGCCTTCTTCGAGCGGCCGCCGGCACTTGGCCATGCGCGTCTCGCGGCCTTCGGGATGACGAAACGCTCCGGGCGTTCGGCGGCGAATGACGAGGTGCTGGCGGGCGTTCTGAATGCCGGCACGGAGGTCGTCTGCCTCGTCGGCAAGACCCATGATTTCCACGTCGAGGAAGCACTCGGGATCACGCTCGAGGAAAACCTCGCCAACATCCGCGAGAGCGTTGCCCATGCGGTGGCAGAGGGACGCGAGGTCCATTTCGACGCGGAGCATTTCTTCGATGGCTGGAAGGCGAACCGCGACTATGCGCTTGCCTGCCTGCGGGCGGCGGCGGATGCGGGCGCGCGATGGGTGGTTCTCTGCGACACCAATGGCGGCACGCTGCCGGGCGAAGTGGCGTCGATCGTGCGGGAGGTGATCGGGGAAGGGCTCGCGGGCGACCGGCTCGGCATCCATGCCCATGACGACACCGGGCTCGCCGTGGCCAATTCGCTCGCCGCGGTCGAGGCCGGGGTGCGGCAGGTGCAGGGAACGCTCAACGGCCTTGGCGAGCGGTGCGGCAACGCCAATCTCACCAGCCTGCTGCCGACGCTGATCCTGAAGGAGCCCTTTGCCTCGCGGTTCGAGACCGGGGTGAGCCGCGAGGCGCTGCGGGGGCTGACGAAGGTCTCGCGGCTTCTCGACGACATCCTCAACCGCGTGCCGCACCGGTCCGCGCCCTATGTCGGCGGCTCGGCCTTCACCCACAAGGCGGGCCTCCACGCGAGCGCGATCCTCAAGAACCCCGCCACCTACGAGCATGTGCCGCCGGAGGTGGTCGGCAACAGCCGCTTCGTGCCGATGTCGAACCAGGCGGGCCAGTCGAACCTGCGCGACCGCCTTGCGAAGGCGGGGATCGAGGTCGCGCGGGACGATCCCCGGCTCGCGGCGATCCTCGCCGAGGTGAAGGCGCGCGAGGAGCAGGGCTTCGCCTACGACTCCGCGGCGGCCTCGTTCGAGGTCCTGGCCTGCGACATGCTCGGGCGGCTGCCGCGCTTCTTCGAGGTCGAGCGCTACCGGGTGACGACGGAGCGGCGGATGAACGCGAAGGGCGTCATGGTCACGGTTTCCGAGGCGGTGGTGGCCGTGCGCATCGGCAACACGCGGGTGATGTCGGTGAGCGAGAGCCAGGATCCGGTCACGCATCTCGACCAGGGACCGGTCAACGCGCTGAGCCGGGCGCTCGCCAAGGATCTCGGTCCCTATCAGCCCTATATCGACTCGATGCGGCTCGTCGATTTCCGGGTGCGGATCACCTCGCGCGGGACCGAGGCGGTGACGCGGGTACTGATCGATTCGGAGGACGGCGACGGGCGGCGCTGGTCGACGGTCGGCGTCTCGGCCAACATCGTCGATGCGAGTTTCCAGGCGCTGAAGGACGCGGTGGTCTGGAAACTGCTGCAGGACGGCGCGCCGGTGGCGGATGCGGCCTGAGCCGCCGCGCCGGCACGTCGTGGTGAACCCGGAGGCAGGGTGAGTATCGAGGCCTGTGCCGAACGCGTGCGGTGCGGCGATCCCGAACGGTTCCGGACCGCTCTCGTCGCGGCGCCGGAGCGGCGGCCGGGATTGATGGCGCTCTATGCCTTCAACCTCGAGATCGCCCGGGTGCCGTGGCTCACGGCGGAACCGATGGTGGCGGCGATCCGCCTGCGCTGGTGGCTCGACACGATCGACACGATCGTCTCGGGCGGGAAGGTGCCGGGTCATGAGGTGGCCGGACCTCTGGCCGAGACGATACGCGGCGGAGCCTTGCCGCAAGAACTTTTCGTGCGGCTCGTCGAGGCGCGGCAGCGGGATGCCGAGGCCGGTCCGCTGCCGGACCGCGAGGCGCTTTCAGCGTATGTCGCCGATACCTACGGCACGGTGATGGAGCTTGCCGCCCGGCATCTCGGCGCCGGGGAGGAGGCGTTGCCGGTAGTCCGGCGTTTTGCACGGGGGGCAGGTGTTGCCGCGTTGCTGCGAGCGGTGCCTGCGCTTCGGGCAGCGAACCGCGATCCGCTGCCGCCGGGGCTCGATGTCGGGGATCTGGTGC
>JAJUJF010000064.1 GCA_029265455.1 Paracoccaceae bacterium | reverse complement strand
GGCGTCGTCACCTCGATGGCGGCCATGATCCTCGGCCAGCTGGTCGCGGCGCTGCTGCTCGATGCGGTCGGCGCCTTCGTCCTTCCGGTGCAGGAGGTGACATGGCAGCGGGTGCTCGCCGTGGTGCTGGTCGCGGCGGGCGTGATCCTCTCCCGCCTTTGAGCGGGGTTCAGGCGATCAGGTCGTCGGCCTGCGAGTCGCCGGACTGCGAGTCGAGCCAATCCGCCACGCGCCGCAGCGGCCGCGGCCGGTAGTCGGGATCGACAGTCCAGCGCCGGCAGGTCTCGGACGCGATGAAACGGGGCCTGTCCGGTCCCTCGCGATCCACCGGCATCAGCCGCAGAAGGTCGCGCAGCCCCAGCGGGCCCGGACCGTCGCGCGCCGTGAGCGGCGCGAGCGGGTCGGCCTCGGCCACGAAGGCGGCGCGTTCGCTCGGGTCGAAGGCGAGCCCCTGGCGTTCGGCGCCCTCCATCACCCAGAGCAGCGCGCCGCTCGCGAGCCCGGTATCGGGCCTGCCCCCGCCCACCGCCGCATGGACGCCGGGAAACCAGCGCTGCTGGTAGGGCGCGTCGGGAACCGCGAGGCCGAGGCCGTTCAGTTCGTCGACATTGTCCCAGAGCGTGGGCAGGAAGTTGCGCCTGCGCTCGTCGATCGCGACGGCATGCCGCGCCGCGCGGACGTAGCTCGAGAGGCAGGTGTCATGGAAGCGGTGCCGCCGGTTGAGAATGCCCGAGATGCTCCACTGCGCGGGCACGCCGAGCGAGCCGACGGTGTCCCAGACCCCGACATAGGCGATCCGCAGCGGCACCGCCCGGCTCCAGTCGCGCCCCGGCCGCGCGCGCTCGCGCCAGTCCCGTTCGCTGTCGGAGGTAAGGACGTCGGGGGAATAGGTGGCGCGGAATTCAAGGGCGCGATCACCCTCCGGATGATCCTCCGGCGCCTCCGACCGGTAGAGCGCGAGCGCGTCCCTGATCCGGCCGGCATGCGCGCGGGCAAGGATGCCGCAGTTGCGAATCATCCCCGCGAGCGAGCGGGCGGTGAAGGCGCCCCGCGAGAAGCCGTACAGGAAGATCTCGTCGCCGGGACGGTAGGTGAAGACGAGATGGCGGTAGGCCTCGGCGACGGTCTCGGTCAGGCCACTGCCGAAGAGGCCGCCCAGCAACCGGTCCGTGACCCGCGCAATCGTGCCGGTCCCGCGCCCGGTGCCGACGCCATCGAGATGGAAGGTGATCTGCACGGTCCCGTCGCGGGGATCGGCCGGCAGGATCGCCTTGGCCAGCCGGACCGGGTTGGTCGGATATTGTGAATCAAGCCCGGCCCAGGTTCCGTCGCAGCAGATCGCGATACGCTTTTTCATGGCAGTCACGGCCTTGTTCAAAGGAGCGCAGGTCCAGCGTATTACGCTTTTTCTCCCGTTCCTTTTCAACTGGCCTGCCGCCAGGCAGCAGAGGGGGCCTTACCCTGGCGCGGCGTCTGCCACGTCCGGCGGAGCGGGTCAGCTCCGGGCGCGCCCCTTCCTGAGGTGCTTGTCGAGCGTCGTCGGCCGGGGCGGCCGCCGGTTGCGATAGGGATTCTCGCCCCCGCGCAGGAAGAGGCGGATCGGGGTGCCGGGCAGGTCGAAATCCCGCCGCAGGCCGTTGATCAGGAACCGCTTGTAGTCATCCGGCACCTCTCCAGGGATCGAGGCGAAGAGGATGAAGGTCGGCGGACGGGTCTTGGCCTGGGTCATGTAGCGAAGCCTGAGTCGCCTGCCCCCTGGCGCGGGCGGCGGATGGGCCGCGACCTGTTCGGCAAGCCAGTCGTTGAGCCGCCCGGTACCGATCCGCGTGTTCCAGACCGCATGCGCCCGCGCGACGGCGTCGCGGAGATCGTCAAGCCCCTGCGCGGTCCGGGCGGAAATGGGGACGAGGGCCACGCCGCGAATCTGCGACAGGAGATTTTCCACACCCGCACGCAGGCCGCGGAGGGCGTCTTGGCGGTTCTCCTCGAGGTCCCACTTGTTGACGGCAATGACGATCGCGCGGCCCTCACGCTCGGCGAGGTCGGCGATGCGCAGGTCCTGGCTCTCGAGGGGTGCGGTGGCGTCGAGCAGGAGGACGACGACATCGGCGAAACGGATCGCGCGCAGCGCGTCGGCCACGGAGAGTTTCTCGAGCTTCTCCTGGACCTTCGCCTTGCGCCGCATGCCGGCGGTGTCGAAGAGGCGCACCGGGAGCCCGTTCCAGTCATGCTCGACGGAGATCGCGTCGCGGGTGATGCCGGCCTCGGGTCCGGTGAGCAGCCGCTCCTCCCCGAGGATGGCGTTGACGAGGGTGGACTTGCCCGCGTTCGGCCGGCCGATGATCGCGACCTGGATCGGCCGCGCAGGGTCTTCGCCCTCCGTTGCCGCCTCGTCCTCCTCGGGCTCGCCTGCCTGTTCCCCGGCGGCTTCCCTGGCAGCGGGAAGCGCCGCGGCGGCCTCGGCAAGCGCCTCGTGGAGATCGGCAAGCCCTTCTCCATGCTCTGCGGAGAGCGCGATCGGCTCGCCGAAGCCGAGTGCCCAGGCATCGAGGACGCCCGCCTCCCCTGCCCTTCCCTCGGCCTTGTTGGCGGCGAGGATGACGCGGGCGCCACGGCGGCGCAGGAGGTCGGCAACCACCTCATCCGTCGCGGTGACGCCAGCGCGGGCATCGATCAGGAACAGGACGATGTCGGCGAGACCGACCGCGCGCTCGGTGAGGGCGCGCATCCTGCCCTGGAGGCTCGCATCCTCGGCCTCCTCGAGGCCCGCGGTGTCGAGGAGGGTGAAGCGCAGGTCGCCGAGGCGACCCGTGCCTTCGCGCAGGTCGCGGGTCACGCCCGGCTGGTCATCGACGAGCGCGAGACGCTTGCCGACCAGGCGGTTGAACAGGGTGGACTTGCCGACATTCGGCCGGCCGACGATGGCGAGGGTGAAGGACATGCGGCGTACTCGCCCGTTCTGGGGCGCCCGGAACCGGTTCCGGGCGCAGGGGCTGGCTTCATCCGGCGCGGAATCCGCGCGGCTGGGGCAGTGTTAGCGCGGAGCGGCGCTACTGGAAAGCGTGGAGCCGGCCATCCGCGGTCACCACGTAGAGAACACCGCCCGCAACCACCGGTGTCGAGGCAGCCGGCGCAGGCAATGCGATCGCGCCGAGCGGATTGCCCGTCGTCGGATCGAAGGCCCGGAGCTGCCGGTCGGCGCCCGCGACCCAGAGC
The DNA here is from genome assembly GCA_029265455.1 of Paracoccaceae bacterium. Classification (GTDB taxonomy): domain Bacteria; phylum Pseudomonadota; class Alphaproteobacteria; order Rhodobacterales; family Rhodobacteraceae; genus Amaricoccus. The sequence continues at coordinate 14,083 of JAJUJF010000064.1, read as the reverse complement.
CGGCCGCCGGCGAGGACGGGGCCGTGATGCGGCAGCGCCTCGCGCCGGCGGCTCGTCCCGTATTCGGGAAGCTGCTGGGACCAGAGGATCTGGCCCGTCGCCGCGTCGGCGCGGACGAGGGTGCCTGTGTCCGAGAGCAGGAAGATCGAGCCGCCGACCGGCCAGGCGGGGCCGTAGGCGCCCTCGTCCATGGTCCAGCGCCGTTCACCGGTCAGCCGGTCGAGCGCGACGGTCCGCCCGGCCTGGTTCGAGGCATAGACGGTGTCGCCCGCGATCACCGGATCGCCGCTCATGTCGGAGATGCGGTTGCGCACGAGGCCGCGGCGGCCGCCGGTGACGGCCTGCCCCCAAGCCTGGGTGCCGCTGCGGGCGACGACGCCGAGGACCTCTCCCGAAGAGAACGGCAGCACGACGAGCGGGCCTGCGGCCGCCGGACTCGCTCCGCCGAGGAGCCCGGCGCTGGCGCCGCCACCCGAGATGCGCCAGAGCACGCTGCCGGTGCCGGCATCGAGGGCGACGGCGGTATCGTTCCGGGCGATGGCGAAGACCCGGCCATCGAGTACCGCGGGCGCGGCGCGGGCCGGCGCCTCGAGCCGGTGACGCCAGCGGATCGCCCCGGTCGCGGCATCGATGGCGAGGACCTCGGCATAGCCGGTGGTCGCATAGACGGTGCCGTCCGCATAGGCGAGGCCGCCGCCGAACCCGCTCTCGGCGCGCTCTCCGGCCGGGGCAAGCGACTGGCGCCATGCGACCTGGCCGTTCGGATGCACCGCCGAGAGCTGGCCGGCGCTGTCGAGGGCGAAGACGAGGCCGCCCCCCACCACCGGGACGGTGATCAGCCGGGTCCGCTTCGAGGAGCCCTGGCCGAGATCGACCGACCAGCGCAAACCCGGCATCGGGGCGAGGGCGGGATGTTCGGGGCGGCCGGCCGCGGTGCCGCTCGGGTGGGTCCATTCGGCATTCGCGCGCGCCGGCGGCAGCGCGAGCGGCGGCACCTCGGCCGGGGCGGTGGCGCGCGCTTCGGTGGGGCGGACGGGAAGGCGGTCACCCGGAAGCGTCGGCTCGCGCTCGGTGCAGGCGACGGCGAGGACGAGGCAGCCGATCAGGGCCAGGTTGCGAGCGCGCGGCCGGCGAAGGGTAAGCAGGGGCATGATGGTCTCCGGGGCCTTGCTCAGCCGTTGGCGCCCGCGAGCGGGCCCTGTTCGGCGGGAACGGCAGCATCAGCGGGGTCGGCCGCTTCGGTGGCGGCTGCCGCCGGCCCCAGCCCCGGCAGCTCGCCCCCCGCCGCGATCAGGAGCTGGCGCGTGCGCGCGGCGAGCGTCTCGGGCACGGCCGGTTCGGTGAGGATCGCCTCGAGATCGGCGCGGGCCTGGTCGAGCTCGCCGGCCTCAAGACGGACAAGCGCGCGCTGTTCGAGCGCGAGCAGGCGGTAGGGCCCGTCAGGCCGCGACAGCGTCTCCAGCGTGGCGAGCCGTTCGGACCGGTCGAGATCGTCGCCGAGGATCGAGACCCGCTGCAGGAGGGCAAGATCGCGGTAGAGGGGCGGCAGCGCGGGATCCTCCGACACGGTCTCGAGCAGGGCGGCGGCCTCCGCCTCCTCGCCCGCCTCGACAAGCGCGCCTGCCTGCGCGAAACGCGCAAGGGGTGCTGCCCTGCCGGATTCCGCGGCGAGATCGGCAAGCGCGGCGGCGCGGGCGGAGGGGTCCTCGACCAGATAGGCCTCCCGGAGCCGGTCGCCGGCCTCGCGGGCCGCGGCCTCGATGCGGGCCTTGCGCCATTCGTTGAAACCGGCGCCGCCGACGATCACGAGAATGACGAGTGCCGCGATCCAGCCATAGCGGCCGAGCAGTCGGGATAAACGTTCGCGGCGAACCTCTTCGGATACTTCGCGGATAAAGGAATCACTGTCGCTCAAGCCGCCTGCTCCATCCTGCCGGCGGCCGGTATATCGTCGTGCTTGAAATCTGCCAAGCCCGCGACGAGCAGGGCCGGTGCCTTTGTCCGGAACGGGCCCGCCCGGCTGCGGGCCGATCTCCGCCCGCCGGCCCCGCGCCAACTTGTTGATTCCGGACCGGGGACTCGCCCTCCCCGCTCGTTTCCGGCCGGACGGCCGGAAACGAGCCAGAGACGCGGCCCCGGTACGGGGCCTCCGCATGATCCCCCACGTGACGATCCGGCGCTGGCGCGCGGGTCGCGCGCATGGGTTCAGCTTCGCGGTATTTCCTCCGGCTCAAGGGCTTCCGCGTCCTTGTCCCGGCCCGTTGCGGCGAAACCGTCGGCCGGGCTCGGGCGCGGTGGCCGCGCGGCGGTGTCGTCCTCCCCGGCGCGCTGGCGGTCCCAGAGCCGGGCGTAGCGGCCGCCGAGGGCGAGGAGCTCGGTGTGGCTGCCGCTCTCGACGATGCGGCCCTGCTCGAGCACGACGATGCGGTCGGCATCGACCACGGTCGAGAGGCGGTGGGCGATGGTGATGACGCTGCGGCCCCGGCCCATGGCGCGCAGCGCATCCTGGATCTCCCCCTCGGTCCCGGTGTCGAGCGCGCTCGTCGCCTCGTCGAGGAGGAGGATCGGCGGGTTCTTGAGGATCGTGCGGGCGATGCCGACGCGCTGCTTCTCGCCGCCCGAGAGCTTGAGCCCGCGCTCGCCGACGACGGTATCGTAGCCCGCGGGCAGGCTCGTGATGAAGTCGTGGATGCTGGCGGCGCGGGCGGCGGCCTCGACCTCCTCGGGCGTCGCGTCGTCGCGCCCGTAGGCGATGTTGTAGTAGATCGTGTCGTTGAAGAGCACCGTGTCCTGCGGCACGACGCCGATCGCGGCGCGGAGCGATTCCTGTGTCACGTCCCGGATGTCCTGACCGTCGATGGTGATCGCGCCGCGCTGGACATCGTAGAAGCGGAAGAGCAGCCGGCCGATGGTCGACTTGCCCGAACCCGAGGGTCCGACAACGGCGACGGTCTCGCCCGGCTCGACGACGAGATCGAACCCGTCGAGGATGCCGCGCTCGGCCTCGTAGGCGAAGGCGACATCGCGGAAGACGATGCGGCCGTCGGTCACGCGGAGCGGGCGGGCGCCGGGGCGGTCCACGACCTCCGCCGGCTGGTCGAGGAGACCGAACATCGCGCCCATGTCGACGAGGGACTGGCGGATCTCCCGATAGACGGTGCCGAGGAAGCCGAGCGGCATGGTGATCTGGATCATGTAGGCGTTGACCATGACGAAATCGCCCACCGTGAGGCTGCCCGCCTGCACGCCCTTTGCCGCCATCGCCATGACCGCGACGAGGCCTGCGGTGATGATGAAGGTCTGGCCAACGTTGAGCCAGGCGAGCGAGGTCTGGGTCTGGACCGCCGCGCGTTCGTAGCCGGCCATCGCCCGGTCGTAGCGGCGGGCCTCGCGCCCCTCGGCGCCGAAATACTTCACCGTCTCGAAGTTCAGCAGGCTGTCGATCGCCTTCTGGTTCGCATCGGTGTCGCGTTCGTTCATCCGCCTGCGGATGGCGACGCGCCATTCGGTGACGCGGAAGGTGAAGACGACATAGAGGACGACCGTCACCACCACGACGACGAGATACCAGACGTCGAAGACCGCGAAGAGGATCGCGGCGACGAGGGCAAGTTCGAGGATCAGCGGCACGATCGAGAACAGGAGGAACCGCAGCAGGAAATCGACGCCCTTGACGCCGCGCTCGATGATGCGGCTGAGCCCGCCGGTGCGCCGGGTGATGTGGAACCGCAGCGACAGGTCGTGGATATGCACGAAGGTCTCGCGCGCGATGGCCCGGAGCGCGCGCTGGCCCACGGAGGCGAAGACCCCGTCGCGCAACTGCGCGAAGCCGACACCGGCGAGGCGCATGACGCCATAGGCGACGACAAGACCGACGGGTCCGGCGAGGAGAAGCCATGTCTCGCGCGCGGCCTCCGCCTCCGGCGCGAGGAGATCGACCGCCTCGCGGAAGAAGAAGGGGGTGGTGACGGTCGCGACCTTGGAGAGCACCAGCGCCACCAGGGCGATGACGACGCGAAGACGCGCGGAAGGGTCGCCTTCCGGCCAGAGATAGGGGGCGACGCGGCGGATGGTGTGCCAGCCGCGCGCCTCCTCCGGGGCATGATCGTTCATGGACGGGATGTGGCCTCCTCCGCCGTCTCCGCCACGTCCTCGGGCAGGACGAAGATCTGGCCGGGATAGATGAGGTCGGGGTCGCGGATCAGGTGGGAATTGGCGGTGTAGATCCGGGTGTAGTGGATACCCGCTCCGTAGCGGTGGCGGGCAATGGTCCAGAGGTTGGCGCCGGGCTGGACGGTGACGCTGCCGGCGACGCCGGCGGGATCGGGATATTCGCGGCGGAAGGGCGTCTCCACCCGTCTCGTCACCGTTCCGTCGGCATCGAGCGCATCGACGCGCAGGCGGTGGTCGCCCCCGCCGATATCCGCGAGATCCGCCTCCCAGCGGCCCTGGCGATCGGCGAGGGCGTCGAGGGCATGCGCATCGTCGACATAGACCCGCACCGGTGCCCCGGGCGGGGCGAAGCCCGAGAGCGTGACCTCGCCACTCGCGGCATAGTCGATGCTGGCAAGGCTGAGCGTATCTGTCGCGGCGGGACCGGGCAGGACCTCCGGTCCGTCGGGACGGAGGATGGCAGTGGCGGCGATGGCGGATGGCGACGGGGAAGGCGCGGCTTCCGGCCCGGGCGACACGGTGCCATCCTCCGCCGTGGTGACCGCGGCCGGCGGCGAGGGCGGCAGCAGGAGGACATCCTCGTCCGAGACGGCGGCACCGGCCGCGTCCTCGCTCCGCAGGATGAGGCGCTGCGGCTCGGTTGCGGGTTCGACGCGGAAGGAGGTCACGAACTCGCCGCCGGGGCTCGCCTCGGTCTCGGCAAGCGTCATCTCTCCCGCCTGCAGGGTGACGCGGGCGCCCGGAGCGGCGCGGCCGGCGACGATCCCGGCGCCGTCGGGCGCGATCCGGACGACGTCGAGACTTGGCGGAGCGGGCACGGGCGCGGGCGGCCGTTCCGCTTCGGCCGGGGGAGAATCAGCCTCCGCCACCGGCGGCGTGGGGGCCGGACGCGTCAGCAGCCAGGCGCCGCCGCCCAGGGCTGCCGCTGCTCCGATCGCCAATGCCACGATGATGCCGCCTGCCGGTGTCCAGGCCATTGCCGGCCCTCCGCCGCTGCTGCCTTCGACCCCGGAAGAAGGTGTCCGTTCACGGGGCACCCTGCAAACATGCGGGCTGACGGGGAAATTTGCAAGTCAAGCCCCGATTGCGCGCCTTTCGCCCCCGGCGCGGCGCGCTCGTTCTCGACGCCAGCTCTCCAAGGAGTAGAGGCCGAGCGCCAGCCAGATGAGGGGAAAGGCGAGGCCGTGCCAGAGGGTGAAGGCTTCGCCGAAGAGGAGCACGGCGATGAAGAACTGGAAGGTCGGGTTGAGATACATGGCAAGCCCGACCGTCGCGAAGGAGACGCGGCGCGTCGCGTAGGAAAAGAGCATGAGCGGCACGCCGGTGAGCGGGCCGGAGAAGGCGAGCATGGCGCTGGTGAAGAGATCCGCGCCGAAGAGCCCGCCCGGCCGCCCGTCGAGCGTGGGGACCACGCCGAGATGGAGCGCCACGAGCCAGCCGAGCGCGAGCGGCAGCAGGAGAATCGTCTCGGCCAGCACGCTGAGGAGCGCCCCGGTCCTGATCCGGTTCTTGGCCAGACCGTAGAGGGCGAAGGTCACCGCGAGGATGAGCGCGATCCACGGCGCGCGCCCGAGGCCGAAGGTGAGCAGCGCCACCGCGATCGCGGCAAGCGCCAGCGCCGCCGACTGGCCGCGGGTGAACCGCTCGCCCAGCACCGCGAAGGCGAGGCCGACGGCGACGAGGGGGAAGATGTAGTAGCCGAGGCTCGACTGCAGGGCGCGGCCGGTCTGGATCGAGAAGACGAAGCAGAACCAGTTGATCCCGACCATGACCGCGGCGAAGCCGATGAGCAGCAGGAGCCGCGGCGCCCGGACGAGGTCGGCGATCTCGTGCAGGCGGTGCCGGAGCGCGAGGACGAGGACGAAGAAGACCACGGTCCAGAGCGTGCGATGGGCGAGCACCTCGAGCGGCGGCACATGCTCGATCAGCTTGTAGAAGATCATCGATCCGCCCCACATCACGCAGGCGGCGACCACCGCGGCAATCCCTCTGGCCGCGTCACTCATGACCGCGCGGCTCCGGCACCGACGGGGACCCGGCAGGACGGGAAGACATTGCCGGCGCAGGCGGCTGCAGGATGTCGCCCGCCGCCCCTGCCCTTCCGGCAGCCCTCCCGCGCACCATGGCGCTGGCGGGAATCGGACGCCTCACTGTGCCGTCCCCGGTGCAGGATCCAGGTGTCCCCCTTCTCGCGCGGCTTGGGGCAGAGCGTCCCTGACCCGAGGCTCCGGCGGCTCGCGGGCGGCGCGGGCCCGGACGCGCCATGGAAGGACTGTCCGATGCGCCGCCTGCGGAATCGGGAAGCAGCAAGCGTCCCCCGTCCCGCAACCGGCCCTCATCCTGCATTTTCCGCCTCCCGCCCGGGCCGAATGCCTGTGTCCTTCCGTCCGTTAGCCTGAGCGGAGCGGTCATGAAAGGGAGACCGCGATGCCGGACCCGTCACCCGCCGGCAATGCCTTCGACAAGGCGCCACCAGTCACGGGCGCGCCGGTCCGGTCAGAGGTCGCATCTGCAAGATCCTGTAGTCCGTCGGTGGCTCTTCCGGGACGGGGGGGCGAGAGTACCCGCCGCCCTGGCGGCCACGTGGTCATGCCGATCGGGCGAGATCCGCAACACGTCGGGCTGCGCGATCCGCGCACGGTTGAAGCGGGTCGATACTTGCGGAGCAGATGCGCTTCCGTTCATCACCCGCAACTGCCGATGAGGGATCGGTCAAGAAGGCAAGGCCTGCCCTCGCGGGATGTTCGTGAGCAGATCACGGGCACGCGGCAGGAAAAAGGCGCGGCGCCGGGGTCGGCGCCGCACGGGCACGATGCCTCAGAGACGGGAGGCCACGTTCTCCCAGTTCACGAGGTTGTCGATGAAGTTCTCGAGATAGACCGGCCGCTTCGAGCGGTAGTCGATATAGTAGGAATGCTCCCAGACGTCGCAGCCGAGGAGCGCCTTCTGCCCGAAGCAGAGGGGGTTCACGCCGTTCTCGGTCTTGGTGACCTTGAGCGAACCGTCCTTGTCGACGACCAGCCAGCACCAGCCCGAGCCGAACTGGCCGACGCCGGCCTGGACGAACTGCTTCTTGAACTCATCGAAGGAGCCGAAGGCATCGTTGATGCGGGATTCCAGCTCGGAGGGCATCTTCGTCTGGTTCGGCGTCATCCACTGCCAGAACTGGGTGTGGTTCCAGTGCTGGGAGGCATTGTTGAAGATCGGGTCCTGGGCGACCGCGCCTGCCTTGTAGGTGCCGGTGATGATCTCCTCGAGGCTCATCTGCTCCCAGCCGGTGCCCGAGATCAGCTTGTTGCCGGTGTCCACATAGGCCTTGTGATGGACGTCGTGATGGAACTCGAGCGTCTCCTTCGACATGCCCTTCGAGGCGAGCGCATCGTGCGGGTAGGGAAGATCGGGGAGTTCGAAAGCCATCTGGTCACCTCGCTTCTTGTCGGTTGGGGAGCGGAGCTCCATGCGGTGGGACTATATCGCTCGGTTGCCATAGTTAAAGGCCGAACCGGGCAAGGGTTCCGGGCGCGGAGCCCGCGGCCTCAGGGCCAGAGCACGGCGATGTAGAGGACATAGCCCGCAAGCAGCAGGCCGCCCTCGCGCCGGCCCACGCGCAGGCCGGTCCACGCAAAGACGACGAGGAGGAGGGAGGCGGCGATCATGACCGGATTGTCGAACCGCACGATCTCCTCCGGCACCGCGACGGGGGCGATCAGCGCCGTCGTGCCGCCGATGCCGAGGATGTTGTAGATGCTCGAGCCGACGACATTGCCGAAGGCGACATCGCCCTGGCTGCGGAGCGCGGCCATCACCGAGGTGACGAGTTCCGGCATCGAGGTACCGATCGCGACGATGGTGAGACCGATGATCGTCTCCGAGATGCCGAGGACACGGGCGAGATCGACCGCGCCTCCCACGAGGAAATGGGCGCCGAGCACGACAAGCCCGAGGCCCGTGACGGCGAGGAGGAGCGAGACCAGCATGGAACGGCGGGCGGCGGGCGCGGCTGCCGGCACCGATCCGGGGTTGGCTTCCCCGCCCTCCTCGCGCCGGGGCGAGGCGGCGTCCTGTCCGGCATCCGCCCCCGATTCCTGGCGGAAGGCGGCAAGGAGATAGATGGCGAGTCCGGCGAGGAAGGCGATGCCGACCAGCCGCCCGAAGTCCACGACCGCCGACAGCCCGGCGAAGGCGATCATCGCCCCGACCATCACCATGCTGTCGCGCCTGATCGCATTCGAGGCAACGAGGATCGGCGAGATCAGCGCGGCGACGCCGAGGATCAGCAGGGTATTGGCGATGTTCGAGCCGACGATATTGCCGTAGGCGATGCCAGGCGACCCGGCGAGCGCGGCCTGCACCGAGGTGACGAGTTCGGGCGTCGAGGTGCCGAATCCGACGAGGGTGAGCCCGATCACGAGCGACGAGACGCCAAGGCGGATCGCGACCTGCACCGCGCCGCGGACGAGGAACTCGGCACCGAACATGAGGAGGAGGAGACCGCCGATGATGGAGAGGGCGATGGTCATGAGGTCGCGATCCTTGCACTGTCCCGGCCGGGAAAGGTGGCAGCGCGAGAGCGAATGGCAAGGCGGCATCGTCATCCGCACCCGGGCAATGTCACCGGCATCCCTGATCGGCAGGCTCCACGGCAGTCACGGGGCGGGGAAGGAGATGATGCGGGCGCAGGATGGCGCCGCCTGCCGGGAGGGCAGGCAACATGCCATGCAGGCGCGCCGCTCCGGGACGCCGGCTCCGGCACGGGTCCGCATGTGCCGCTGGCAGCGCAACTGGCGCAACGGCCGCCAGGTCACGAGGGGGAGCTGCCCGTGGCCGAACCCGGGTGCGACCTGTCCCCGGATTCATGCAGGGAGACGTGCGTGGCCCGGACGGGAAGAAGGGGTCCGGGAGTCGGCGCCGCAGGCGGGATTGCGCCAACCGCCTCGGGATCGCGAGAGGCGCGACGCTCAGCCCTCGCGGGCCTGCTCCACGACGTTCTCCATTTCCTCGAGCGGCAGGTAGCCGCGCACCATCCGGTCGCCGATGACGAAGGTCGGCGTCCCCTCGATGCCGAGCGCGCGGGCGAGGATATGGGTCTCGGCGATGCGGCGGCTGACCTCCTCCGAATCCATCTCCGCCCGCACGGCTTCCGCATCGATGCCGGCCTCCTCGAGGATGGCATCGAGGCTCGCGTCGGTGATCTGCCCCTCGCGCGTCATCAGCGCATTGCCGAGTTCGCGATAGGCCTCCGGCCCCTCGGCGATCAGGGTGGCGATCGCCGCGCGCGAGGCAAGTTCGCTGCCGGGGCCGAGGATGGGGAACTCCTTGGTGATCAGCCGGATGTTGCCGTCGCGTTCGAGCAGCTCCTGCACCTCGGGATGGGCGCGGCGGCAGAAGCCGCACTGATAGTCGAGGAACTCGACCACGGTCACGTCGCCGTCGGGATTGCCGCCGACATGCGAGAAGCCGTCGTCGAAGATCGCGTCGTGGTGGCTCGCGATCAGTTGCTCGTCGGCCATTGCCTGCGCGCCCGCCTGTTCGGCCTCGAGGAGGCGGACCATCTCGGAAAGGATGCCGGGATTCTCGAGGAGATAGGCGCGGACCTCGTCGCGGATTGCCTGACGCTCGGCGGCGTCGAATTCGGCCGCGGCCGGGGTTGCGGCGAGGAGGAGCGCGGCGAGCGGGAGGAATCGCATGGGATCTGGACCTCAGTTGAGAGCGCGTCGGGCGCTCGATATCACGTCCTGCGCCTGCTGCCAGCCGGGCGAACCCTGCGGCAGCATGGCGGCGGCGCGCTCGGCGTTGCGGAGCGCATCGGGGAAACGGCCCTGGAGGGCATAGCGTTCGGCGGTGGCGAGGGCGGCGAGCCCCTCGTCCCCGGAACGCGCCCGCGCAAGCGCGAGGTCCCGCAGGATGCCGGTATCGGCGCGGTCAAGCCGCGCAGCCTGTTCCAGCACCTCGCGCGCCTCCCGCACCGCCGTGCCGCCATCGATGTTGAGCAGCGCCCGGCCGAGCGCACCGAGGATCAGCGGCTCGTCCGGCGCCAGCGCGACCGCCTGCCGGTAGGAAGCAGCGGCGGCGGATGCCTGCCCGATCTCGAGCAGGAACTGGCCCTTCAGCTCGTGATAGAAGGGATCATCGGGCCGGGCCGCGATCAGCGCATCGACCTGGGCAAGCGCGCGCGCCGGGTCGGGCAGGCGGTGGTAGGCGATCGCCCGCGACAGCGCCGCGAATTCGGAGGTATCGGAATCGGGAGTGGCCCGCAGCGTGTCGCGCGGGTTAAGGAGGAAGGCGTTGAACTTCGCCACCATCCGCCGGTGCCAGTAGACCTCGGCCGCCGAAGGCCCCTCGCCCCGCGGCAGCCGCGCGACCCGATCCTCGATCAGCCGCGCCCGCTCCGAAAAGAGCGGATGGGTGCGGGCATAGGCGTTCTGATTGTTGCCGAGCAGCGCCTCCTGGCCGCGAAACAGACGCAACACCTCGAGCGCCGCCGCCGGATCCGCGCCGGAGGCCGCCATGTAGTCGAGCCCGGCCTGGTCGGCGGAAGCTTCCTCCGCCCGGCTGTGGGAGAGGGCCGCGCGCTGGGCCGCATGCTGGCTGCCGGCGCCGATCATCATCCCCGCCTGCGGCGCGCCGCCGAGCGTGGCCGCGACCGCGCCGATCATGCCGAGGGCGGAGATCCCGCGCGCGCCGCCAAGCGCCGCGTCACGTCGCGCGACATGGCCGCCGGCGATATGGCCGGCCTCATGCGCGATCACCGAGCGGAGCTGGTCGACCGTCTCGAGCCGGGTGATCATCCCGGCATGGAGGAAGATCGTCTCGCCCCCCGCCGTGAAGGCGTTCATCTCGCGGTCGTTGACGATGTAGATGTCGACACTCGCCGGACGCAGACCGGCGGCGCGCAGGATCGGCGCGGCGATCCGCGAGAGCGTGCGTTCGATCTCGGCGTCGCGGATGAGCGACAGCGCCGCCGCTGGCCCCGGCAGGGCGATGGCGGCGCCGAGTGCCATGGCGGCGATCGAGGCGAGGATCGGGCGACGGAAAATCGGCTCTCTCCCTCTGGCCATGCCTTGCAGAACGGAGACTAGCGTGGCCTATGGCCGGGCGAAAGGCAAAGGAGGCCACAGGTGCGTGTATCAACCCGGTCCGAGGTCAACCCCTTCATCGTCATGGACGTGATGGAGGCCGCGCGGGCGGAAGAAGCGCGCGGGCGGTCGGTGATCCACATGGAGGTGGGCCAGCCGGGCACGCCGGCGCCCGAAGCCGCACGCCGCGCCCTTGCCGCCGCGATGGAGACGACGCCGCTCGGCTACACGGTCGCCCTCGGCCTGCCGGAACTGCGCTCCCGGATCGCGCGGCTCTACGGCGAATGGTACGATGTCGATCTCGACCCGGCGCGGGTCATCGTCACCGGCGGCTCCTCGGCGGCGTTCATCCTCGCCTTCACGAGCCTCTTCGCCGCCGGCGACCGGGTCGCCATCGCCGAGCCCGGCTATCCCTCCTACCGCAACATCATGAAGGCGCTCGACATCGTGCCGGTCGGCCTGCCGACGCGGATCGAGGACCGGTTCCAGCCGGTGCCGGGCGATCTCGACCCGTCGCTTGCCGGGGTCCTGGTGGCGAGCCCGGCCAATCCGACCGGTTCGATGCTCGGGCGCGAGGCGCTGGCCGCGCTGATCGGCGCGGCGGCGGAACGCGGGATCGCCTTCGTCTCCGACGAGATCTACCACGGCATCCAGTACGGGGCGCGGCCGGTCACGGCGCTCGAGATCTCGGACGACGTCTACGTCATCAACTCCTTCTCGAAATACTTCTCGATGACAGGGTGGCGGATCGGCTGGATGGTGGTGCCGGAGACGCATGTGCGGCGGATCGAGCGGCTGGTGCAGAATCTCTTCATCTGCGCCCCGCACGCAAGCCAGGTCGCGGCACTCGCGGCAATGGACGCGACGGAGGAGCTCGAGGAAAATCTCGCGGTCTACCGCCGCAATCGCGCCCTCCTCCTCGAAGGGCTGCCACAGGTCGGTTTCGGGCGGATCGCGCCGCCCGACGGCGCCTTCTACATCTACGCCGACGTTTCGGATCTGACCGGAGACAGCCGCGACCTCGCGCGGCGGCTCCTCACCGAGGCGGGCGTCGCGGCGACGCCGGGCCTCGATTTCGACCCGGCGCGCGGTCATGCGACGCTGCGTTTCTCCTATGCCGGCTCGACCGCCGACATGGAGGAGGGCCTCGCCCGCCTCGCGGCCTGGTCGGGCCGCTGACGGGCGAGAGCCGGGGTCAGGAGTCGCCGATCGCCCGCGACCACCAGCCGCGGCGGCGCGGCCGGGGCTCGCCTTCCGGTCCGGCCTGAGCGGCGGCGGCTTCGGCTTCCCCGGATTCGGGCTGGCCGCCGGGCAGGGATTCCTCGCCGGCGGGTTCGGCTTCCGGCTCGGCCGATACGGCGGCTGCCGGTTCGGACTGTTCCGCCTCCGGGGCAGCCTCCTCCGTGGCCACGGCTTCATCATGGCCGCTGTCCGTGACCGGAGAGCCATCCTCCGCAACCGGGGCGGCTTCCGCCACCTCGGCCTCGGCATCCTCCGCCGCCGTTCCGGCTGCCTCTTCCGAAGGAGCTTCGGACGAGGCGTCGGTCGAAGCCTCGACCGTCAGCACGGATCGAACGGATTCAGGTGCCGGTGCCTCGGCTGCTTCCTCCGGCTGCGCGGATTCCGGCTGCGGCGCTTCGGCGGAGGCCACGGGATCGGGCGCCGGGGCCTCCGCAGCTACCTCCGCTGGCGCAGGCCCGGACGTCGGTGCACCTTCAGACGTCAGTGCAGCCTCGGGTATCGGTGCTGGTTCGGAGGCCGCCGATGCAGGGCCGGACGCCGGCGCTGCGGCAGCTTCGGCCGTGGCCGCGGCTCCGCTCCCGACGCCGGGAACCCCGGCCAGCACCACCGCCGCCGGCTTGCGCACCCGCTCCCGCCGGCGCGGACGCTGCGGCGCCTCCGCTTCCGGCACTTCGACGATATCGGGCGCAGGCGCTCCTTCCCCGATCACCTCGTGGAAAGGCGTCGCGGCTGCAGCCGGACGCGCCTCCTCGGCGGCTTCGGCCGGTTCCGCCGCTTCCGGGGCGGCCTGATCCGCGGCCTCGGCGGTGGCGGCGGAAGCGCGGGAACGGCGGCGCGAGCGCGAACGCTCGCGTCCATTTGCAACCACCTCCTCCTGGGGAGCGGCCTCGGGCAAGGCCTCACCGGAAGCGGCGGCCGCTTCCGTCGCCTCGTCCGCCTCTGCCGGTTCGGTGGTCCCGGCCTCGGCGCCGTTGCCATCCGTGCCGTTCTGGACGGCGTCGGCATGGGCATCGCCCTCGCCCCGGCCGCGGCGGCGACGGCGGCGGCGGCGCTTGCTCCTGCCCTCCCCCGATCCGTCGCCGGCGGATTCGGCGGCGTGTCCGGCGCTGTCGTCGGCAGGTGCCTCAGGCTCCTCCTCCGGCTCGGGCATGGCAATGACCGGCGTGCGCGGCTCGGGCACGCTGATGATGCGCGATGCGGTCTTGAACCGTTCGATCCGGTAGTCGGGGCTGATCAGCGACGGATCGCCCTCGATCCGCACCGACAGGCCGAAGCGGCTCTCGATCCGGATGACATGCTCGCGTTTCTGGTTGAGCAGGTAGTTGGCGATCTCGACCGGGGCGACGATCAGCACCTCCTTCGAGCGCTGGCGCACCCCCTCCTCCTCGAGCTCGCGCAGAAGCGCGAGCGCCATCGAATCGTCGGAACGCATCCGCCCGGTGCCATGGCAGTGCGGGCAGGCCTTGGTCGTCGCCTCGATCATGCCGGGGCGCAGCCGCTGGCGCGACATCTCGAGCAGGCCGAAGGGCGAGATCCGGCCGACCTGGATGCGGGCGCGGTCGGACTTGAGCTTCTCCTTGAGGCGCTTCTCG
>JAJUJF010000050.1 GCA_029265455.1 Paracoccaceae bacterium | reverse complement strand
CGGGCAGGTTCGCCGCGTCTTGACATGAGACCCCTGCTGCCGGAAAGTGAGACAAAGCGTCCCATTTTTCAGATCTGCAGAGCGGAGAAACCCCATGGCAGTCGCGACCGAACGCCTTGCCGAGCTGGTATCGGCCGAATCGCCCGAAGCGATCGTGGGCGAGATCCTCGACCGGGCGCGGACGGCACTGGCGGCCTACGAGAACGGCGACCAGGCGCGGGTGGACGAAGCGGTCACGGCCCTTGCCTGGTCGGTCTACAAGCCCGAGCATGCGCGCGAACTCGCCGAACTCGCGGTCCGGGACACCGGGCTCGGCACGGTCGAATCGAAGATCATCAAGAACACGCGCAAGACCTTCGGGACGCTGCGCGACCTGATGCGGGTGCGGACCGTCGGCGTGATCGAGGAGGATCCGGCGCGGGGCCTCGTGAAATACGGCAAGCCCGTCGGCGTGGTCGCCGCGGTCTGCCCCTCGACCAACCCCGCCGCGACGCCGGTCAACAAGGCGATGATGGCGCTCAAGGGCGGCAATGCAGTGGTGATCGCTCCCTCACCCGCCGGCTACCAGACGTCGGCGAGGACCGTCGAGCTGATGCGGGAGGAGTTGAAGAAGGCAGGATTCCCCGAGGATCTGGTGCAGATCCTGCCGGCGCCGGTGTCCAAGGCCTCGACCCAGGCGCTGATGGCGGGGGCGGATCTCGCGGTCGTCACCGGCTCGCAGGACAACGTGAAGCGGGCGATGGCCTCGGGCACGGTTGCGATCGGTGTCGGCGCCGGCAACGTGCCGGTGATCGTCGATTCATCGGCCGATCTCGATGATGCGGCGGAGAAGATCACCGCCTCGAAGATCTTCGACAACTCGACCTCGTGCTCGTCCGAGAACGCGATCATCCTTCTCGACGACATCTACGACGCGGCGATCGCGGCGCTGGAGCGTCAGGGCGGGCATCGGGCCAGCGCGGACGAGAAGCAGAAGATTCTCGGCGGTCTCTGGGTGGGCGGCAAGCTCAACCGCGAGGTGATCGCGCGCGACATGGCGGTGGTGGCCGACAGGCTCGGCCTCTCCGAGGCAGCGCGGGACGCGCGGTTCGTGATGGTCGAGGACGACCGTCCGGGACGCGACCGGCCGCTTTCGGACGAGAAGCTGTCGCTGGTGGTGACGGTCTACCGCGCCCGCGATTTCGACCACGCGAAGCAGCTCGTCCGCGACATCCTCGAGGTGAAGGGCAAGGGGCATTCCTGCGGCATCCACACCGCCGATCCCGATCGTGCGCGCGCGCTCGCGGCGGAGACGGACGTGGTGCGGGTGCTCGTCAACCAGGCGCATACCTTCGGGAACGGCGGGTCCTTCAACAACGCCCTTCCCTTCACGCTGTCGATGGGTGGCGGCACCTGGGCGAAGAACTCGATCTCCGAGAACCTCAACTACCGCCATTTCATCAACATCACCCATCTCGTCACCACGATCCCGGAAGACAAGCCGTCCGAGGCCGCGCTCTTCGGCGGCTACTGGGCGAAGTACGGACAATAGGGAGAGGCGCATGAATTTCGAGGAACACGCGGCGAAGCCGCTCCTCGCCCGGGCGGGCATCGCCGTGCCGCCGGCGCGGCTTGCCACGAGCCCGGAGGAGGCCGAGGCGGCGGCGCGCGAGATCGGCGCCTCCGTCGTCAAGGCGCAGGTGCCGACGGGCAAGCGCGGCAAGGCGGGCGGCATCAGGCTTGCTGCCGATCCGGCGGAGGCCCGTGCCCATGCCGGGGCGATCCTCGGCATGGAGATCGGCGGACATGTCGTCGAGAGGGTACTGGTCGAGGCTCAGGTGCCGATCGCGCGCGAACTCTATGCCGCGGTCCTGAACGATCCGGGGTCCAGGGGGCCGATGCTCCTCTTCTCCACGCTCGGCGGCATGGACGTCGAGGAAGCGGCCGAACGTGATCCGCATGCGATGCGCCGGCACGAGATCTCCATCATCGACGGCCTGCAGCGCGCGGACGCCGAGGCGATCGCCGCGGCCGCAGGGGAGGAGATCGCGGGCAGGATCGCCGATGCGCTGATGGCGCTCTACCAGGCCTATCGGGAACTCGATGCCGAGCTCGTCGAGATCAACCCGCTGGTAGTGACGCAGGATGGGCGGGTCGTGGCGCTCGACTGCAAGCTCGTGGTCGATGACGCGGCCGGGCCGCGCCAGCCGGGGCTGCTCGAACAGGGGACGCCGGACCGGCTGACGGGGCTCGAGGCGCGGGCGCAGGCGGCGGGGCTGAAATACATCGAGCTCGGCGGCTCGGTCGGCATCCTCGCCAACGGGGCGGGGCTGACGATGACGACCATGGATGCGGTCTCCCATCTCGGCGGCGAGCCGGCGAACTTCCTCGAGGTCGGCGGCGAGGCCTATACCAAGGCGCAGACCGCGCTCGAGATCCTGCTCGACAATCCGAACATCCGTTCGCTCGTGGTGAACTTCTGCGGCGCCTTCGCCCGCACCGACGTCATGGCGGACGGCGTGGTGAAGGCATGGAAGGCGCTCGATCCCGCGATCCCGGTCTTCTTCACCATCCACGGAACCGGCGAGGACGAGGCGGTGGCGCTCGTGAGGCGCGAACTCGGCTTCGAGCCCTTCGACCGGATGGACGATGCCGTCGCGGCGGCGGTCCAGGCAGCAAGGAATGCGGCATGATCATACGGCGCGAACACCGGGTCCTCGTCCAGGGCATCACCGGCAAGCAGGGCACCTTCTGGACCGAGGCCATGCAGGCCTACGGCACGCGCATCGTCGGCGGGGTCAACCCGAAGAAGGCGGGGAGCGAGCATCTCGGCGTGCCGGTTCACGCGAGCGCGCGGGAGGCGGCGAAATCCGCACCCTTCGATGTCAGCGTCATGTTCATCCCGCCGATGGCCGCGAAGGCCGCCGCCATCGACGCCTGCGAGGCGGGGGCGAAGATGGTCGTCTGCCTCACCGAGCATATCCCGGCCCATGACGTGATGGAGATGCATGCGGCGGCGCGCGCCAACGGGACGCGGATCGTCGGCCCGAACACGGCGGGGCTGGTCACGCCGGGCGAGGCTTTCGTCGGCATCATGCCCGCCTTCAACGAGCGGGTGTTCCGGCCGGGGCGGATCGGGGTGATCTCGCGCTCGGGGAGCCTCGGGACGCTGGTGGCGCTCAACCTGACGCAGGAGGGCGAGGGCCAGTCCGTCTTCTACGGGGTCGGCGGCGACCCGATGATCGGCACCACGTCGCGCGAGGCGCTCGAGATGCTCGATGCCGATCCGCGCACGGAAGCCGTGGTGCTATGCGGCGAGATCGGCGGATCGGCCGAGGAGGAGGCCGCGGAATATGCCCGCACCATGGACAAGCCGGTGGTCGCCTTCATCGCCGGCCGTGCCTCGCCTCCGGGCAGGAAGATGGGACATGCGGGGGCGATTGTCTCCGGTGGCAGCGGGGGTTACGATGCGAAGCGTCGGGCGCTGGAGGCGGCCGGGGTGGAGGTCGCGGACCTGCCGAGCCAGATCCCGCAGATGATCGCGACGAGACTTGCCCAGGATGCGCGTCAGGTCGCCTTCACCTGACATGCCCTGACGTTTCCAGCGGCGAAGCCCATGGTCCCCGGGGTGATGCGGGGCCGCGGGCGGGCTGCCGACGAGGAGTTTCCCATGAACAAGCCGGCGCTGAACCTGTCGCCGCCCGTCTCCGACCGGATCGAGAAGACCACCTGCTACATGTGCGCCTGCCGCTGCGGCATCGACGTGCATATCCGGGACGGGAAGCTGCGCTACATCGAGGGGAACCGCGATCATCCGGTGAACCGGGGCGTGCTCTGCGCCAAGGGCTCGGCCGGGATCATGCAGCATCTCTCGCCGTCGCGGCTGAGGAAGCCGCTGCTGCGCGTGGGCGAGCGCGGCAAGGGCGCGTTCCGCGAGATCGAGTGGGAGGAGGCGATGGCGCTCGCCGTCTCCTGGCTGAAACCGGTGCGCGAGAGCGACCCGAGGAAACTCGCCTTCTTCACCGGCCGCGACCAGAGCCAGGCGCTGACCTCCTGGTTCGCCCAGCAGTACGGCACACCGAATTTCGCCGCGCATGGCGGTTTCTGCTCGGTCAACATGGCGGCGGGCGGCATCTCGACGATCGGCGGCGCCTTCTGGGAATTCGGCGCGCCGGACTGGGAGCGCACGCGGCTCTTCATGCTCTTCGGCGTGGCCGAGGACCATGATTCGAACCCGCTCAAGATCGGCATCTCGAAGCTGAAGGCGCGCGGCGCCAAGGTGATCGGCGTCAACCCGGTCCGTACCGGCTACAACGCCATCGCCGACGAATGGGTGGGGATCACGCCGGGGACGGACGGACTCTTCATCCTCGCCCTCGTCCACGAGCTGCTGCGCACGGGGCGGGTCGATCTCGACTATCTCCTGCGCTACTCCAACGCGGGCTGGCTGCTGATCGATGCGCCCGGTACCGCGGAACACGGGCTGATCGCGCGCGACCGGGAGGGCAAGCCGCTCGTCGGTCTGCGCGGCTCGGGGATCATCGTGTCCCATGACCGTGCAGGACGCAAGGCGACGCTGAAGGGCGCCTACCGGCTGCCGGACGGCCGCCGCGCCGTTCCGGTCTTCGAGAGGCTGGTCGAGACCTATCTCGATCCGAAATACGCGCCCGAGGCGGTGGCGGAGGAGACGGGCGTTCCCGCCACCACGATCCGCCGCATCGCCGCCGAACTCGCCCGCGTCGCCTTCGAGGAGGAGATCGTCCTCGAGCGGCCGTGGACCGACATGAAGGGCGAGCGGCACCCGCGGATGATCGGCCGGCCGGTGTCCTTCCACGCGATGCGGGGCATCTCCGCCCATTCCAACGGCTTCCAGACCTGCCGGGCGCTGCATCTCCTGCAGGTGCTGCTCGGCTCCGTCGACTGTCCGGGCGGCTTCCGGTTCGAGCCGCCCTATCCGAAACCGATGGCGGCGCATCCCCGTCCGCATGGCGACGCCCGGCCGGGCCAGCCCCTCGCGGGACCACCGCTCGGCTTCCCGCTCGGCCCCGAGGATCTGCTGCTCGAGGCGGACGGGGTGACGCCGCAGCGCATCGACAAGGCCTATTCCTGGGAAGCGCCGCTGGCGGCGCACGGCCTGATGCACATGGTGATCTCGAACGCCGCCGCGGGCGATCCCTATCCGGTCGACGTGCTCTTCCTCTACATGGCGAACATGTCGTGGAATTCCTCGATGAATTCGCGCGGCGTCATGGAGATGCTGGAGGCGAAGCGCGAGGACGGCGAATACGTCATCCCGAAGATCATCTATTCCGACGCCTATGCCTCGGAAATGGTGGCCTATGCCGACCTCGTCCTGCCGGACACGACCTATCTCGAGCGCCACGACTGCATCTCGCTCCTCGACCGGCCGATCTCCGAGCCCGACGCGATCGCCGATTCGATCCGCTGGCCGGTGTTCGAGCCCGACCGCGACGTGCGCGGCTTCCAGTCGGTGCTGCTCGACCTCGGGGCGCGGCTCGGGCTGCCGGGCTTCGTCGACGAGAACGGCGCGCCGGCCTATCGCGACTACGCCGACTACATCACGCGGCACGAGCGCCGGCCGGGCGTCGGGCCGCTCGCCGGATTCCGGGGGGCGGACGGCACGAAATCGGGTCGCGGCGAGCCGAACCCGGACCAGATCCGGCGCTACATCGAGAATGGCGGCTTCTGGATGGCCCATGTCCCGGAGGAGGCGCAGTTCTTCAAACACGCAAACCGCGCCTATCAGGACTGGGCGGTGGAGATGGGAGTCACCGACGCTCCCACCCCGGTCACGTTCGAGCTCTACTCCGAGCCCCTGCGCCGGTTCCAGCTCGCGGCCGAGGGCCATGGTGAGCGGCAGCCGCCCGATCACCTGCGCGCAAGCATCCGTGCCGCCTTCACCCCCCTGCCCTGCTGGTATCCTCCCTTCGAGGGCGAGAGCCTCGCGGAAGTCGGCGGCAAGGAGGCGTTCCCGTTCCACGCGATCACCCAGCGGCCGATGGCGATGTATCACTCCTGGGGTAGCCAGAACGCCTGGCTGCGCCAGATCCACGGCACGAATCCGCTCTATGTTCCGGCCCCGGTCTGCGACGAGCTCGGCCTCGAGGATGGCGACTGGATCTGGGTGATCTCGCATCACGGCCGCATCAAGGTGCAGATGGCGCGGATGGCGGCGGTGAACTCGAGGACGCTCTGGACCTGGAACGCGATCGGCAAGCGAAAGGGGGCGTGGAACCTCGCGCCCGACGCCCCCGAGGCGACGAGGGGCTTCCTCCTCAACCATCTCATCCATGAACTGCTGCCGCCGAAGGGCGACGGGCTGCGCTGGGCCAATTCCGATCCGGTCACCGGTCAGGCGGCATGGTACGACCTGCGGGTCCGCATCGAGAAGGCGGAGGCGGGCGACGAGGCCGAGCCCCGCTTCCCGCCCCAGGAACGCCCCGCCGGGCTTCCCGAACCGCCCCGCGAAATCCGTTACGGCCAGGAGTGGAGCGAATGACGAGCCTTCCCGGACCTACCCCGAAGAAACTCGGTCTCGTGATCGACCTCGACATCTGCGTCGGCTGCCATGCCTGCGTCGTCTCCTGCAAGGAGTGGAATACCGGCGGCTATGGCGCGGCGCTCTCCGACCAGGACCCGTACGGGGCCGCGCCCTCGGGCTCGTGGAACAACCGCGTCCACAGTTTCGAGATCGAGCCCGATCCGGCCGCAAGCCGGCGGCAGGGCGGTGCCTATGGCGACGCGCGGATCGTGCATTTCCCGAAATCCTGCCTCCATTGCGAGGACGCGCCCTGCGTCCCCGTCTGCCCGACCGGCGCTTCCTACAAGCGTGCCGAGGACGGCATCGTCCTCGTCAACGAGGACATCTGCATCGGCTGCGGCCTCTGCGCCTGGGCCTGCCCCTATGGCGCGCGCGAGATGGACGCGGCCGAGGGCGTGATGAAGAAATGCACCCTCTGCGTCGACCGGATCTACAACGAGAACATCCCGGAAGTGGACCGGGTGCCCGCCTGCGTGCGCTCCTGCCCGACGAATGCGCGGCATTTCGGCGATCTCGCCGACCCCGATTCGGAGGTCTCGCGCATGGTGGCCGAACGTGGCGGCATCGACCTGATGCCCGAGCAGGAGACGAAACCCGTCAACAAGTATCTGCCGCCACGTCCGCGGCGCGACAGGGATGACACATCGATGCTGAACCTCGCTGCCCTTGCCGACCCGGTGCCGACGGGTTTCCTCGGCTGGCTGGACAACGCGCTGGAACGGTTGGGCTGACGTGCATCCCGCCGGTTCCATCATCATCTTCACGACGCTCTCGGGCATGGGGCTCGGGCTGATGGCGCTCATGGGCCTCGGCGCGATCCCGGCCGGAGGGGGCGCGGCGCTCGCCGGCGCGGCGCTTGTCTTCCTGCTGACGGGGGCGGGGCTCGTCTCCTCCCTGTTCCATCTCGGCCATCCGGAACGCGCCTGGCGCGCCCTGTCGCAATGGCGGAGTTCGTGGCTTTCGCGCGAAGGCGTGCTGTCGGTGCTCGCCCTCGCGGTCTTCGGCCTGCACGCCGGGGCGATGGTGTTCCTCGACCTCAACCTCTGGCCGCTCGGCTTCCTCGCGGCCCTCCTCGCGACGGCCACCGTCTACGCGACGGCGATGATCTACGGCTCGCTGCGCTCGGTCCCGACATGGAACGATCCGCTGACGCCGGTGGTTTATCTTGCCTTCGCCGCCGCCGGGGGCACGCTTGCCGCGGCCCTGATCGCCCGGCTCTTCGCGCTGCCGGGGGCGGTCCTCGAGCTCCTTGCGGTCGTCCTGCTGGTGGCGGCGTGGACGGCGAAGGCCCTGTGGTGGAAACAGGCGCCTGCTCGCGGCTTCGGCGGATCCACGCCCGAATCCGCGACCGGCCTTGGCGGCATCGGCCGGGTCCGCCTGTTCGAGGCGCCGCATACCTCGCCGAACTACCTGCTGAAGGAGATGGTCTTCGTCGTCGGCCGCCGCCATGTCCGGAAGCTGCGCACCATCGCCGTGATCCTCGGCGCGGCGGTTCCGCTGGCGCTCGTGCTGCTGTCGCTCGCGTTCGGCGGCGTCTGGCCGCTGCTCGTCGTCGCGGTCGCGAGCCATGTCGCGGGCGTGCTCGCCGAACGCTGGCTGTTCTTTGCCGAGGCGAAGCACACGGTGGCACTCTATTACGGGCATGGCGAGGCACACGGGAGGCGCGTCGCCGGCTGATCCGCGGGCGCGCCCTTCCCGGGGATCAACGCCCTGCGTGGGTCCCCGCTGCCGCACCGCATCGCCCGAACCGGCCCTCCACCGGCCCCCCGGGGACTGCGATAGAACCCGGGCCCCGGATATGCATAATCCCCGTGAGCAGGAGAATTGCGCGGGAGCATGGTCCGGATGAGCGAAGGGGACGATATTCGCCCGGGAGAGGTTGCGGTCGAGGCGGAGCCGCCCGGGGATGCCTCCCTGCGCTTCATCGGCCGCATCCGCACACCATGGCGCGAGCGCGCCGAATGTCCGCGGCAGGGGCGGCAGGACGGGCCGGAATGCCGCATCGAGATATTCGAGCCCTGGATCGCCGCTCTCGACGGCATCGAGGCTTTCGGGACGCTGGAAATCCTCTACTGGCTCGACCGTGCCCGGCGCGACCTCGTCAGGCAGAGCCCGCGCAACGACACGCGCACCCGCGGCACCTTCGCCCTGCGTTCGCCGGTGAGGCCCAACCCGATCGGCACGGCGATGGTGCGCCTCGTCCGCCGCGAGGGGCCGAGGCTTGTCGTGCGCGGGCTCGACTGCCTCGACGGCACGCCGCTCCTCGACATCAAGCCCGACCGCTGCCCCTACGGCCCGAAGGCGACGCCCGAAGGCGCGGAGGTCTCCGCCGCGCCCTGACCGGGAGCGGCGAGCGCACCCGGTCATCCACCGCTCACGGCGCGGCAGCCCGCTACGGAACTTGATCAGCTTCCGCAGGTCTCCCGCGTTTCCACCTGTTCCGGTTCCCGGCTGGACGATCCCCAGCGCCGGAGACCCGGGCGCTGCGGCCCGCCCGCGCCTCCGCCCGGAGCGGACCGGCCCGAATCCGACAGCCCGGCAGCCAGGGTGAAGAAGACGCGGTTTGCCCGGAGGGCCGTAGCCGCGGCCCGCGCCAGATCTGCTGCTTGCGTCAGGGCCGGGTCCGATTGCCCGGCAGCCTCCAGCCTGCGGGCGGCGGTGTCGAGCGCGGCCGCCGCGCGTTCGGGATGATGCGAGAGGGTCCTCAGCCGCCCGAGCGCGACATCGACGGCCCGCGCCGCGCCGGCGGAGACTCCGGAGCCGCCGTAAAGCTCCTGCAACCGCAGGATGGCCGATCCGACCGCCAGCACGGCAAGCCCCGCGCCTGCCGGCGAGAACCTCGACTCGCCGGACTTTTCCGCCCATCGCACCAGCCGCAGCAGGCGATGCTCCAGCCGCGCCCGCCAGATCCCGGCGCGAGGGCCGCCCCCGGATCCTGCCGCCATGGACTCCAGTTCATGCACCATCGCGTGCATCAGCATCCGCATCCGGCGGTGTGCATCGGCCGGGTAGATCATCCTGAAGCCCGCGAGCGCGATCGCCGGCCCGGCAACCACCGCAAGCGCAAGCGACAGCGTCTGGCCGAAGCTCCCCGTGAGCGGCAGCGACGGCTGAGACAGGAGGAGGAGGATCATGCAGTAGTCGGTCGCTCCGTACATGGTGCGGCGATGGGCAAGCGGCAGCGCGCCAAGGAGCACGAACGGCATCAGCATCAGGACGAGCGTGATCTCCGCCCCGGCATGGGGCCAGACGAGCCACCGGCAGAGGACGGCACCGATCGCGCCAAACACCTGCCCGACGAGCACCTGCCCCATGATCCAGGCCGGATCTTCCCATGTCGAGAAGAGCGTGATCATGACGGCGGTGCCAAGGAGCAGATAGGGCCCGGCATGCCAGCCGGTCATCACCCAGACCGCGCCGAGAAGAAGCAGGATGCCGCCCGAACGCAGCGCCGCCTGCCGCGCCGCGATCCAGTCCCGGTGCAGGACGATGCGCGGCCCCCGCACGCGCCTCCGCGCCCTGTCGTCATTCACGCCGAGACGGTCGCGGAAGGGCGCCTCGAACCGGCCGAGGACATCCTGAAGCGCGGGATCCCGCGCGGCGAGCGCGACCGCCCTTTCCATTGCCGCGATCACCTCCGCAGGAGGCGCGCTCCTCTCGAGGAGCCCCGCCGCATCGAGGAGCGCATCGGCGACCGGTACCATCGGCGACAGCGGCCGCGTCGTCCGGAGCCAGACCAGCGCCGACAGTTGCGCCGCGAGCACCGTGCGCAGCGTCCGGGCCGACCGCCGCGACCGCAGCGACCCGGCCCCGTGCGGATCAAGCCCTTCCTCGACCAGCGCCATCTCGTGCAGCAGCCCGTCCGTGTCCGGGAGTGGCTCCGGCAGGCCGCGAAGACGCGAAGCCATCTGCCGCAGGACCCGGGAGATCAGGTGCCGCGTCCGCTCCACCACCGGGTCGTCGGCATCGCGGGGCGTGAAGGCGAGGCCCACGACCAGCGCCATGACGATGCCCGTCATGACCGTGAGCAGGCGATCGGCCCCGAGCAGGAACACCCGGTCGGGATGCCCTGTCTCGAGAAGCGCCACCATCGCCGCCGAGTAACCGGCGAGCAGCGTCCCGTAGGAGACGAGGCCGCGCAGGACGTTGCCGAGCAGCGCGCAAAGCCCGACCCACAGGGCGAGGCCCGCCACGACCACCGCGGGCGCACCGCCCGAAACCCACACGAGCACCACTCCGGCAGTGGTGCCGACAACGGTTCCGACGCCGCGAAAGAAGCTCTTCTCCAGCAGCATGTTCCGCGCCGGCTGCGAGGCGGCGAAGACGGTCATCGCCGACCATTGCGGATGTTCGAGGCCGATCGCCCAGCTGACCAGCAGGGCCGCACAGGCGGCAAGCGCCGTCCGCAGGGAAAACCGAAGTCGCTGCGGATCGAGGCCGAACCGGGCAATCATGGCTGCGCTGCTCATCGTGACGTCTGCCGCTCCCCGATCCTGCACAAGCATCGCGTGAGCCTGCAGAGGCCGCAAGCGCTCCTTCCCCTCTCCACCGGCCCGTTGCCGTGCAGGGCCGGAGCCCGCCGTCACGGGCCACGGCGCGGGGCGGAACCTCCCGGCCGGTTTACATTCACGGTCCGAAACGGCAGAAGCACGCATCTGATGCCGGAGGGAAAAGATGGGGTACCGAGTCGCTGTCGTCGGGGCCACGGGCAACGTGGGCCGGGAAATGCTCAACATCCTGGCGGAGCGGGAATTCCCCGCGGATGAGGTGGCGGCGCTTGCGTCACGCCGTTCGCTTGGCACCGAATGCTCCTACGGCGACAAGACGCTGAAGACCCAGGATCTCGACACCTTCGACTTCACCGGCTGGGACATCGCCTTCTTCGCGATCGGCTCCGATGCGACGAAGCAGTATGCGCCGAGGGCGGCCAAGGCGGGCTGCGTCGTGATCGACAATTCCTCGCTCTACCGCTACGACCTCGAGGTGCCGCTGATCGTGCCGGAGGTGAACCCGGACGCGATCGAGGGTTACTCCAGGAAGAACATCATCGCCAACCCGAACTGCTCGACGGCGCAGATGGTGGTGGCGCTGAAGCCGCTCCATGACCGCGCGCGGATCAAACGGGTGGTGGTCGCGACCTACCAGTCGGTCTCCGGCACCGGCAAGGAGGCGATGGACGAACTCTGGGACCAGACCAAGGGCATCTACGTGCCCGGCCAGGAGGTCGAGCCCAAGGTCTACCCCAAGCAGATCGCCTTCAACGTCATCCCGCATATCGACTCGTTCATGGATGACGGCTCGACGCGCGAGGAATGGAAGATGGTGGTCGAGACCAAGAAGATCATCGACCCCGCCATCAAGGTCCATGCCACCTGCGTGCGGGTGCCTGTCTTCGTCGGCCATTCGGAGGCGATCAACATCGAGTTCGAGGACCCGCTCGGTGCCGACGAGGCGCGCGAGATCCTGCGCGAGGCGCCGGGCATCCTCGTCGTCGACAAGCGCGAGGCGGGCGGCTACATGACCCCGGTCGAATGCGCCGGCGAATTCGCCATCTATGTCAGCCGCATCCGCGAGGATCCGACGGTGGAGAACGGCCTCGCCATGTGGGTGGTCGCGGACAATCTCCGCAAGGGCGCGGCGCTCAATGCCGTCCAGATCGCCGAGCTCCTGGGCCGGCGGGTGCTGAAGAAGGGCTGAGCGCCCGGCGCGCTGCCGCGGAAACCGGCTCAGAGCCAGGGCGGCAGCGGGCGCCCGGCATCGAGGATGCGCGCGAGCACCCGGCGGCGGACCACGCCGAGACGGAGCACGACCGGCGGCAGGCGGCGGCGGGCGAACCGGACGAACGGGCTCGCGCCGATCACCATGCCGGTCAGCGCGCGGGTCTGGGCGATCGTGCGCCGCGCGACCGGGAGCCGGGCAGCCGAATAGTCGCCCTCGCGCCCCTCGGCGATTGCCCAGGCGGCCCAGGCCGCATCCTCGATGCCGAGATTCATGCCCCGCGCGCCGACCGGCGAATGGACATGCGCGGCGTCGCCGGCGAGGAGGACCGGCCCCTTCGCGAAGGACGGCACCATCCGGTAGGAGACGTGGAAGCGCGAGGTCCAGCCGATGCTTCCGCCCCGGTCCTCGGCCCGGATCAGCCGCTCGACATCCGCCCTGCTCGCCACGTAGCGCACGGTGGTCGCGTCGATCGGTATGCGGCCGAAGGCGCCGCCATCATCGAGGAACTCGAAGACGAGCCTCGAGGGATCGGCCGCCGCCGACAGATGGACATCGGCCAGCGTCCACTCGGTCGGGGTTGCGGTGCCCTCGAAGGGGATCCCGGCCACCGTCCGCACGGTGGAACGGGCGCCGTCGCAGCCAAGCACGCGGTCGAATGGGGCGGTCTCCGTTCCGTTCGGGCCGGCAAGCGTTACCGTCACCTCCGTCGAGCCGACCTCGAATCCGGTGAACCGCGTGTTCCATTCCGGGACGACGCCCCGTTCCGCGAGGGCGGCGAGGAGGAGATGCTCGGTCCGGCTCTGGGGCAGGACGAGGATGGACGCCTCCGGGCGCCCGAGCTCGGCAAAGGCCGCCGTGGCGAGGGTCCGATCCCCGGCGCGAAGCTCGATGCGGCGGACCGGATTCGCTTCCCGCCGGATCGCCTCGTCGACGCCGGCAGGGGCAAGCAGCGCCAGCGTGCGCGGCAGGATGCCGAGGGCGCGGCTCTCGGCCGCGGGGGTGGGGCCCGCCTCGGCATCGATGATGCGGAAGGGATGGCCGCGCCGCGCGAGTTCGAGCGCGGCCGCGAGACCGACCGGCCCCGCGCCGACGATGAGTACCGAGGATGCCGCGCCTCGCGAGGGTCGCATCCGTCACCCGCCTGTTCCGCCCGCGATCCTGCCACAGGCCGGGTCCCCGGGAAAGCGCGGGCCGCGCGCGGACGGCCGGGGCTCAGACCGCGACGAAGGTGTCGGTGCTCCCGTCGAGCACCTCGAGCTCGCCCTCGCGCAGGTTCTTCCAGGCGCCATGGACGCTGAGCCGTCCCTCGGCTACCGCTTCGCGGACGAAGGGGAAGGTATCGAGATTGCGAAGCGACACCCGCACCGCTTCCTTCTCGAGCGCCGCCAGGCGGGCGGAAAGGTCCGGTATGTGACGCACCGCCTCGTATCCCGGCGCAAGGATGCGCAGCCAGCTGCCGACGAAACTCTCGGGCTGCGCCAGCTCGGGCGCATTCCCGGCACAGAGGTCATGGCAGCCACGCACCCCGCCGCAGCCCGAATGGCCGAGCACGATCAGATGCCGCACCCGGAGCGTGTTGACCGCGAATTCGAGCGTCGCCGAGGTACCGTGCGGCTCGCCGTCGGCCTGATAGGGCGGCACGAGTCCGGCGATGTTGCGGTGCATGAAATAATCGCCGGCCCCGGCACCGAACATCTCCGAGACCAGCACGCGGCTGTCGCAGCAGGAGATGATCATGGCCGCCGGCGCCTGGCCGTTGGCCGCGAGCGCGGCATAGCGTTCCCGGTTCTTCTCGAAATCGCTCGCGCGCCAGTTCCGGAAGCGTCCGGCCAGCATCTCGGGCAACGGCTCTGACTGCATCCGCCCTCTCCTTCCTGTCCGCGCGCCGTTAAGATTGACTTCGTCGCATTTTGCAAGGCCGCGAATGGTCGACGGCCCTCGATCTCAATCCGCTGTTCAGGAACATGAACGATGCTCCCGCCGGATTTGGTGACGGGGGTATCATGAAGGCGCAGGTGATCCGGCTTGCCGCACACGAACCGGCAGTGGTGGACGCCGAGCGGATCGCCGTCCTGCGCCAGTCGCTCGGCCCGGAACGTTTCCCGGAGGTGGTCTCGGCGGTGGTGTCGCATCTCTCCGAACGGCTGGCGCGGATCGACTTCGCCCTGCAGACAGGGGAACTGGCGGAGGCGGAGCGGCATGCTGCGCGGGTGGCAAGCCTCGGCGAACAGGTGGGCCTCGCCGATCTTGCCCGGGTCGCGCGCGATCTCCGCCACATCCTCGCCAGTGGCGAGGATGTGGCTATCGCCGCGGTGGCCTCGCGGCTTGCACGGCTCGGCGAGGAATCGCTTGCCGCGGTGATGGCGCACATCGACTTGTCTGCCTTGTAGCTGCCGGGCGGGGGCGGCTATCGTCCGCGGCCACAGGAACGCGGCCACAGGAAAGAGGTTCCGCCATGCTCCGTTTTGCCGATGCCGCAGCCGAGGCCGTGCCCCTCCACGCCCTTGCTGCCGAGACGCTCGAGGCCTGGCTCGAAACCCGCGACCCGGCGGAGCGGGAGTGGCTCCATACGCTCGATTTTCGCGCGAAGGCCGGGGAGGCGGTGGTCTGGCCGGGTCCGCTCGGCAATCCGCTGGACGCGGTGATCGGGCTCGGCAGCGAATCCGAGCGCCGGCGCGAACGGTTCACCCTCGCCGCCGGCGCGGCGAAACTGCCGGCGGGGACCTACCGGCTCGTGGAGCCGGAACAGGTGCCCTCGCTCGAGACGGAAGCCCTCGGGTGGCTGCTCGCGGGCTACCGGTTCGACCGCTACCGCGACCGGGATCCCGCGCCCGGGCGGAGCCTCGTTGCCCCCGAGGGCATCGATGTTCCCCGGATCGAGGCGATCGCGAACGCCCTCGCCTTCGGGCAGGACCTGATCAACACCCCGGCCCGCGACATGGGCCCCGAGGCGCTCGAGGCAGCGGCGCGCGAGCTTGCCGGAACCTTCGGTGCCGAGATCCGCTCGGTGACGGGCGAGGCGCTCGCCCGCGACTTCCCGATGATCCACGCGGTCGGCGAGTCGGCCTCGCGGCCGCCGCGGCTGATCGACCTTGCTTGGGGAGAGGCGGATGCGCCGAAGGTGACGCTGGTCGGCAAGGGCGTCTGTTTCGATACCGGCGGGCTCAACATCAAGCCCGGCAATTCCATGGGGCTGATGAAGAAGGACATGGGCGGGGCCGCCACCGCGCTCGCGCTTGCGCGGATGGTGATGGCGCTCGGCCTGCCGTTGCGGCTGCGGGTGCTGATCCCGGCGGTGGAGAACGCGATCTCCGCGCGCGCGATGCGCCCCGGCGACATCCTCAGGAGCCGCAAGGGACTGACGGTCGAGGTCAACAACACCGATGCCGAGGGTCGGCTCGTCCTCGCCGACGCGCTCGCGCTCGCGGACGAGGAGTCGCCCGATCTCGTCATCAGCCTCGCGACGCTCACCGGTGCGGCGCGGGTGGCGCTCGGCCCCGACCTGCCGCCGTTCTTCACCGATGACACGGAACTCGCCGACACCCTTGCGCGCAGCGCCGAGGCGGTCGCCGATCCGCTCTGGCGTCTGCCGTTCTGGGATCCCTACGAGCCGGAGATCGAGCCCGATATCGCCGATCTCGACAATGCCCCGTCGGGCGGAATGGCGGGCGCGATCACCGCAGCCCTGTTCCTGCGCCGTTTCGTCACGGCGCCCTATCTCCATCTCGACGTCTACGGCTGGACGCCCAAGCCGAAACCCGCGCGGCCGAAGGGCGGCGCGATCCAGGCTGCGCGCGCCATCCTCACCACGCTGGAGGCCCGGTTTTGTCCGCGCTGACCCGGTTTGCCTCCCGTCTCCTGCCTGCGCGCGCCGATCTCGCCGCTCGCGGCCTCGAGGCGCAGGTAGCGGCAGCCCGCTACGCCGAAGGCGAGCGGCGGCGCGTGACGGTGCCGCTCCTCGATCTCACCGCGACCCCCGGGCAAGACGCGGAACGCGCGACCCAGCTCCTCCATGGCGAGGCCTTCACCGTCTATGACGAGGCAGACGGTTTCGCCTGGGGACAGTCGGCGACCGACCATTATGTCGGCTATGTCGACGCTTCCGGCCTCGGGCCGCCGCTCCCCGCTCCGGAGCGGACCGTCACCGCGCTCGTCGCCCACGTCTATCCCGCGCCCGACATCAAGCGCCGGCCGCTCGCCGCCCTGCCCTTCGGCGCGCGCGTCGCGGTGGAGGCCGAGGAAGGCGAATTCGCATGCCTCGCAGAGGGCGGTTTCCTGCCCCGCGCGGCCCTCGCGGCGCGCTCCGACGATTTCGTGACCGCGGCCATGCGTTTCCTCGGCGCGCCCTATCTCTGGGGCGGACGGAGCATGTTCGGCCTCGACTGCTCGGGCCTCGTTCAGCTTGCGCTCGCGGCGGTGGGCACCGCGGCCCCGCGCGATTCGGACATGCAGGCCGCGCTCGTCGGCGAGGAACCGGCACCCGACGCTCCGCCCGAGCGCGGTGACCTCCTGTTCTGGAAGGGCCATGTCGGTATCGTTGCCGGGGCGGAGATGCTCCTCCATGCCAATGCCCGCGCGATGGCCGTCACCTGCGAGCCGCTCCGACCCGCCATCGCCCGGATCGAAGCTGAGGGCGGGGGCCCGGTGACCGCGCGCCGCCGCGGCGCCGACCGCCGGCCCGCCTGGCCGCCCTGCACGGCGTCCATCCGCTGAATGGCCGGGCCGGCTTTCCATCGCCGCGCACCTCGTTCATCGTCCCCCGACGCAGAGGGGTGAGCCGCCGAGTCATGGATCCCGATACCCGATTTGTCCGCCGCCTGCTCCTCGTGACCATCGCCGTCGCGTTTCTTGTCGCGCTCTGGGGCCTGATGCCGCTGGTGCGGGAGGCGCTCCGGCCACCGGCCGAGCCGCGGCTCGTCACCGCGCGCGGCGATCTCGCCGCGGACGAGGCGGCGACCATCGCGCTCTTCGAACGGGCAAAGCCGAGCGTCGTCTTCATCACCACCGAGGCCGAGGCGCTCGACCCCTTCACCCGCAACGTCTTCGCGGTGCCGCGCGGCACCGGCTCGGGCTTCGTCTGGGACGAGTCGGGGCATGTCGTCACCAATTTCCACGTCATCGAAGGCGCAAGCCGCGCGAGCGTGCGGCTCGCCGACGGGCGCACGCTGCCGGCGCGTCTCGTCGGCGTCGATCCGCGCAACGACCTTGCCGTGCTCAGGATCACCGCCGATACGGACCGGCCGCCGCCGCTCGCCATCGGCGCGAGCGGCACGCTCCAGGTCGGGCAGAAGGTCTTCGCGATCGGCAACCCCTTCGGCTTCGACTTCACGCTGACGACGGGCATCGTCTCGGCACTCGGGCGCGAACTGCCCGGGCGGCGCGGCCTGACCATCCGCGGCCTGATCCAGACCGACGCCGCGATCAATCCCGGCAATTCCGGCGGGCCGCTCCTCGACAGCGCCGGACGGCTGATCGGCGTCAACACCGCGATCTACAGCCCCACGGGCGGCAGCGCCGGCATCGGCTTCGCGGTGCCGGTCGATACCGTGAACCGGGTGGTGCCGCAGCTGATCGCCACCGGCCGCTACGCACCGCCGGCGCTCGGCGTCGAGGTCGACCCCCAGCTCAACGCCATTGCCGCCGCCCAGGGCCTGGAAGGCGTGCTGGTGCTCGGCATCGTGCCGGATTCACCGGCCGAAGCGGCGGGTCTCGAACCCGCGCGCTTCACCCGCGACGGCCGTATCGTCCCTGGCGACATCATCATCGGCATCGACGGGACGCGGATCGCCACGGTCGAGGACCTCCTCGCCACGCTCGAGGCGCGCGCGGTCGGGGAGACGGTGGAGGTGCATATCCGCCGCGGCCGCCGGGAAAGGACCGTCGAGATGCCGCTCGCCGCCGGCGGCTGATCGCGGGAAACGGCAGCCCCATGCCTGCCGGAAGCCCCGACAGAGAGCCTCCGGAACCCGCGCCCGCAGGGCCGGTTCCTGTCGCTTCCGGGGAAGTCGCGTCCTGTCGCCGCCTGCCGGAACCGCTGCCGTGGCTCCCGCCTCAGCCCTCGCCGGTTTCCCGCTCGGCCAGCACCTGGGCGATCTCGCGCCGGATCAGCTTGCGCAGGTTGCGGCCGATCCGGTCGCCAAGTTCGCCCTG
>JAJUJF010000004.1 GCA_029265455.1 Paracoccaceae bacterium | reverse complement strand
GGCGGACGGTAATCGCTCAGCCGGATCACCGGGGCTTCGACCTCGACACGCATGCGCTCCTCCCTGTCCGGAAGCGGCGACGGTTTCAGGCCCCGGCCCCCGCGTCAAGAACCCCTGCCGGGGAAACCGGCCGCCCATGGGCGGACATGGCCATCAGGCATCCCGCATCTCATCGCATACTGTCACGGACCCCGCCATGGTTCATGCGAAGGCGGTGGGCGCATGTCCGGGCATGAGATGGCAGGAGCGCCCCGTCCCCCGTGAAGTCATCGCGCGCGATCACGACTGCCCGACATCTTTCTTGCATCCCGCCCGGCCAGTCGCGGCGCCTCTTGTGGTAGGGTCGGCGAATTCCGTAGAGGACGTGGTGAACACGCGCGGTCGAAGGACCGGGGGCATGAGAACGCTCCTGCCGCTTCTCATACCCCGGGGCCTCCGCGGAACGGCGAGCGGAGGCCGGATGGCGAACCATGTTTATCAGGATGATCTCCCCGACGGGCTCGATCTCGGGCCGGTGGTGGCGGTCGATTGCGAGACGATGGGGCTCAATCCGCATCGCGACCGCCTCTGCGTGGTGCAGCTTTCGGGTGGCGACGGGAACGCGCATCTCGTGCAGGTGCGCGCGGCCGCCGCGCCAAATCTCGTGCGGCTGCTTGGCGATCCGCAGCGGCTCAAGCTCTTCCATTTCGGGCGGTTCGACATCGCGGTGCTGCTGCACCGGTTCGGCGTGCTGACCGGGCCGGTCTACTGCACCAAGATCGCCTCGCGCCTCGTGCGGACCTATACCGACCGCCACGGGTTGAAGGATCTCGTGAGGGAGTTGCTGGGGATCGAGATTTCGAAACAGCAGCAGATGAGCGACTGGGGCGCGGAGGCGCTGACGCCGGAACAGGTGGAATATGCCGCCTCCGACGTGCTCCATCTGCACGCGCTGAAGTCGGCGCTCGACCTGCGGCTTGCGCGCGAGGGGCGGACGGCGCTGGCCCAGGCCTGTTTCGACTTCCTGCCCCACCGCGCGGCCCTCGACCTCGCGGGATGGCCGGAGCAGGACATTTTCGCGCACAGCTGAGGAGAGGCGGATGGCCGGAGCGGAAGATCTCATCGCGACGGCGCGGCGGGTGATCGACCTCGAGGCCGGCGGCCTCGCGGCGCTCGCGGCTGCCCTCACCGGGCCGCTGGGGGGCGGCTTCGCCAGGGCCGTGCAGGTGATCCTCGACGTGCGCGGGCGGGTGATCGTCTCCGGTATGGGCAAGTCCGGGCATGTGGCACGGAAGATCGCGGCGACGCTCGCCTCGACGGGAACGCCGGCTCACTTCGTCCATCCGGCGGAGGCGAGTCACGGCGATCTCGGCATGATCACGCGGGGCGACGCCGTGCTCCTGCTCTCGAACTCGGGGGAAACGCCGGAGCTTGCGGATCTCATCGCCTATACCCGGCGGTTCGGCATCCCGCTGATCGGGGTGGCGGCACGGGCGGACTCGACGCTGATCCGGCGCTCGGATGTCGCACTGGTGCTGCCGGCGGCGGCCGAGGCCTGCGCCCTCAACCTCGCGCCGACGACCTCGACGACGATGACGCTCGCACTTGGCGATGCGCTGGCCGTGGCGCTTATGGAGCACCGGCGGTTCACGCCCGAGGACTTCCGCGGCTTCCATCCCGGCGGACGGCTCGGGGCGCGGCTCGCGAAGGTGGCGGATCTCATGCATGGCGGCGATGCCCTGCCGCTGATCGGCGAAGGCGCGCCGATGGGCGAGGCGCTGATCGAGATGAGCCGCAAGGGTTTCGGCATCGTCGGCGTGACGGCGGGCGAGCGTCTCGTCGGCGTGATCACCGACGGCGACCTGAGGCGCAACATGGAAGGGCTGCTCGAGCGGCGGGTCGAGGAGGTGATGACGCCCCGGCCCCGGCGGATCATGGCCGAGGCCCTTGCCACCGAGGCGCTCAAGGTGATGAACGCGCACCGGATCACCGCGCTTTTCGCGGTGGCGGAAGCGGCGCCCGAGGTGCCGGTCGGCATCCTCCATGTGCATGACCTTCTCCGCGCGGGAGTGACCTGAGGGCCATGGCGCGCAAGGTCGACCTGCATTCGCAGCTTGTCGGAATCCTGAAGATCGGGCTGCCGCTCCTTGCGGTTGCGCTGCTTGCCTCGCTCTTCGTGCTGCCGGGCGAGGAGCGGCGGGGCACGGGGCTGATCTTCACCGAGGCCGATCTCGAGAGCCTCGGACAGGGGCTGAGGGTGACCGAGCCCGTGCTGACCGGTTCGACGCGGGAGGATGATCCGTTCCGCTTCACCGCGGAAGTGGTGGTGCCGGATGCAGCCCCGCCGACCCGGGCCGACATCGAGGAACTGGAAGGCGAGATCCGCTTCATCGGGGGCCAGCGGTTCACCCTTGCGGCACCGGTTGCGGATGTGGATCTCGAGACCCAGGTCATGAACCTGTCCGGGCGGGTGACGGTCACGTCGAGCGACGGCTATCGCGTCAGCGCGGATGCGGTCACCGTCGATCTCCTCGCCGGCACGCTCGAGGCCGAGGGCAATATCGATGGCAGCGGGCCGATGGGTGCAATTGCCGCGGAGCGGATGACGATCGTTCCGGCGGAAATCGGGGAGGGACGGCGGGTGTTTTCGTTCGGCAATGGCGTTCGCCTGCGGTATGAGGGCGCTGATGATCAAGGTTGACTTCCTGCGGACCCGTTTCGCCTTCCTCGCGGTGGGCGCATTCCTTGTTCCGGCGGCGCTCGCGGCGCAGGGGGCGGGCGGCATCCCGTTCGGCACCGGCGTCGAGCATGACCCCGCCCTGCCGGTGGAGATCACCTCCGACTCGCTCAGCGTCGACCAGGCGGCGGGCACCGCGCATTTCCGGGGCTCGGTCGTCGTCGGCCAGGGCGAGCTGCGCCTCGCCGCCGACGAGGTCGAGGTATTCTATGCGGATGGCGATGCGCCCGGCGGGGGCGCGGTCGAGCGCATCCGCGCGAGCGGCGCCGTCACCGTCACGAACGGCGCCGAGGCGGCCGAGGCGGAAGAGGCCGTCTACCGCGTCACCGAGGGCATGATCGAGATGACGGGCGCGGTCGTGCTCACCCAGGGCAGGAACGCGATTTCGGGCGACCGGCTCACCATCGATCTCGACGGGAGCGTCGCCAAC
Organism: Paracoccaceae bacterium; assembly: GCA_029265455.1. GTDB lineage: Bacteria > Pseudomonadota > Alphaproteobacteria > Rhodobacterales > Rhodobacteraceae > Amaricoccus. The sequence continues at coordinate 42,130 of JAJUJF010000004.1, read as the reverse complement.
ATGGAGGGGCGGGTGCAGACGATCGTGGTGCCGGGGGAGCCGGGACCGGGAGCAGGGCGATGAGCGCGAGGCCGAGGCTCACCGTGACGGAAGGCGGACAGGGGCTCGTCGTGCGCGCGCTCTCGAAGAGCTATCGGCGGCGGCCGGTCCTGCGCGACGTCTCGCTGGATCTGCACCGCGGCGAGGTCGTGGCGCTCCTCGGGCCGAACGGTGCGGGCAAGACCACGTGTTTCTACTCGATCGCGGGCCTGGTGCCGCCCGATACCGGCACGGTGTCGGTCGATGGCCGCGACATCACCTGGCTGCCGATGTACCGCCGTTCCAAGCTCGGCATCGGCTATCTGCCACAGGAGGCATCGATCTTCCGGGGTCTCACGGTCGCCAACAACATCCGGGCCGTGCTCGAGGTCGCGGTCAGGGACAGGGACAAGCGCCGGGAGATGCTCGACGAGCTTCTTGCCGAGTTCTCCATCACGCATCTGCGCCGGACGCCGGCCGTCGCGCTTTCGGGCGGCGAGCGGCGGCGGGTGGAGATCGCGCGCTGCCTCGCGGCACAGCCGAAATACGTGCTGCTCGACGAGCCGTTCGCGGGCGTCGATCCGCTCGCGGTCGCGGATATCCGCAAGCTCGTGCGCCAGCTCACCGAGCGCGGGATCGGCGTGCTGATCACCGACCACAACGTGCGCGAGACGCTGGAGATCGTCGACCGGGCGTATATCCTGCATGACGGGACGGTGCTGATGAGCGGCTCCCCTGATCAGGTGGTGCGCGACGACAATGTGCGGCGGGTCTATCTCGGCGAGAGTTTCCGGTTGTAGGCCGACCTGCGCGCGAAGGCGCGCGAGGCCGCCTTGCAGTGAGGGAGGCAGCGGGCCGGCGCGGGGGGCAGCGCCATGACGGTCAGTCCCGGCCTCGAGCTTCGGCAGACCCAGTCGCTGGCGATGACGCCGCGGCTGCAGCAGTCGCTGCGGATGCTCAGGATGAGCAATCTCGAACTTGCCGGGCATGTCGCTGCCATCGTCGAAGGCAACCCGCTTCTCGAACTTCGCGCGGCTCGGCCCCCGCGCAGTGGACCCGGCCCCGTGTCGGGCGGCGACGGCGCGCACGCGATCGATCTCGTGGCGACGCCGTTCTCGATGCGCGACAGGCTCCGCCGGCAGGTGCGGCTCACGCGGACGTCGCCGGAAGTGGCAGCGGCAGCCCTCCACGTCATCGAGGAGCTCGAGGACGACGGCTATTTCCGCACGCCGCTCGTGGAATTCGCCTCCCGCTATCGGCTCGCGCCGGAAACCGCCGAGGCGGGGCTCGCCCTGGTGCAGGGTCTCGAGCCGGCCGGGATCGGCGCGCGGGACATCGCCGAATGTTTCCGGCTCCAGCTCGCGGAGCGGGACGAACTGGACGCGGAGATGGCGGCGATGCTCGACCATCTCGACCGTCTCGCGCAGGGCGGGATCGCGGCGCTGGCGTCGGCGGCAGGCCTTCATCCCGACGTGGTGGCGGCGCGGCTGGAACGGCTCAGACGCTGCGTGCCGAAGCCGGGTGCTGCCATCGCGGACGACGAACCGGTGGCCGTGGTGGTGCCTGATGTGCTGGTGCGGCGAAGCGGCACCGGCTGGGATGTCGAGGTCAATCCCGAGACCCTGCCGCGGGTGCTGATGAACAGCATGTATGCCGCCCATATCCCGGCGCGTGACACTGCGGCGAAACGTTACATCGCCGAGTGCCGCCTCGAGGCAACCTGGCTCGTGCGCAGCCTCGCGCAGCGGGCGCGGACCATCCTCGCGGTGGCGAGCGCCATCGTGTCGCACCAGGAACTGTTCTTCGCGATGGGTGAGCCGGGGCTGAAACCGCTCACCCGGCGGGATCTTGCCGGGAAACTCGGCCTGCATGAATCAACGGTCGGCCGGGTGGCGGCGGGCAAGCATCTCGCCTGCGAGCGCGGCATCTTCGCCCTCGGCACGTTCTTCAGCCAGCCGCTCCCGACGCGGCGCGGGGGCGGGGCGGTCTCCGCGGCAGCGGTCCAGGCGCGGATCCGCGCGCTGATCGGCGCCGAGGATCCGGCGCGGCCGCTGTCGGACGACAGGCTGTTCCGGGCGCTCAACCGTGAGGGGATCGTTATTGCACGGCGTACCGTGACGAAATATCGTGAGGGAATGGCCATACCGTCCTCCGTCGCCCGCCGACGGCCCGGTGCCACCGGCAGTCGCGCTCCCTGATCCGGAGAAGCGGCCCGGGCACGCCGGTCACGCCGGTTGACAGGCGCGTGAGCTAACCATAATGGTCCGCGCGCCGCGGGCGGCATCCATTGAGCGTCGGTTTCATGAACCGGCACCAGGCAGAGGCGAACGATGCGCATTCAGGTAAGCGGCAAACAGATCGACGTCGGCGAAGCGCTCACCACGCATGCCGAGGAGAAGCTGCGCGAGACCGTCGGGAAGTATTTCGATCGCACCGTCGAGGCGATCGTGACGTTCTCGCGCGAATCCTTCGAATACGCGGCGGACATCTCCGTGCATCTCGCTACGGGGCTCACCGTGAAGGCGAAGGCCCGCGCCGACGAGATCTATGCGGCGTTCGATGGTGCGCTGGAGCGGATGGAGAAGCAGCTGCGGCGCTACAAGCGGCGGCTGAAGGACCACCACCGCAATCGGCAGGCGCCGATCGAGTACTTCGGGGCGCCGTCCTACATCCTCGCCGGCGAAAGCGGGCAGAAGGATGGCGAGGAGCCCGAGAGCCTGCAGCCGGTGATCGTCGCGGAGATGGAGACCAGGGTCCAGTCCCTCTCCGTGGGGGAGGCGGTGATGCAGATGGAGCTCGCCGGCGCACCGCTCCTCGTCTTCCGCAACACCGCTCATGGCGGGGTCAACGTCGTCTACAAGCGTGACGACGGCAACATCGGCTGGATCGACCCCCGCAATTCGGCGCAATAACGGCGCCTCTCGCGTCGCAGGAGGTCCTTCCATGGAGCTCTCGGAAATTTTCGGCGTCGAAGCCGTGCGCGCGCCGCTGAAGGTGACGAGCAAGAAGCGCCTGCTGCAGGAGCTCGCGGAACTGGCGAGCCAGATTTACGGCGTGTCGTCGGAAGCCGTCTACCGGGCGCTCCTTGATCGGGAGGCATTGGGGCCGACCGGGGTGGGCCGGGGCGTCGCGATTCCCCATGCGCGGTTCGGGGAGGTCGACCGGGTGCGCGGCCTCTTCGTGCGTCTCGAGAAACCGGTCGACTTCGAATCGATCGACCGGCAGCCCGTCGACCTGGTCTTCACGCTGCTGGCGCCGGAGGCTGCGGGCGCCGACCATCTCAAGGCGCTGGCGCGGGTATCACGCACGCTGCGGAGCGAGGACATCTGCTCCAAGCTGCGCTCGACCTTCGAGCCGTCGGCGCTTTACGCGATCCTGACCGAGGGCAAGACGGAAAGGGCCGCGTGAGCGGCCCGGTGGTTCCGGTGTTTCCGATGTGGCTGTTTCAGCGGACGAGCTGGACCTGCCGCGCGTCGGTGGGATCGTCCGTCCGCGCCGCCATCACCTCGGCGAGATAGGCGCCGAATTCATCGCCGAGTTCCGGATCCTGCAGGCCGAAGGCAACGGTGGCCTGCAGGTAGCCCGACTTCGAGCCGCAGTCATAGCGCTTGCCGCGGAAGCGGAGCGCGTGGACATTGTCCTTCTCCGAGATCTCGCGGGCAATGGCATCGGTAAGCTGGATCTCGCCGCCCGCGCCCGCCTTGATCGAATCGAGATGGGTAAGGACGCTCGGTCTCAGGATGTAGCGGCCGATGATGGCGAGATTCGACGGGGCGACCTCGGGCTTGGGCTTTTCCACCATGCCACGAACGGAAAGGGTCGGTCCGGATCCGGGACCGACATCGAGGATGCCGTAGGCGGAGGTGGCCTCGGGCGCGACCTCCATCGTGGCAACCATGTTGCCGCCGGTCGTGGCATAGGCATCGACCATCTGCTTGAGGCAGGGGGTCTCGGCATCGATGACATCGTCGGGAAGGATCACGGCAAAGGCCTCGTTGCCGATCAGGTGGCGGGCGCACCAGACGGCGTGGCCGAGGCCGAGACGCTCATGCTGACGGACATAGGCGACGGTGCCGGAGCCCATCTCGGTCTGCTTCAGCCGGTCGAGGAGATGCTGCTTGCCGTTCTCGGCCAGCGCGCTCTCGAGTTCGGGGGCGCGGTCGAAGTAATCCTCGAGCGCGCTCTTCCCCCGGGACGTCACGAAGATGAAATCGGTGATGCCCGCGGCACGTGCCTCGTCGATCGCGTACTGGATCAGGGGCCGATCGACGAGCGGCAGCATCTCCTTCGGAATCGATTTGGTGGCGGGCAGAAAGCGCGTGCCGAAGCCGGCGACGGGAAAAATTGCCTTCGTAACCTTGTTCTGCATCACGTTCCCTTGGTTCTTGCGCCCTCACGGGCCCGTCGGCACGGGGGCGTTTCCGAACGGCTGCGCCTTCCTGATGCGCAGCTGCTACTCTACCGAATAATCTGGAATCAGCTGTCGCGTCTCGAGCCCGGCACTGCTTTCGGTCTTCATCATCAACGCAATCAGTCGATCCCCAGTTCCACAAGCGCCCGTTCGATCTTTGGCAGGTCCTCCGGGTTGTTGAGTTCCCAGAAGGTCCGGCCATGAGCCTCCACCGGGACGCAAAGTATTCCGAGGCCGTTCTCCAGAAATCGGAGCTGTTCCAGCCCCTCCCAGCGCTCGAGTGGGCCTTCCGGCAGTGCAGCATAGCGCAGAAGGGCCGTGCGGCGATAGGCATAGACGCCTACATGATGGTGAACTGGTATTTCTTCGCCGGTGCGGAGATCCCGCCCCATGAATGGTATGACTTCCTTGGAAAAATAGAGTGCTCGCCCGGCCGCGTCGAAGACGGCGGTGGTACCGCCCACCCGGCCGGCGCGGCGATCCTCGAGAAAACCCGCGAGGGCCTGGGAGTCGCAGCGAAGGACGGGAGTGGCAACCGCGACGGTCGAATCGGCCGTTGCCGCCTCGACCAGGGCCTCGACGAACCAGGGAGGCGTCAGAGGCGCATCCCCCTGGAGGTTCACGACGAGATCGTATTCCGGGAGCATCTCCGCCACCGCGGCGCAGCGCTCCGTTCCGTTCCGGCAGGAGGACGGAGTCATCACCGCCTCGGCGCCGAAGCTGCGCGCGTGGTTCGCTATCCGCTCGTCGTCCGTGGCGATGACGATGCGGTCGATGCCCGCCACCGCGCGGGCGGCGGCGTGGCTCCTCTCGATCAGGCTCTTCTCCTTCCCGGTCGCGCCGCGCAGCCCGGCGAGCGGCTTGCCGGGATAACGGGTCGAGGCGTAGCGGGCGGGAATGACAAGGAGGACCGACATCAGGTGGGAACCAGCGTCACGCCCGGCGCATGGGCGATGAAGAAGGGATTGCCGTACCCGGGCTTGCCATAGGTGAGGGGCCGATGGTCGTCGAAGCGGACGACGCGGCCTCCGGCGCCGGCGAGGATCGCATGGCCGGCGGCGGTATCCCATTCCATGGTACGGCCGAGCCGCGGGTAGAGATCGGCTTCCCCGGCAGCGACGAGGCAGAACTTGAGGGAGGAGCCGGCCGAGCGGAGATCGGCTACCTTGTAGCGGGCGATGTAGTCGTCGGTCGCCTGGTCCCGGTGCGACTTGGAAGCGACGACGAGAAGCGCCGCCTCGTCGGGGTCGGTCACGCGGAGGATACGCAGTTCCCCGGGTGTCTCCGGGTCATGGGGCGGGGATTCCTCGACCGACCGTCCCTCGGCGGTGGTGTAGAAGAGCCGCTGCTTCGCAGGTGCATAGATGACTCCCCGCGTTGGCAGACCATTTTCGACGAGGGCGATGTTGACGGTGAAGTCGCCACGGCGCTGCACGAATTCCTTGGTGCCGTCGAGGGGATCGACGAGGAAGAACACGTCGGCCGTGGTAGCGTGGCTTGCGGCCTGCTCCTCCGTCACCACCGGAATGTCGGGGAAGGCTGCACGAAGGCCGCTGGCAATAAGGGCATCGGCCTTCTCGTCCGCCTCGGTGACCGGGGAATCGTCGGCCTTCACCCGGACGTCGAAGTCGTCGCGGTTGTAGATGTCGAGAATTGCCTGTCCCGCCGCGAGGGCAAGGCGGCGCGCGGTGGTGACGATGGCGGCGTGATCCATGGACTGTCCCGGCCTGAGCAAATGCCCGATGGTATGTCCGAGATCGGACCGCGTGTAAACGACGGCGCCCTCCATGAGCCGAAGTTGACCGGTTCCGCCGGTTGCGCGAGCATGGCCGGCGGATTTCGGAGACGAAGCATGAGGGGCAGGCTGATGGACGAGAATGCGCCTCGGGGCAAGCTCAGCCTGCAGACGATCGCGATGCCGGCCGATACCAACCCGAGCGGCGACATCTTCGGCGGCTGGCTGATGGCTCAGATGGATCTCGGCTGCTCGGTGCTGGCGCGCGGGCGGGCCGAGGGACGGGTGGCGACGGTCGCCGTGGAGGCGATGACGTTTCATCGCCCGGTCCGGGTCGGCGACGTGGTCTCGATCCACACGACGCTCGAACGCGAGGGTCGGACGTCGATGACGATCGCCGCCGAGGTCTGGGCGACGCGGCAACCGGAGGGAAGGCGGGTCAAGGTGACGGAGGGCAGATTCGTGTTCGTGGCAGTGGATGGCGAGGGGAAGCCGCGGCCGCTTCCCGGGCTGCGTCCGTGATCGGGCGGGTGGCGATTCTCGGCGCATTCCTCGCCACGCTTGCGGGGCCGGCCCTAGCTACGCGTGAATACATCCTGCCGACGCGGTTCGACGTGGTGGATGTGGCGGCGGACGATGTCCTGAACGTCCGGGCGCGTCCGGATGCGCGTGCCGAAATCATCGGCACGCTTGCTCCCGATGAAGAGAATGTCGAGGTGGTGGCCCATGACGCGAGTGGGCGCTGGGGTCTCGTGAACGTGGGCGAGCGTTCGGGCTGGGTGGCGATGCGCTATCTCGACTACCGGGTGGATGTCTGGGAGCCGGGCGCCCTGCCCGACGGGCTGCAATGCCTCGGCACGGAGCCGTTCTGGTCGATGCGGCCGGAGGCGGACCGGCTGGTGCTGGCGACCCCGGAGACCGAGGAGACCGGGACGATTATCGCGATCCTCGATACGGGCATCTTCCGCGATCCGCGCCGCGTGGTGCTGGCGGAGGGCGAGGACTGGCGGCTGACGGCGAGTCTGACGGCGGCGCGCTGCTCGGACGGGATGTCGGACCGGGCCTACGGGCTCGAGGCGATGCTGGTGCGGGAGGACGAGGCAGGCGCCAGCCTCCTTGCCGGGTGCTGCACGATCGGGCGGTGAGGGAGACGCGGCTCAGTCGCGGCCGCGCCCCCCGATCAGGCCGAGCCGGTGCAGCCAGTTCGCGACGAGCAGGCAGCCGAAGGCCCAGGCGGCGCCGGCGGTCCAGCCGGCGAGCACGTCGGTCGGCCAGTGAACGCCGAGATAGATGCGGCTGATCCCGACGGCGACGGTGATGATCACCGCGACGCTGAGGATGTAGATCTTGATGCGCCGCCCCTCCTGGACGCGGGCCAGCAGCACGGCGAGGGTGAGATAGGTTACGGCCGCCATCATCGCGTGGCCGGAAGGAAAGCTCGAGGTGTAGGTCGCCATCCCGTGCGGGACGAGTTCGGGCCGGGACCGGTCGAAGCCCAGCTTGAAGACGAAACTCATCAGCTGGCCGCTCCCGACCGCGAGGAGGATGAGGATCGCCGTACCGCGCCGGTCCCTGAGCCAGAGGAAGCCCGCCACCGCGAGCGTGATCACCGCCAGGAGCCCGAGCCCGCCGAGCGCCGTGACATCGCGTCCGAATTCCTCGAGCCAGGTTGGACCGAGCGGGTCGGAGGGATCGGCGGGATCACGGAAGGCGAGGAGGACGGCGGTATCGAATTCCCGCGTGCTGCCTTCGGATGCCTCGTCGGCAAGCTCGGCAAAGATCCAGAGGCATCCGGAGATCAGGAGCAGCAGGCCGATCGTCCCCAGTTCAAGATAGCGCCGTGCGGCCGCGAGGGCGCCATGTCCGAAGGTGCGGAGGGCGGCGAAGGCGGGAACGGTCGGGAGCTTCCGCCGCATCAGTCGACGACCCTCAGGGTGAGGTTGATGCGGCCGCCCTCTGTCAGCAGGCGCGAACTGCCGAAGCGGATGCGGTCGATCCCGTGATAGGCGAGCCGGGCGGCTCCCGCCATCACCACGACATCGCCGCTCTCGAGCATGACCGAACGGGTGGGATCGGCGCGGGAAGGGCCGCCCATGCGAAAGGTCGCGGCGTCGCCGAGCGAGATGGAGACGACCGGAAAGGAGAAATCCCGCTCGTCGGCATCACGATGCAGGCCCATCCGGGCATCCCTGCCGTAGAAGTTGACAAGGCAGCAGTCGGGCAAACGCGTACCCGGGACCAGGGCGCGCCACTCGGCAAGGACCGGCTCGGGGATGGACGGCCACGGCGCGCCCGACGGGTGGCGGTCAATGTAGCGGTAGCCTCGCCGGTCGGAATACCAGCCGTAACGGCCCGCGGACGTCATCTTCACCCGCATCGGTCTCCCCCATGGCGTGAGCGGCGAGAACAGGGGCGCGGCACCGGCGACGGCGCGGATCGCTTTTACCATCGCTTCCTGCCCTTCGGGCCCGATCCGCCCCTTGTGAATCGTGAATCCGTTCACGGTGAGGACGGTCATTCTTCTGCTCCGTGGTCCGGTTTTCGCGGCACTGGCGAAACTTGCAGGGCGAAAATGCGCCTCCTATATAGCCGACGAGCCAGGGAGCCGCACGTGCGCGTGAGGTTCCGGAAGGAGATCACGATCGGGGATACGGGGCGGGGGGCCGCTTACGGGACCCGGCCCGGAACATCGCCTAAGAAAGGGATTATACTCATGGCCAAAGTCATCGGTATCGACCTCGGGACGACAAATTCCTGTGTCGCCATCATGGACGGTACGCAAGCTCGGGTGATCGAGAACGCGGAGGGCGCGCGAACGACGCCTTCGGTCGTCGCCTTCACCGATGAGGAGCGCCTTGTCGGCCAGGCGGCGAAACGCCAGGCGGTCACCAATTCGGAGAACACCATTTTTGCCGTGAAGCGCCTCATCGGCCGGCGTTTCGACGATCCCATGACCAAGAAGGACATGGGAATGGTGCCCTACAAGATCGTCAGCGGGCCGAACGGGGACGCATGGGTCGAGGCGAAGGGTGAAAAGTATTCGCCGTCGCAGATCTCCTCCTTCATCCTGCAGAAGATGAAGGAAACGGCCGAGAGCTACCTTGGCGAGAAGGTGACCCAGGCGGTCATCACGGTTCCGGCCTATTTCAACGACGCCCAGCGCCAGGCACCCAAGGACGCTGGCAGGATCGCCGGCCTCGAGGTCCTCAGGATCATCAACGAGCCGACGGCGGCGGCGCTTGCCTACGGGCTCGACAAGAAGGATTCGAAGACGATCGCGGTCTATGACCTCGGCGGCGGCACCTTCGACATCACCATTCTCGAGATCGACGACGGCCTGTTCGAGGTGAAGTCGACGAACGGCGACACGTTCCTCGGCGGCGAGGATTTCGACATGCGCATCGTCGAGTATCTCGCCAGCGAGTTCAAGAAGGAGCACGGCGTCGACCTCACCAAGGACCGGATGGCGCTGCAGCGCCTGAAGGAGGCCGCGGAGAAGGCGAAGATCGAGCTCTCGTCCTCGGCGCAGACCGAGATCAACCAGCCGTTCATCTCGATGGACCCGAAGACCTCGACGCCGCTTCACCTCGTGATGAAGCTGACGCGGGCGAAGCTCGAGAGCCTGGTGAGCGACCTGATCGACCGGACGCTGAAGCCCTGTCAGGCGGCGCTGAAGGATGCGGGCATCTCCAAGGGCGAGATCGACGAGGTCGTCCTCGTCGGCGGCATGACCCGGATGCCGAAGGTCATCGAGGAAGTGCAGAAGTTCTTCGGCAAGGAGCCGCATCGCGGCGTGAACCCGGACGAGGTCGTGGCGATGGGTGCCGCGATCCAGGCGGGTGTGCTGCAGGGCGACGTCAAGGACGTGGTGCTGCTCGACGTGACGCCGCTGTCGCTCGGCATCGAAACCCTGGGCGGCGTCTTCACGCGGCTCATCGACCGCAACACGACGATCCCGACCAAGAAGAGCCAGATCTTCTCGACCGCCGAGGACAACCAGCGGGCGGTGACGATCCGGGTCTTCCAGGGCGAGCGCGAAATGGCCGCGGACAACAAGCTGCTCGGCCAGTTCAACCTCGAGGACATCCCGCCCGCGCCGCGGGGCGTGCCCCAGATCGAGGTGACCTTCGATATCGACGCGAACGGCATCGTGTCCGTCTCCGCGAAGGACAAGGGCACCAACAAGGAGCAGAAGATCACCATCCAGGCTTCGGGCGGCCTGTCGGACGACGACATCCAGCGGATGGTCAAGGAGGCCGAGGAGAATGCCGAGGCCGACCGCGCACGCCGCGAGCTCGTCGAGGCGAAGAACCAGGCGGAGAGCCTGATCCATGGTACCGAGAAGTCGCTTGCCGAGCACCGCGACAAGGTCGACCCCTCCACCGCCGAGGCGATCGAGCTCTCCATCAAGGCGCTGCGCGAGACCATGGAGAGCGACGACGCCGAGAAGATCCGGGCTCGCAGCCAGGACCTGACCGAGGCGGCGATGAAGCTCGGCGAGGCGATCTACAAGGCCGAGGCCGAACAGCAGCAGTCCGCAGAGGCGGGCAGCACCGGGGACGCGGGTTCGCGGCCTGCGGATGACGACGGTGTGGTCGATGCCGATTTCGAGGACATCGGCGAAGACAACAAGAAGCGCTGATCCCGATGCAACCGCGAGATGGCCTGTTCCGGAGAGGACGGGCCATCTCGGCTTTTTGACGAGGCCCTCCGCCCATGGCGAAACGTGACTATTACGACGTGCTCGGCGTCAGCCGGAACGCGTCGGAGGACGAGATCAAGAAGGCCTATCGCAAGAAGGCGAAGGCGCTGCATCCCGACCGCAACAAGGACAACCCCGCCGCGGAGAGTCAGTTCAAGGAGGTCAACGAGGCCTACGACGCCCTGAAGGATCCCCAGAAGAAGGCCGCCTATGACCGTTTCGGTCACGCGGCCTTCGAGAATGGTGGCGGATTCCATCGCGGCGCGGCGAACTCGCATGATTTCGCAAGCGCGTTCTCGGATGTCTTCGACGATCTCTTTGGCGATTTCATGGGGACACGGACCCGGAGCGGCCAGCGTGCCAGCCGGGGCTCCGACCTCCGCTACAACCTGCGGATGACGCTCGAGGAAGCCTACCGGGGGCGGCAGGCGACGATCACCGTGCCATCCTCGGTCACCTGCGATGTCTGCAGCGGCACCGGCGCCGAGGGAGGCGCGGAGCCGGTTTCCTGTCCCACCTGTGCCGGCATGGGCAAGGTGCGGGCACAGCAGGGCTTCTTCACCATCGAGCGCACCTGTCCGACCTGTTCCGGCCGCGGGCAGATCATCAAGAATCCCTGCACGAGCTGCGCCGGGGCTGGACGGGTCCGCAAGGACCGGACGCTCAGCGTCAACATCCCGCCCGGGGTCGAGACCGGAACCCGCATCCGTCTTGCCGGTGAGGGCGAGGCGGGTCTGCGTGGCGGCCCCCCGGGGGATCTCTACATCTTCATCGAGGTCGAGGATCATCCGATCTTCGAGCGCGACGGGCAGAACATCTACTGCCGGATCCCGGTCTCGATCGTGACCGCGGCGCTCGGGGGCGAGATCGAGGCCCCGACGCTCGATGGCGGACGTACCCGGGTCAAGGTGCCCGCCGGCGTGCAGTCGGGCAAGCAGCTCCGGCTCCGGGGCAAGGGCATGCCGGCACTGCGGGGCGCGGGTTCGGGTGATCTCTACATCGAGCTCGCGGTCGAGACCCCGGTGAACCTCACCGCGCGCCAGCGCGAACTCCTGCGCGAGTTCGAGGCCGCAGGCAAGAACAACAACCCCGCGGGCCAGGACTTCTTTTCCCGCGTGAAGAGCTTCTGGGAGGGGGTGACCGGCTGAGCCTCGGCGGCGGTTGGCTCAGGCTGCGCTCCCGGATGGTCAGCCGCGTCGCGCGAGCCGCGGGCGTTCGATCGCCGCAAGCACCGAGCGCGCCGCCCGCAGGCCGGGAGGTTCGTCATCGCGGCCAAGGCGGCGCATCGCCTCCTCGCCGGCGGCGAGTTGATCGGCTGCATCCTCGGGATCGTCGAGGATCCGCGCGAGCGCGGGGGCGATCATCCGCGGCTGGCAGCGCTCGAATATGAATTCGGGCACGGCCCGCCTTCCGGTGACGAGATTGACGAGGGTCGCGGTGTCGACGCGAACCAGTCGGCGGGCAATGGCTGCACTGACAGGATTGGCCTGATAGGCGATCACCATTGGCGTGCCCTGCGCCGCGAGCTCCAGGCTGACCGTTCCGGAGACGGCGAGCGCCACGTCGGCGGTGGCGAAGGCCGCGCGTTTCCACATCTGCGCCTCGGAATCAGGCATGTCCCGCGGGTCGAGGACGGAAGCGTCGGGTATGGTCTCACGCACGAGGTCGACGACCGGTGCCGTTGCCGCGATCACCGCCTGCAGATTCGGTCGCACCCGTCGCAGCCGTGCAAAGGTCTCGCTGAAGATCGGCCCGTGCCGCGCCACCTCGCCGCGGCGCGAACCCGGCAGCAAGGCGATCACCGGATCGTCGCCGAAGCCGAGGACGGCGCGGAGCGCGGCCTTTTCCGCCTCGCTCGCCCGCGCCATCGCCACGACCGGGTGGCCCACGAACTCGCAGGTCATGCCGGCCGCCTCCATGTAGGGCGGTTCGAAAGGCAGGAGGGCGAGAACGTGGTCGATCACCTCCGCCATCTTTCGGGCGCGGCCGGGCCGCCACGCCCAGACCTGCGGCGCGACGTAATGGATGGTGCGCAGCTCCGGCCTGGCTGCCCGTACGCGCCGTGCGACCCTGAGACCGAAATCCGGGCTGTCGATGGTGATGAGCGCGTCGGGCTCTGCCTCGATCACCGCCGCTGCCGTCTCCCGCACGCGGCGGAGGATGCCGGGGAGCCGGGGCAGGACCTCGGCCAGCCCCATCACCGAGAGCTCCTCCATGGGGAAGCGGCTGACAAGTCCCTCCGCCGCCATCGCCGGGCCACCGATCCCGTCCACCTCAAGCGCCGGCCCTTCGAGGGTCCTGAGCCCTTCGAGGAGGGCCGCACCGAGACGGTCGCCCGAGGGTTCGCCGGCGATGAGGAACAGGCGGGTCACGCCTTCCGCCCCCAGATGAAGAGGCCGAGCCGGTCGGCCGTCGCCACCGCCTCGCCCAGGCTGAGCGCCATGACGCCCCCGGCTTCCACCGCGACTCCGGCGAGGCCGGCGCGGGCCGCGCCTTCCATCGTCCGGGGACCGATCGCCGGGAGGTCGAAACGGCGGTCCTGCCCCGGCTTGGGCGCCTTGTAGAGAACGCCGCGCGCGCCCTTCGGGTCGGGCCGGAAGCGGCTGCCCGTCTCGGCGACGAAGGAGAGCAGGATGTCGGTGCCCTGAATCGATTCGACACCGAGGCAGAGGCCCTGCGCAACCACCGCTCCCTGGCCGACATCGACGGTGCCCATCGCGGCGACGATGGCGGCGGCGCGTTCGGTATCGCGACGGTCGGCCTCGCTCGGGGCGGCGCGGGTGAGGACGCCCTCGGGCACCAGCACGTCCTCGGCGAGATCCTGCGCGGCCTGGAGCTCCAGTCCCTCGGCCTCGAAGATCGCCCCGATCGTTCGCAGTGTCGCGTCGTCTCCCCCCTTCAGGCCGGCAACGAGCTGCGGTGCGAGCCGCATCATCTTGAGATCGAAACGCAGGGGATTGAGTTTCGGCCGCTGCATGCCGCCGGCAAAGGTGGCGACCTTGCAGCCCGCCTCGCGCAGTGCCGCGAACATGCGGCCGGGTTTCTCGAAACTCGCGTGGATGACGGGATGGCCGTCGGCCCAGTCGACTGGCTCGCCCTCGAAGACTACCACCCGGTAGGGACGGCCGCGCTTGCGGCAGTTCTCCGCCACCAGCCGCGGCAGCGGTCCGCGCCCGGCGATGATGGCAAGCGGTGCTTCAGACACGGCGCCGGTCGGGCGGCAACGTGAAGGAGCGGTTCGACTCCGCGAGGATGAACTCGGCCATCTCCGCCACGAGCGGGTTGTCGGGATGCTGCTCCCGTGCGGCGCGCGCCCGTTCGGCCAGCGTGTCGCCCGACTCGAACATGGCGTCGAAAGCAGCGCGGAGCTCGTTGATCTCGGGCTTTGCGCGGCCACGGCGTTTCAGCCCGACGAGGTTGAGACCGATGAGCTTGGCCCGCTCGCCCGCCACCATGCCGTAGGGAACGACATCGGAGGAGACCGCGGAGAGGCCGCCGATCATCGCGCCCTTGCCGATGCGGACGAACTGGTGAACCCCGGCAAGCCCGCCGAGGATGGCGCCGTCCTCGACCACGACATGGCCGGCAAGGGAGGCGCAGTTCGCCATCACGATACCGTTGCCGACCGTGCAGTCGTGGCCGACATGGGCATGGGCCATGAAGAGGTTGTCGTCACCGATCCGGGTGACACCGCCACCGCCCGTGGTGCCGGGGCTGAGGGTGACATACTCGCGGATCCGGTTGCGGGCGCCAATCACGAGTTCGGTCCGTTCACCCCGGTATTTCAGATCCTGCGGCGCGGTGCCGAGCGCGGCGAAGGGAAACACCTGGGTCTGCGCGCCGATACGGGTGACGCCGGCGAGGACGACATGGGAGTGGAGGTGAACTTCCTCGCCCAGTTCGACATCGGCGCCGATCACGCAGTAGGCGCCGACGCGGCAGCCCGGGCCGATGCGGGCACCGTCCTCGATTACCGCCGTCGGATGGATGGTGGCGGTCGGATGTATCGTCATGCCTTGCCCTTCTCGAGGTCCTCCGGATGCATGATCATCGCCATGAACTCGGCTTCGGCACAGACGCAGCCGTTCACCCTCGCCTCGCCGGCAAACCGCCAGACCTTGCCCCGGCTGCGGTCGAGGGTGACGTGGAGCTCGAGCTGGTCGCCCGGCCTGACCGGCTGGCGGAAGCGGGCCTTGTCGATCCCCATGAAGTAGACGAGGAGATCGTGATTGTCGCCGACGTCAAGCCCCCTCACGACGAGGACGGCCGCGGTCTGGGCCAGTGCCTCGATGACGAGGACGCCGGGCATGACGGGGTGTTCGGGGAAATGGCCCTCGAAGAACTGCTCGTTGGCGGTGACGTTCTTGATGCCGACGGCCGAGTGCCCGCGGCGGAGACTGGTGATCCGGTCGATCAGGAGAAACGGATAGCGGTGCGGGATTGCCCGCTTGATGTCGAGAATGTCGAGCTGTTCGCCGGATTCGTCCTTTTCGTCACTCATCGTCTCCCACCTCCTCCTCCGGCGCCTGTGGTGCTGCGGGTGGTGCCGCCTCGTCGTCGCCACCTTCCCCTTCGGTTCGCGCGCGGGCGTCGATCTCCGCAATCACCGCGTCGGTGATGTTCAGACTCTGGTCCGCCAGCAGCACGCTCGATTCATCGAAAATCGCACGGGCACCGTAGCGTGACAACAGGGTGACGAGGACCGGGGCGATCTCGGCGTAGAACTGTCGCCGGCGCCGGTCGAATTCGGCAACGAGGGCATCCGAGCGTTCGTCCTGCTGCTGCCTCGCCTCGACGACGCGGCTGTCGAAATCGTCGGCGAGTTCGCGGAATTCCTCGGGGTCCATCGTCTCGCGCATCCGGGCGAGACGGCGCTCCTCCTCCTCGAAGGCCTGTTCGAGTTCGCGGGCCTCGGCCCGGAGCGCGTCGCGCGCCTCCCGCTCCTCCTCGAGCAGGGCCTGGCCCGTCTCGGAGCCGGTGAGGAGGCGCTCCTGGTTCAGGATGAGGAAGGGCGCGCCCTCCTGGGCATTGGCGCCCGTGACGGGCGCGAGCGCGAGTGCAAGCGCCAGCGTCAGCGCGGGGACTGCCAGGGCGCGCAGGCACGATGACCGGTGCTTTCCCGGACCGTGGGCATCAGGGCGCCCACGCGTGAAAACCCCCTCAAGTCCTTGATTCAACAGAGAGATAAGAACCTACCCAAGTGTTAACGTCATCGCCCGGGCCGGCTTCCGTTCGCCGGCGCCTCAGAAGCGGGTCTGGATGGTGAAGCGGAAATTCTCCGTCTCGTCGCCGTCCTCCTTCATCAGCGGCGTCGAGAAGTTGAAACGCAGCGGCGCGAAGGCGGTCTCGAAGATCACGCTGACACCGACGGAGGCGCGGAGCGCGAACCCGTCATCCACCTCGCCGCCGGTGCCTTCGGTGTTGTCGAGGCCCCAGACCGAGCCCGCGTCGGCAAAGACGCCGCCGAAGATGCCGTATTCCTCCGGGAAGCCGAGCGGGAAGGTCGCATCGAGCCGGGCGACGGCGTAGTAGTTGCCGCCGAGCGGATCATCGACGCCGGTCGCGTCGTCGATGTCGCGCGGGCCGATGCCGTTGCGGGCGAAGCCGCGGAAATTGTCGCCGCCGCTGATGAACCGTTCGGTCACGCGGCTGTCGCCGTCCCAGAACAGGGCGCCGCCCTCGAGCGTGGCCGAGAGGATCACGTCCTCGTCGAACATGCTCGCGTAGACCCGCGCCGAGGCCTGGGTCTTGGAGAAGGTGGTATCGCCGCCGAGACCGGCGAAGTCCTGGTTGAGCGTGAAGATGAAGCCCGCCGTCGGATCGACAACCGAGTTGCGACGGTCATAGGAATAGGTGAAGCCGAAGGCCGAGGTCACGGCCGAGCCTTCCTCGGCGCGGATGATCGCCGAGGTATCGTCCTCGACATCGCTGATCTCGTCGTCGCTCAACCGGTAGCGCAGGGTGAGCCGGCCGTTCTCGCTCACCGGGAAGCCGAGCCGCGGCTCGAAGCCGGTGTTCTTGGTCCGGTAGGCGGTCTCGCGGTATTCGCGCTCGCGCTGGTAGATGCGGAACCCGGCGAGGAGATCACGGTCGAGGAGCGCGGGCTCGGTGAAGCCGAATTCGAGGTTGCGGAACTGCGACGAGCCCGAGAAGGCGCCGGAGACCGTCTGGCCGCGGCCGAGGAAGTTGCGCTCGGTCACCGAGATCTGCGCGGCGAAGCCCTCGTTGGTCGAGTAGGCGCCGCCGAGGCTGAGCGAGCCGGTCGGCTGCTCCTCGACCTCGACGCGGATGATGGCGGCATTCGGGTTCGAACCCTCGCGCACGGTGACGCGGGCGTTCGAGAAATAGCCGAGGCCCCGGATGCGGTCCTCGGCGGCGCGGATCTCGCGCGTGTTGAAGGCATCGCCCTCGACGACGCGGAACTGGCGCCGGATCACGCGGTCGAGGGTACGGGTGTTGCCGACGATGTCGATGCGCTCGATGAAGACGCGCTCGCCCTGCTGGAGCTCGAAGACGATGTCGACGACGCGGTTGGCATCGTCGCGTTCGACCCGCGGCACGATGTCGACGAAGGCGTAGCCCTGCTGGCCGGCCTGGTAGGCCATGCGCTCGATCACCCGCTCGACCTGGCGGGCGTTGTAGACCGAACCGGGCCTGATCTCGCGCAGCAGCGGTTCGAACTGCGCCGAATCGAGGCCGGGGATCATCGAGACGACCGAGGGCTGGCCGAAGCGGAACCGCTCGCCCTCGCTCACGGTGAAGGTGACGAAGAAGGCGTTGCGCTCGGGCGCGAGTTCGGCGGTGGCGGAAGTCACCTCGAAATCGATGAAGCCGCGCTCGAGGTAGAACTGGCGCAGGAGCTGCTCGTCGAGGGCGAGGCGGTTCTCGTCGTAGGTGGCGCCGCCGAAGATCGCGGTCCAGAGGCTCGACTGGCCGGTCTCGATCGCGCGGCGGAGCCGGCGGTCGGAGAAGGTCTCGTTGCCGACGAAGGTCACGCGCTGGACCGGTGTCACCCGGCCCTCGGTGATCTGGTAGACGAGATCGACGCGGTTGTCGGGCTGGCGGATGATCACGGGCTCGACGCGGGCGGTGAACCGGCCGGACTGGCGGTAGGCGTCGATGATCCGCTGGGCGTCGGCCTCGGCGGCGGCCACGGAATAGGCAAGGCGCGGCCGGAGCTCGATGATCTGGGAGAGCTCCTCGTCGCTGAGGGAGTCGTTGCCCTCGAAGGCGATCTGGTTGATCGTCGGGTTCTCCCGGACGGTGATGACGAGCCGCCCGGCCTCGGGGGCGACGTTCACCGTCTCGAAGAGGCCGGATTCATAGAGGCGGCGCACGGCGAGGTTGAGTTCCTCGGGGGTGACCGGCTGGCCCGCCTGGATCCCGGAGAAGACGCGGACGGTCTCGGCGTCGATACGCTGGTTGCCGGCGACATCGATCCGCGAGAAGGTCGCCGTCTGCGCGGTCACCGGCCCGCCAGTTCCCGTAGCCCCGAGCGCCAGCGCGAAGATCAGGACGCCCGCCGCCGCCCGGGCGGAGCCCATCCTGTGCCGATTGGTCATGCCGCCTGTCCTCTGCCCCTCGCGGCGGTTCGCCGCCGCTATTGTCACCGTCCCGGCGGTTTTCCCGCCGCTTCTTCTACCACCGGTAGTTCCACCACCGGTCCATCAGCTCACCAGTCGCATGATGTCATTGTAGGTAGCAAATACCATCAGGAACAGGACCAAGCCAAGGCCAATCGTCATCGCGATCTGCATTGCCTTCTCGCTTGGTGGCCTGCCGCGCACAGCCTCGATGGCGAATGCGACGAAATGGCCGCCGTCGAGCACCGGGATCGGGAAGAGGTTGAGCAGGCCGATCGCGGTGGAGATGATCGCGATGAGAGTGATGAAGTTGGCGAAGCCCTGCGCCGCCGTCTCGCCCGAGAGCTGGGCGATGCCGATCGGTCCCTGGAGATTCTCGGTGCCGAGGGCGCCGGTGAGGATATGGCCAAGCCCGGTGAGCGACATCACGATCACGTCGAGCGTGCGTCCGGCACCGAGGGCGAGGGCCGTCCAGGGGGCGGGGGTCTCGGTCGCGGGGAGGTAGAGCGAGGCACCGGCGACGCCGATCATCACCCGGCGTTCGAACCCGCCTGCGCCATCCTCCGCATCGCGCTCGGCCGGGGTGATCTCGAGCGCGATCTCCGCGCCGTCGCGCCACACGGTGAGCGGAATCGTCCGGCCTTCGGAGGCGAGCACGATCTGGCGCAGTTCCTCGAACGAGGCGAGGCTCTCGCCATCCGCCTCGACGATCACGTCGCCCGCGCGCAGCCCGGCCCGACTTGCGGGCGAGAGCGGCTCGACCCCCGCGACGAGGGGCGGCAGCGCATAGGGGGCAACGAGGTCGAGGACGGTGCCGTCGCGCTCGATCCGGAAGCGCATCGGGGCGGGTTCCTCCATCGCCGCGCCGATCCGGTAGATGTCGGCGAAACGCTCGACCGGCTCGCCATTGACGTCGAGGATGATGTCGCCCGGCTGCAACGGCTGCTCGGCATTCGGCAGGGCCTCGATCGTGCCGATGGTCGGCCGCTCGGTGGGGACGCCCTGCCAGAGGACGAGGCCCGCGAAGACGATGATCGAGAGGATGAAGTTGAAGAAGGGTCCGGCCAGCACCGTCAGCATCCGTCGCCCGACGCTCGCCCCGTGGAAGCTGCGGCCCCGTTCGGCTTCGGGGATCCGTGCGAGCGCCTCGCGGTCGGCGCCGCTCGCCGCGCCAGAGTCGCCGAGGAACCTGACGTAGCCGCCAAGGGGCAGTGCCGCCACCTGCCAGAGCGTGCCCCGCCGGTCGCGGCGCGACCAGATCACCGGGCCGAAGCCGATCGAGAAGACTTCCGAGTGGATGCCGCACCAGCGGGCGACGATGTAATGGCCGTATTCGTGGATGGCGACGACGATGCCGAGGACGACCACGAACGGGAGGACGGTCGCAAGGAAGCCGCCGATGAAGGGGATCTGGGCGATCAGGTCCATGGCAAGCCTCCGCTCTGCGTCTCGACCCAGGCGCGGCCGAGCCGCCGAGCCGTCCGGTCGAGCGCCATGACATCGGCGAGTCCGTAGCCGCCCGCCACGGCCCCTGCCTCGGCGCCGAGTTCGTTCAGCACATGTTCCACCAGGGTGGCCATGTCAAGGAAGCCGATCCGCCCGCCGATGAAGCCGTCGAGCGCGGTTTCCTTGGCGGCGTTGAAGACGGCGCCGGCGAGACCGCCGGCCGCCATCACCTCCCGCGCGAGTCGCAGGGCGGGGAAGCGGTCCTCGTCGGCAGGTTCGAAATCGAGCCGGCCGAGGGCGGCGAAGTCGAGCCGGTCGACATCGAGGGGGCGGCGCTCGGGCCAGTCGAGGGCATGGCCGATCGGCCCGGTCATGTCGGAGGGTCCCATCTGGGCGATGATCGAGCCGTCGTTGAAGCCGACGAGGGCATGGACGATCGACTGCGGGTGGATCACCGCCTCGATCCGCGCCGGCGGAAGCCCGAAGAGCTCGCGCGCCTCGATGAGTTCGAGGGCCTTGTTGAACATCGAGGCGCTGTCGATGGAAATCCGCTCGCCCATCTCCCAGTTCGGATGGGTCCGGGCCTCGGCCGGGGTGGCGGCGCGCATCTGCTCGCGGCTCCAGGTCCGGAACGGCCCGCCGGAAGCCGTGAGCACGATGCGTTCGAGCGACTCGATCCGCTCGCCGCGAAGCGCCTGGAAGACGGCGCTGTGCTCGCTGTCGACCGGCAGGAGGGTGGTGCCGGCGCTGGCGCAGACCTGCTTGAGAAGCGCCCCGGCGCAGACGAGGCTCTCCTTGTTGGCAAGCGCGAGGACGCCGCCGTGGCGGGCGGCGGCGAGGCTGATCGGCAGGCCGGCGGCGCCGATCACCGCCGACATGGTCCAGTCCACGGGCTCGGCCGCCGCCGCCTCGAGCGCCTCGGGGCCCGCAGCCGCGCGCACGCCCGAACCCGCGAGCGCCGCCTCGAGCGCCTCGAGGCAGGCGGGTTCGGAGGTGACCGCGATCCGCGCCCCGAGCCTGCGCGCCTGATCGGCGAGGAGGGCGATGTTGCGCCCGCCCGAGAGGGCGACGACCTCGTAGGCTTCCGCCTCGCGCGCTTCCAGGAGCGCCACCGTCGTGCGGCCGATCGAGCCGGTCGCACCGAAAATGCTGATCCTGCGAGTCATCGGCGGCTCATCCCCCAAGGCTGCCGCCGAGTATGTCATAGAGCGCGAAGAACCACAGGCCTCCGACGAAACCGTCGAGCCGGTCCATCACGCCGCCGTGGCCGGGGATGAGCCGGCTCGCATCCTTCACGCCCCAGCGCCGCTTCACCGCCGATTCGATCAGGTCTCCCGCCTGCGAGGCGATGGCGACGCCGAGGCTCAGCACCGCCGCCGTGTCGAGGCGCCAGCCGATGATCGCGCCGAAGGCGAGCGACACCCCGAGCGCGAGCACGAGGCCGCCGATCGCGCCCGACCAGGTCTTCTTGGGACTCACCCGCGGCCAGAGCTTGGGGCCACCGAAGGTCCGTCCGGAGAAATACGCGCCGATATCGGCGGCGGCGACGACGAGGATCGTCCAGACGAGACCGGCAAGGCCGAGCCGGGGATCATCACGGATCACCGGCACGAAGGCCATGGCGAAACCGATGTAGAGGACACCACCCGCAAGCCACGCCGCCCGCCCGGGCGCCATCGCCGCGACCACGGCGGCGCCGACGAGGAGCGTCGCCGCCCCCGCCATCTGGCCAGCGAGGCCCGTCACCCAGATCCCGGCCACCGCGGATGCCGACATGGCGACGAGAACCGGCGTGACGCGGCGTCCGTCACCCGTCACCATGCGGTGAAGTTCCCAGAGCATCAGCACCGTGGCGAGGCCCGCAAGGACCGCCACCCAGACGCCGCCCATCCAGAGGTCGAAGGAGACGACGGCGGCGAGGGCGATGCTCGAAACGACGCGGAGGAAAAGGTCGCCGAACCGCCCTCCGCCGCCGGCCGGCGGGGGCGTCATCCTGCGACGGCGCCGAACCGGCGTTCGCGCCGGCCGAAGCCGCGCACCTCGGCGGCGAACATGTCTGCCGTGAAGTCGGGCCAGCGCACATCGACGAAGGAATATTCGGAATAGACCGATTGCCAGGTCAGGAAGCCGGAGACGCGGTATTCGCCGGAGGTCCTGAGCACGAGGTCGGGATCGGGGAGACCGGCGGTGTCGAGGTAACGCTCGATCGTGTCCGGGCCGATGTCCTCGACCGCGAGTTCACCGGCCTTCACGGCGGCGGCGATGCGGCGGGTGGCACGCGTGATCTCGTCCCTGCCGCCGTAGTTGATCGCAACCGTCAGGTGCAGCCGGTCATTGTCGGCCGTCTGCTCCTCGAGCCCCGCCATCAGCGCCTGCAATTCCCGGCTGAGGCGGCTGCGCTCGCCGATGAAACGCACCCGCGCCCCTTCAGCAACGAGCCGTGCGCTCTCCTGGCGGATGTAGCGGCGCAGGAGGCGGAAGAGTCCCTGCACCTCCTGCTCGGGGCGTTTCCAGTTCTCGGTCGAGAAGGCAAACAGCGTGAGATGGGTCACGCCGAGTTCGGGGCAGCTCTCGACCACCTCCCGGACCCGGTCGGCGCCGCGGCGGTGGCCAGCGATCCGCGGCAGCCCGCGGCTTTCGGCCCAGCGTCCGTTGCCATCCATGATGATCGCAACATGTCTCGGCGCAGATGTGGTGGTCTGCAAGCTCGCGTTCGACATTCTCACCCGTTTCCGCAGGACCTCGATCGCTCGAAGCGATCGGTCAGATCTGCATGATCTCTTCCTGCTTTGCCTCGAGCGCGGCGTCGATCCTTGCGATGGCCGCGTCCGTCATCTCCTGTACCTCGTCCGTGTAGAGCTTGTGGTCGTCTTCGGCCATACCGGCGGCCTTGGCCTTCTTCAGCCGGTCCATGCCGTCGCGGCGGATGTTCCTGACCGCGATGCGGGCCTGTTCGGCATACTGCCCTGCGACCTTGGCAAGCTCGCGCCGCCGTTCCTCGTTGAGCTCGGGAATCGGGATGCGCAGGATCGTGCCGTCGACCTGCGGGTTGATCCCGAGGCCCGAGTTGCGGATCGCCTTGTCGACGGCGCTCACCATGCTCTTGTCCCAGACGTTGATCAGCACCATGCGCGATTCCGGCACCGTGATCGTGCCGAGCTGGTTGATCGGCATCTGGCTGCCATAGGCCTCCACCGTGACCGGGTCCAGCATCGAGGCCGAAGCCCGTCCGGTCCGCAGCGACGCGAATTCCGCCCTGAGCGCGTTGATGGCGCCTTCCATGCGCTTCTCCAGGTCGGACAGATCGATTTCCTCGTCCATGACCGTTCATACTCCCAGCCCGAGTGGCTGTAATCAGCCGGGTTCAACTATCGTAAACCGACCCCGCCCCTCGATCACGCCTGCGAGACCGGTAGGATCGTCGAGCGAGAAGACGGCGATCGGCAGCCGGTTGTCCCGCGCGAGCGCGATCGCGGCGGCGTCCATGATCTTGAGATGCTTCTGGAGCACCTCGTCATAGGAGATCCGCTCGTAGCGCCTGGCGTCCGGGTAGAGCTTGGGGTCGCGGTCATAGATGCCGTCGACCTGCGTGCCCTTGAAGATCACCTCGCAGGACATTTCCGATGCGCGCAGCGTGGCGGCGGTGTCGGTGGTGAAATAGGGATTGCCGGTTCCGGCCGCGAAGATGCAGACGCGCCCCTTCTCGAGATGCCGGACGGCGCGGCGGCGGATATAGGGCTCGCAGACCTGGTCCATCGGGATCGCCGAGATCACCCGCGTGTAGACGCCGCGCGCCTCGAGTGCCGACTGCATGGCGAGCGCGTTCATCACGGTGGCCAGCATCCCCATGTAGTCGCCGGTGGTCCGCTCCATCCCCTGCGCCGTGAGCTGCAGGCCGCGGAAGATGTTGCCGCCGCCGATCACGAGGCAGATCTCGACGCCGAGGTCGCGCACGGCCTTGATATCCTCTGCGAGCCGATCCACCGTCGGCGGGTGCAGGCCGTAGCTCTGCGGGCCCATCAGCGCCTCGCCGGAGATCTTGAGCAAGATTCTCCGGTATTTCGGGCGCGGTCGGAATGCCGCATCTTCACGCCCGTCGACCATGTAGACCCGCCTCCTCTGAATCGTCGGCAAAATGGCCGCAATCGGCCGTGGTTTCAATGTCAAAACTCGCAACTGCGGAAAGGCGGCGCAATCGGATGCCGAGCGCCGGTTGCCTGAGTGCTACCCGGGGGCGCGGGCTGGCCGGAAATCGCCCGCGCTTCTCGACGGTTGCGGCTTTCCTCCGGCCATGTCAATCCCGGCGGCGACGGATGGAGGGGCGCATGGCGCGGAAACCGCTCTGGGCGATCGAGAAGGAGCGCGCGGCGCGGCGCGGGCCCGAGAGCGTCTGGCTCTTCGGCATTCATGCCGTGCGCGATGCACTGGAGAATCCGGCCCGCCACTGCCTGCAGCTGGTGGTGACGCGAAACGCGGCCGACCGTCTCGGCGGGGCGCTGGAGCGTGAGGGACTGGCGGTGCGGGTGGTGGATGCGCGGCGGTTCGACGCACCGCTCGATCCCGGCTCGGTGCATCAGGGGGCGGCGCTGGAGGCGCTGCCGCTTGCTTGGGGGCCGCTCAAGACCGTCTGCGCGCCGACAGGGGATGCGCTCGTCGTGCTGCTCGACCGGGTGACCGATCCGCATAATGTCGGCGCGATCCTGCGTTCGGCGGAGGTGTTCGGGGCAAGGGCGGTGGTGGGGCCGTACCGGCATTCGGCGCCGGAGAGCGGCGCACTCGCCAAGGCGGCATCTGGCGCCCTTGAACGGCAACCCTATCTCAGGGTGACCAATCTCGCCGTGGCGATGGAGAAGCTCAAGGCAATGGGCTATCACCTTGTCGGACTAGACGGCAGCGCGGACGCGACCGTGGCGGATGTCATGACACGCGGGCCGCTCGGGATCGTGCTGGGGGCGGAGGGGCCGGGAATGCGGCCGAAGACGCGCGAGGCATGTGACGTTCTTGCGCGGATTCCGGCAGCTGGCGCGTTCGGTTCGCTCAATGTCTCGAATGCGGCGGCGGTGGCGCTCTATGCCGCTTCGCAGAGGGAAAAAGGGTAGATGCTCACTTTTTGCTTATGGGACTTGGCGAAACGCCTTCGGCACCCCATCTTCTCTCTCGAAGCAGCTGGCTTGGAACTGCCCTGCTTCATCTCACTGTCCCTCGTTCCAACTCTGCGCCCGAACATGGTTCGGGCGCTTTTTTCTTGTCGGTTGCCCTTCCCCCGTCCGGCATGGAGGCGGGTCTGATGCCCACGACCTATTCGGATGCGATGTTGCGCAGGATTCTCGAGCGCACCCGGACCATAGCCTGCGTCGGCGTCTCGATGAACCCGATTCGTCCGTCGGCCTATGTTGCGAGATACCTGTGTCTCAAAGGTTACAGGGTGCTTCCCGTCAATCCGGGTCACGCGGGCAGGATCCTGCATGGCGAGACGGTGGTGCCCGATCTGCGCTCGATCCCGGAGGCGGTCGGTCCGGTGCAGATGGTGGATATCTTCCGTCGCTCCGACCAGGCAGGCGAGGTCGTGGACGAGGCGCTCGAGGTCCTGCTCGATCGCGGCCTCGAGACGATCTGGATGCAGATCGGCGTCGTGGACGAGGCGGCGGCAGCGCGGGCGGAGGCACGGGGCATCACCGTGGTGATGAACCGCTGTCCGAAGATCGAGTATCAGCGCCTCTACGGCGAGCTCCGGATGGGCGGGTTCAACACGGGCATCATCTCCTCGAAACTGTGAGGGGACCGGCGCCACCGGATCAGCCCGGAGGTCAGAGCAGCCTGAAGAGATGCACGGCCGGCACCGAGCGTGTGAAACCCGCGGCGGCGTAGAGGGCGCGGGCGGGCGCATGGGCGGCATCGCCACCGGTGCCGACCGACGCGCTGGTCGCGCCCCGGCCGCGAAGTTCGTCCAGGGCGAATTCGCACAGCCGCCGGCCGATGCCCCGACGCTGAAGGGCGGGATCGACGGCCATGATATGGATCTCGCCCGCCCGGTTCGCGGGATCGAGCCGGGTCTCGACGAAACCGGCGATCTCGGCGCCACGGCAGGCGAGGTGAACGCGCGCGACCGGATCGGCGGGAGGCCAGCCGGCGATCATCGCCGCATAGTCCTCGCGCCAGTGGGCGTAATGGATGCGGAAGAGCGCCGGTCCGAGCGCCGCCGCGAATCCCTCGTGAATCGGGGCAAAGGCGGCAAGGCAGATCGCGAGGACCCGCTCGTGGTCCTCGCGCGCGTAGGGGCGGAAGTGGAGTTCCAACCTACCTCTTCTTCGGCGGCATCAGGTCGGTGATCGTGCCCTCGAACATCTCGGCGGCGAAATTCACTGTCTCCGACAGGGTCGGGTGCGGGTGGATGGTCCGGCCGATGTCGATGGCGTCCGCCCCCATCTCGATCGCGAGCGCCACCTCGGCGATCAGTTCCCCGGCATTCGGGCCGACGATCCCGGCACCAACCACGCGGTCGGTTTCGGGCTCGAACAGGAGCTTGGTCATCCCGTCATCGCGGCCGAGCGAGAGCGAGCGCCCGGAGGCGGCCCAGGGAAAGACTCCCTTGCCGACCTTGATGCCCTGCTCCTTCGCCTCGTTCTCGGTAAGCCCGACCCAGGCGACCTCGGGATCGGTATAGGCGACGGAGGGAATGACGCGGGCGTCGAAGATCCGGTCCTCGCCCGCCGCCACCTCTGCCGCGACCTTGCCCTCGTGGGTGGCCTTGTGGGCGAGCATCGGCTGGCCGACGATGTCGCCGATGGCGAAGATATGCGGGACATTCGTGCGCTGCTTCTCGTCCACGGGGACGAAGCCGCGCTCGTCCACGTGGACGCCGGCGGTCTCGAGGCCGAGTTCCTTGCCGTTCGGCCGCCGGCCGACGGCGACGAGGACCTTGTCGAAGACCTCGGTCGATGTGCCCTTCGACCCCTCGATCGTGACCTTGAGGCCCTTCTCCTCCGCCTCGACCGCGGTCACCTTCGCCTTGAGATGGATCGCCTCGTAGCGGCGCTCGATCCGCTTGTGGAGCGGCCTCACCAGGTCCTTGTCGGCACCCGGGATGATCTGGTCCATCATCTCGACCACGGTGATCTTCGAGCCGAGCGCGTCATAGACGGTCGCCATCTCGAGGCCGATGATGCCGCCGCCGATGACGAGCAGCCGTTCCGGGATGCCGTCGAGTTCGAGTGCGCCGGTGGAATCGATCACCCGCGGGTCGTCATGCGGGATGAACGGCAGTTTCACCGGTTCCGAGCCGGCGGCGATGATGCACTGGTCGAAGGAGATGGTCCGGCTGCCGTCCGCTCCCTCCACCTTCAGCATGTTCGGGCCGGTGAAGGTGCCGCGGCCGGTCACCGTCTCGACCTTGCGGGCCTTGGCGAGACCCTTGAGCCCGCCGGTGAGCTTGCCGACGACGTTGTCCTTCCACGCCCGCAGCGCCCCGGGGTCGATCTGGGGCTTGCCGAAGCTGATCCCGTTCTCTGCCATCTCCTCGGCCTCGGCGATGACCTTGGCGGCGTGGAGCAGGGCCTTCGACGGAATGCAGCCGACGTTGAGGCAGACGCCGCCGAGCGTGTCGTAACGCTCGACGAGCACCACCTTCAGTCCGAGATCGGCGGCGCGGAAGGCGGCAGTGTAGCCGCCGGGGCCGGAGCCGAGGACGACGAGCTGGGCGTGGATGTCGCCTTTCTGGCCTGCCGAGGGCGGAGCGGCCTGTGCGCCCGGCTGGGGCGCGGGCTTCTCGCGGCTCTCGCCGGCTTCAGCCTTCGTAGGCGCTTCGCCCGCGCTCTCGACCTCGAGGGTGAGGATGACCGTGCCCTCGGAGACCTTGTCGCCCTCCTTGAGCTTCACCTCCGTCACCTTGCCCCCGATCGGGGAGGGCACTTCCATCGTCGCCTTGTCGGACTCGAGCTCGATCAGCGGGTCGTCGGGGGCGACGGTGTCGCCCGGTTTCACGAAGACGGTGATCACCGGCACATCGGCGAAATCGCCGATATCGGGAACCTTGACCTCCTTGGTTGCCATGGTGTCCCCCTCAGAGCAGCAGGCGGCGGACATCGCCGAGCAGGTGCCGCAGTGTCGCGCAGAACCGTGCCGCGAGCGCGCCGTCAACCGCGCGGTGATCGTAGGAAAGCGACAGCGGCAGCATGTTGCGCGGCTCGAACTCGGTGCCGTTCCAGACCGGCGCCATCTTCGACCGCGTCACGCCGAGGATCGCGACCTCGGGCGCGTTGACGATCGGCGTGAAGGAGGTGCCGCCGATGCCGCCGAGCGACGAGATGGTGAAGGTTGCCCCCTGCATGTCCTCGAGCTTGAGCTTGCCGGCGCGGGCATCGGCCGAGAGGGCGCCGAGTTCCTTCGAGATCTCGACGATGCCCTTGCGGTCGGCGTTCTTGATCACCGGAACGACGAGGCCCTGCGGCGTGTCGGCGGCGAAGCCGATGTTGTAGAAATGCTTGCGGATCAGCTTGTCGCCGTCGGGATGGATCGACGAGTTGAGCTCCCAGTGCTGCTTGAGGGCCGAGACGCTCGCCTTGATGAGGAAGGAGAGGAGCGTGACCCGGTAGCCCTCCGCCTTGGCGGCGGTGTCGAGCTCCTTGCGGTAGCGGTCGATCTCGGTGATGTCCGCCTCCTCGTGATGGGTGACGTGAGGCACGTTCAGCCACGAGCGATGGAGAGCGGGACCGGAAAGCTTCTTGATCCGCGCCATCTCCACGTCCTCGACCGGGCCGAACTTCGAGAAGTCGACCGGCGGGATCGGCGGGATGGCCATGCCACCCGCGGCGGCGGGAGCACCGGCAGCGGCTGACGGCAGGGACGTCTTGAGGTGGTTGACGATGTCCTCGCGCAGGATGCGGCCCTTGCGGCCGGTCCCCTGGACCTGCGAGAGGTCGACGCCCATCTGCCGGGCAAAGGCGCGGACGGAGGGCGAGGCGTAGATGCCGAACTTCGACGCCTCGGTCTCGCGCTTCCCGGTGTATCTCGAACCGCCGCCGCCATCGCGGGTTTCGGGTGTCTGGCCCGGCCGCTGTTCGGCGGCGGAATCGACGAGGCGCTTCTCCGCCTCGGGTTCGGCCTCCCGCTCGCTGCCGCCGCTGTCCGGCTCGGTCCCGGCGCCTGCGCCCTCCTCCGCCTCGAGCAGCAGGATCACCGAGCCCTGCGAGACCTTGTCGCCCTCGCTGACCTTCATCTCCTTCACGGTGCCGGCGGCGGGGGAGGGCACCTCCATCGTCGCCTTGTCCGATTCGAGCTCGATGAGCGGGTCTTCCTCCGCGATGGTGTCACCCGCCTTGACCATGACGGAGATGATCGGCACGTCGGTGAAATCGCCGATGTCGGGAACCTTCACTTCTATCGTTGACATCACTTGCTCTCCCTCGTCCCTCTTACGCCGTGCGCGGGTTCACCTTGCCCGGGTCGATCTCGTATTTCCGGTAGGCCTGCCGGACCACGTCGGCCTCGACCTTGCCCTCCTGGAAGAGCGCATAGACCGCCGTCGCGGCGATGTGGTTCGCATCGACCTCGAAATGGCGCCGCAGCCGCGCGCGGCTGTCGGAGCGACCGAAACCATCGGTGCCGAGCACGTGAAGCGGCTGCGGCACGAAGCCGCGGATCTGCTCGACGAAGTTCTTCATGTAGTCGGTCGCGGCGATCACCGGCCCGTTCGCCTCGCTGAGGGTGCGGGTGACATAGGGCACCTTCGCCTCGGCAACCGGGTTCATCCGGTTCTCGCGCACGACATCCTGGGCCTCGCGGGCGAGCTCGTTGAGGCTCGTCGCCACCCAGAGATCGGAAGTGATGCCGAAATCCGCCTTGAGCATGTCCGACGCGATCATCGCCTGCCGGAAGATCGAGCCGCAGGACATCAGGTTGACATGGTGATCACCGGTCTCCTCCGCCTTCCGGAAGCGGTAGAGCCCCTTCTTGATCCCTTCCTCGACGCCCTCGGGCATCGCGGGATGATGGTAGTTCTCGTTCTCGAGCGTGATGTAGTAGTAGACATCCTCCTGATCGGCGAACATGCGCCTGAGGCCGTCCTGGACGATCACCGCGATCTCGTAACCGAAGGTCGGATCGTAGGAGATGCAGTTCGGCACGGTGGAGGCGAGGATGTGGCTGTGCCCGTCCTGATGCTGGAGGCCCTCGCCGTTCAGCGTCGTCCGTCCGGCCGTGCCGCCGAGGAGGAAGCCCCGCGCGCGGCTGTCGCCCGCCGCCCAGCAGAGGTCGCCGACCCGCTGGAAGCCGAACATCGAGTAGAAGATGTAGAACGGGATCATCGGCACGCCGTGGATCGAGTAGGAGGTCGCCGCCGCGATCCATTCGGCCATGGCGCCGGCCTCGTTGATCCCCTCCTGGATCACCTGGCCGGTCTTGGATTCCTTGTAGTAGGAGAGCTGGTCGGCATCCTCGGGCGTGTAGAGCTGGCCCTTCGGGTTGTAGATGCCGATCTGGCGGAACATCCCCTCCATGCCGAAGGTACGGCTTTCGTCAGGGACGATGGGCACGACGTACTTGCCGATCTCCTTGTTGCGGATCAGCGTGTTCATGATCCGCACGAAGGCCATCGTCGTCGAGATCTGACGCTCGCCGGTGTCCTTGAGCACCGCCTCGAAGGCGTTCAGTTCCGGAACCGGGAGTTTCGGCGCCCGCGCGTCGCGGATCGGGAACGGTCCGCCGAGCTTCTCCCGCCGCTCGAGCAGATAGGACTTCTGCTCGTTCGAGAGCGAGACATAGGGGGCCTTGTCGATCTCCTCCGGTGGTACCGGGATGTCGAACCGGTCGCGGAAGGCGCGGAGCTGGTCCTCCGCCAGCTTCTTCTGCTGATGGGTGATGTTCTGGCCCTCGCCGGCCTCGCCCATGCCGTAGCCCTTCACGGTCTTGACGAGGATGACCGTCGGCTGGCCCTTGTGCCTCACCGCGCGGTCGTAGGCGGCGAAGACCTTCCGCGCGTCGTGGCCGCCGCGGCGCAGCGCCCAGATGTCGGCGTCGGTCCAGTCCTCTACGAGCGCCGCCGTCTCCGGGTACTTGCCGAAGAAATGTTCGCGGATGTAGGCGCCGGACCGCGAGCGGAACGTCTGGTAGTCGCCGTCGAGCGTCTCGTCCATCAGCTGGCGCAACCGGCCCGATTCGTCCTTCTCGAGGAGAACGTCCCAGCCCGAGCCCCAGATCAGCTTGATCACGTTCCAGCCGGAGCCGCGGAAGTTGCCCTCGAGCTCCTGGATGATCTTGCCATTGCCGCGGACCGGCCCGTCAAGGCGCTGCAGGTTGCAGTTGATGACGAAGATCAGGTTGTCGAGTTCCTCGCGCGCGGCGAGGCCGATCGCGCCGAGGCTCTCGGGTTCGTCCATCTCGCCGTCGCCGAGCAGCGCCCAGACCTTGCGGTCGCCCATGTCGATGTGGCCGCGGTTGTGCATGTATTTCATGAACCGCGCCTGATAGATCGCCATCAGCGGCCCGAGGCCCATCGAGACGGTCGGGAACTGCCAGTAATCCGGCATCAGCCAGGGGTGCGGATAGGAGGAGAGGCCGTTGCCCCCGGTCTCGGAACGGTAGTTGTCGAGCCGGTCCGCATCGATCCGGCCCTCCATGAAGGAGCGGGCGTAGATGCCGGGGACGGCATGCCCCTGGAAGAGCACGAGATCACCGCCCCCCGTCTCGCGCGTGCGCGAGCGCCAGAAATGGTTGAGCCCGATGTCGTAGAGATTGGCCGAGGAGGCGAAGGAGGCGATATGGCCGCCGTATTCGCTCGATTCCTTGTTCCGCCGCACCACCATCGCCATGGCGTTCCAGCGGTTGATGTTGCGGATGCGCCGCTCCATGTCGATGTCGCCGGGGAAGTCCGGCTCCTGGTCGGGCGGGATCGTGTTCGTGTAGGGCGTGGTCGCGCCGAACGGCAGGGTCGCACCGTTGGCGCGGGCAGCGGCGACCGCCCGGTCAAGGATGAAATGTGCGCGATCGGGACCGTCCCGGTCGATCACGTCCTCGATGGCGTCGAGCCACTCGCGGGTCTCCGAAGGATCGAGATCAAAGCTCTCGCTCATGCTGCGCTCCTGTCCGCTGGTCGCTGGAACCGGGCAAGCTGCCCGTGCGTGGCAGGGCGGAGCGGTCTGATCGGATGTGCCGGCACGTCCCCCTCCCTCATGCCCTGCCGAATGATGCCGCCCTGGTCGGCGTCTTGACAGCTACAATAGGCAATTTTGCGGAACGCGATAGGTTCCTTTTCCGGGCGCGAACGATGCTCTCGCCATATCCCGTTCCTGCCCGGCGGCCTGGATGCGGGCGGGGAGAGCCCGGGTGACGGTGCCGCGGGTGGTGATGTCCAGGCAGCCGTCTCCCGTCCTCAGCCGGGGAGCTTGCGCAGGTGGTAGGATTTCGGCCGGGTGAGGTTCTGGTAGCCGATCGCCGACAGCGAGCCGCCCCGGCCCGTATCCTTGCAGCCCGTCCAGCACAGCGCCGGGTCGAGATAATCGGCGCGGTTCATGAAGACGGTCCCGGTCTCGATCCTTCGGCCGATGGCGGCAGCGCGCTCGGCATCGCGGGTCCAGATCGAGCAGGTGAGGCCGTAGGGCGAGTCATTCATCAGCGCGATGGCTTCCTCCTCGGTCCTGACCGGCATGATGCCGAAGACCGGCCCGAAACTCTCCTCGTGCATCACCCGCATCTCGTGGGTGACCCCGGTCAGCACCTGCGGCGAGAGGTAGGTGCCGCCGTCATCCGCCTCGAACCGCGGCACATGCGCGGTGGCGCCAGCGGCGACGGCTTCGGCGACCTGCTCGCGCACCTGATCGGCGAAGCGGCGCGAGGCCATGGGGCCGAGCGTGGTCTGCGGGTCGAGCGGGTTGCCGAGGCGGTAGCCCTTCACCAGCGCCACGCTCTTCTCGACGAAATCATCGTAGAGCTCCTCCATCACGTAGACGCGCTCGATCCCGCAGCAGCACTGGCCGGCATTGTAGATGGCGCCGTCGACAAGTCCCTCGACGGCGGCATCGAGATCGGCGTCCTCGAGCACGAGGCCCGGGTCCTTGCCGCCGAGTTCGAGGCCGAGCGGCGTGAAGGTGCCGGCGGCGGCCGTCTCGATCGCCTTTCCGCCCGCGACGGAGCCGGTGAAGTTGACGAAGCCGAAGCTGCGCGCGGCGATCAGCGCCGTCGTCGTCTCGTGATCGAGGAAGACGTTAACGAGCACGTCCTCCGGCACGCCCGCCTCGTGGAAGGCGCGGGCGATCCGCTCGCCGGCGAGGAGCGTCTGGGTCGCGTGTTTGAGGATGACCGTGTTGCCGGCGATCAGCGCCGGGATCACCGTGTTGATCGCCGTGAGATAGGGATAGTTCCACGGCGCGATGACGAGGACGACGCCGTGGGGCTCGCGCTCGATCCTGCGGACGAAGGCGTCGCTTTCCTCGACGATCGTGGGGGCGAGGGCCTCGGGGGCAAGCGCGCCCATGTAGTCCGACCGCTCGGCGACGCCCCGGAACTCGCCGCCGTAGCGGACCGGACGGCCCATCATCCAGGCGAGCTCGGGGACGATCTCGTCGTTCATCGCCCCGAGTCGCGCAACACCCGCCGCGACAAGGCGGATGCGCTCGTCAAGTGGTCGTGCGGCCCAGTCCCCGCCGGCTGCGCGCGCCCGTTCCACGGCACCGGCCGCCGCTTCCGGCGAAAGGGCAGGGCGCTCGGCATGGACCGAGCCGTCGATCGGCGAGATGCAGCGCAGGATTGTCGTCATGGTCCTCTCCGGTCAGCCGCGCGGGCCGGTCGCCCGTCCCGAGGGCGACGCGACCTGCTTGCGGGCCGCTCGAGACTATCCGGCGCGCACCGGCTTGCCAAAGGTCTTGAAGATCCGGACCGAGTGCGTGTTCAGGCCCTCAGCCGTCCTGGCCACCCTTTTCTTCAGGCGGCGCCGTCGCCTCCACCGCGGTCAGGGGTTCGAGGATCCGGTAGCGGTGTGTCGCGCCCCTGGGCACCACCCAGGAGTCGCCCGCTTCGAGCGTGACCGTCCGGCCCTCGATCTCGAGTTCCGCCCGGCCGGCGATCACGTAGCCGACGACCTCGTAATCATGGCTGCTCGGCGGCTTGTTGTCGGTCGGCGCCCGATCACGCCAGAGGCGCATGGAGACGTCCTTGCCCGAGGCGAGATGGATCTGCCCCTGGTCTCCCTGCCGGGAGGTCCCGGCGTTCACCTTCGTCACTGTGGTATCGCTCATCGTCATCTCCTCCAGAGGCCGGGAGAGCGATGACCCGCGACCCTTGCCGCGCCAGGGGGCGCGCGTCGGCGGATCCCGGCCATTCCGGCAACCGACGAACGAGCCCCCCGTTCCCTCCGCTGACGAAGAAAGGAGGAGAGTGACAGGGCGAACCCGCGCTCCCGGCCGGGCACGTCGGTCGGGGCCAATTCATGCAGAGGGGATGTCCGTGCCGGGCCCGGGAGCCGCGACGGGAACACGAAGCGGGGCCTCGCCGTTCCCGTCGAGCGGAGAGAAAGGACCCCTGACATGTCCGACACCACCACCGACCACGATACCATACGCAAATGGGCAGAGGCGAAGGGCGGCAGGCCCGCCGCGGTGAAAAGCACCCATTCAGGCAAAGATGTCGGCATCATCCGCATCATGTTTCCCGATGCCCCGAATTCCGAACATGATGCTCTCGTCGAGATCTCCTGGGACGAGTTCTTCGAGGAATTCGAGAAGCGCGAGCTTGCCCTCGTCTACGAGAAGGACAGCATGTTCTCGAAGATCATCGGCCGCGACACTGCCGAGAAGTGCGCAAGGGGCGACCACGACGCCGCCCGCTAGGCCATTCCCCTCGTCACGTTGCCGCGCCCTCGCAGGCGGAGGAATCGCCCTGATGATTCGGCCGCGACGGGCAGCCGCTTCCCATGAGGAAGCGGAAGGCCCCCGGGCCCGAGGAAATTATTAACAGAGCGTTACGAACGTAGCACGAACCGGGTGTCGTCCTCCTGAGGGGTGGGGTCGGGAGGGACACGCAAAACGACAGGCGCCAGCGGGACTTGCCTTATCTTTCAAAGGCGCATGGCCTGATTTCCCGTCAGGACTCTCAGGATCCGACGCTCGTCCCGCGCGCCATGGAAGGCGGGAAAAGCTTGACTATGCTGCAATGCGGCATAAATATCATCCGTGATGCATCGCATCACTTGCGCCCTTCGGGCGTTTCCTCCCTAGACTTGGGCCGTGCTCCCTGCACGGCCTTTTTTCTTCACTCGGCAGCAACCGAGAGGGGACGGGCGCCCAGGGCGGAGAGGGTGGCGATGACCTGCCGGATCATCCCCTTTACCGCGTCATAGTCGCCGTTCGGCTCGATCCGTGCCTCGTTCATGTAGAGCGAGCGGTCGATCTCGATCTGGAGGGCATGGATCCGCTCGCGCGGGCGGCCGTAGCGCTGGGTGATGTAGCCGCCTGCGAAGGGGGCATTGCGCGCGACGGTGAAGCCCGCATCGCGGAAGGCGTCGGTCGCGGCATCGATCAGCCACCGGTCGCAGGCCGCGCCGAACCGATCTCCGAGGACGATGTTCGGTGGCCGGCCCCAGATAAGCGGCGCCGCGGCGACCGCATCATGCGGCATCGAATGACAGTCGATGAGGATCGCCTGGCCGAACCGGGCGCGCTGTCCGGCAAGAAGCTGGCCGAGCTTGTCGTGATAGGGACGGTAGTAGGTGGCGAGTCGCTCCTCGGCCTCGGCGAAGGAGAGCTTGCCCTCGATGATCACCCGCCCTTCGGCGACGACACGGGGAATCACGCCAAGGCCCGCGGTGATGCGCGGGCTCGTGGTGCGGCGCGAGGCGCCGACGATCAACGCAGGGTCGAGTTCGTCCGCCGCGCGGTTGAGATCGACGCAGGCGCGCGGCACGCGGGCGGCGAGGAGCGGCGCCCCGAACTCGGGGGCGGTACCGAACAGGTCGTCGACGAAGGCATCCTCGGAGGAGCGCAGCTGCAGCCAGCTGAGACGGGAGCTGGCGCGAAGGCTCTCCGGGTAGTCGCGTCCGCTATGCGGGGAATTGAAGACCGCACAGGAGGTGATGACCTCGGGCAGATGCAGTCTGTAAACCGTGTCGTCCATCTTCCTTCCGGATCATTTCCGTCTAGCACCATAGACCGGCTCAGGAACTGCGCGAAAGCCCTTGAACCATCCACCGCGCTTTCATATAGGGAGGCGTCAGTCCGGTGACGACGGGTTGCCGGACAGATGGGCGTATAGCTCAGCGGGAGAGCACTTCGTTGACATCGAAGGGGTCCCTGGTTCGATCCCAGGTACGCCCACCATCCTCCCCGCCCGCGGGGATGTCGGTTTCCGGAGGCGGCGCGAGCCGCGTGCCGATAGGCAAGGAGAGAGGCCATGAAGGTCGCCAATTCGCTTCGCTCCCTCAAGGCGCGCCATCGCGACTGCCGTGTCGTGCGCCGCAAGGGGCGGGTCTATGTCATCAACAAGACCCAGCGCCGGTTCAAGGCACGCCAGGGCTGAACCTGGCGCCACGATGCCAAGGAAAAACCCCGCTTCGCGCGGGGTTTCCTGTTTGAGGGAATGGATGATCGCCGTTCACGGCTCCGGCGCATGGGCGCCCGAGGCCCGTCACGGCACGTTCAGCAGGTGACAAGCAGCCGAAGGTCGCCTTCACGCCGCAGCGCCGAGGTGGTGACCCCGCTGCCCGCGCGGCGCACGACGATGTCGAGGCTGCCACGGCCGAGGCGGATGTTCCGCAGCATGATCTGGTCGAGGAAGGGCGGCAGCATCGGTTCCTCGAGCGCGACCTGGTTGCCGGCCACATCGAAGGTGAGGCCGAGGCAGGCCTGGATCATCGCGATCGGCGCCGCCGCGGCCCAGGCCTGCGGGATGCAGGCGACCGGGTAGAAGGTCGGCCCCTGGCTGCGCAGCCGGGCGAATCCGCAGAAGAGTTCCGGCAGGCGGCGCAGTTCGATGTAGACCGATGCCTGGAAGAGGGCCTCGAAGATGCGGGCCGCTTCCACCTTGAAGCCGTAGCGGGCGAGGCCGAGCGCGATCAGAGCGTTGTCATGCGGCCAGACCGAGCCGTTGTGATAGGACATCGGGTTGTAGCGCGCCTCCCGCGCGGCAATGGTCCGCACCCCCCAACCCGAGAATGAATCCGCCGAGAGGAGCGTGCGCGCGACGCAGGCCGCGCGTTCGGGACTGGCAATGCCGGTCCAGAGGGCATGGCCCGCGTTCGATGCGCGCACCCGGCACGGGCGCTTCTCGCCATCAAGGGCGAGGGCGTAGGTCGCGATCTCGTCGCACCAGAATTCCCGCTCGAAGCGGTCGCGCAGCGCCTCCGCTTCCCGCTCCTGCCGCTCCGCCTCTTCCGCATGGCCGAGGGCGGTCGCGATCGCGGCCGCGGCACGCCGCGCGGCATAGGCATAGCCCTGCACTTCGGCAAGGGCGATCGGCCCCTCTGCGGAGCGTCCGTCGGCGTGGAAGATGCTGTCGTGGCTGTCCTTCCAGCCCTGGTTGGCGAGGCCCGCCTCCGTCATCCGCAGGTATTCGATGAAACCGTCGCCGTCGCGGTCGCCACGCTCCTCCATCCACCGCAGGGCTGCACGCACGTTGGGCCAGATCTCGCGGATGGTGCCGGTATCGCCGGTCCGTTCGAGATAGGCGCCGGCCAGCATCACGAAGAGCGGCGTCGAATCGATGCTGCCGTAGTAGCGCCGGAAGGGGACTTCTCCGGTTTCGGCCATCTCGCTGCGGCGGACCTCGTGGAGGATCTTGCCGGGCTCGGCATCACTCGCGGGGTCGTCGCCGGTTGCCTGGTTGGCGGCAAGGAAGCGCAGGACGCCTCGCGCAAGTTCAGGGTCGAGCCAGAGCATCTGGAAGGCGGTGATCAGCGCATCACGCCCGAATGGAGCCGAGAACCACGGCACGCCCGCATAGGGGTAGGGGCCGTGCGGCGTGTCGGTACTCAGCATGTAGAGATCCGCGACCGAGCGTCGGATCGCCTCGTTGAAGATGTCGTTCGAGGTCTCGATCGCGGCCGCCCGCGAAGCCGAGCGCCTGAGCGCGCGCCGGGCGCTGCGCATGGCGGTGCGGAAGGCTTCCGGCCCGGCGCCCGGCCGCTCCCCCGTCCCGTTTGCCTCCACCTGGATGAACAGGATCTGCGCCTCTCCGGGCGCGAGGGTGAACTCGAAGACCGCCCCGTCGCTCGCGATCTCGTCGGGCGCCGGGTCGAAGCGCATTTCGGTTGTCCGCTCCCGGCCGTCACGGCCGAGATAGCGGCAGGTAACGCGGCTCGCGGCCACCTCCACCGGCCTGTAGTTGCCGCGCTGGCACCGGGCGGTGCCGCGAACCTCGAAGATATCGGCAAAATCCGCCTCGAACCGCAGTTCGAGCCGGATCCTCGCTTCCTGGTTCCCGAAGTTCCGGATGCGCATGCGCTCGTACAGCGTCGCTTCCCAGAGAAACTGTGTGCGCCGGATATGGAGATTGTCGCTGTGGAGGGGCGTCGCTTCGCGCCCGGCCAGTTCGGGGTTGGTGAGGTCGCAGATCAGCGCGGCGTTGTCGTCACGCATCGTCGAGGAAAGCAGGATCGGCCGGTAGCCGTTGAGGCGCAGGTCCAGCCGCGACAGGTGGCGGGTATCGAGATGGTAGAACCCGTCCGCCGAACCCGGCCTGATCGTTCCGGCCGCATCGGCGAGAAGGAAGCTGTCGCCGTGCTTGAGTGTGCGGGCCTGGCGGCCCGCAAGGGATTCGATGACTGCGATCCCGTGCTTCTCGGCGCCGGGATCGGATAGTCGTGCTTCTTCAGGAGGCTGCGTATCCATAGGCATCCTTCTACGCGTGAAGCGGCAAAGGGGAAGGCCTGCCTGCGCGAGCGGCGGAAGGGAGCGAGGGGTACATGTCGGACAGCTCCCGGTAGATCTCCACATAATCGCGCGCCATCCGTTCGGCGCTGAAGCGCTTCTCGAATATCTCGCGGATGTAGCGCCGGTCGATCTCGTCCAGACGTCCGATGCAGGTCACGGCCTCGTCGATCGAATCGACGATGAAGCCGCTCGCGCCGTTGTCGATGATCTCCTCCACCGAGCCGTTGCGGAAGGCGACGACCGGCGTGCCGCAGGCCATTGCCTCGATCATCACGAGGCCGAAAGGCTCCGGCCAGTCGATCGGGAAGAGAAGCGCCGCCGCATTGCCGAGGAACTCGGCCTTCTCCCGTTCGTCGATCTCGCCGATGAACTCGACATTGGGATGCTGCTCGACCAGCGGCCGGATCGTTGTTTCCCAGTACTGCCGGTCGGCCTCGTCGACCTTCGCCGCGATCCGGAGCGGCCAGCCGGTGCGTGCCGCGATCTCCACCGCCCGGTCGGGCCGCTTCTCCGGCGAGATCCGGCCGAGGAAGGCGAGGTAATCGCCGCGGGGCTTCTCCCGGAACGGCAGAAGATCGAGCGGGAGCCCGTGCAGCACGGTACCGGCCCAGTTCACCGGCGGCATCGGGCGGCGCTGGGCGTCGGAGATCGACACGAGCGGGACGTCGGAAAAGACGCGGTAGAAGGGTTCGAGATCCGGCAGGTCGAGCCGTCCGTGCAGCGTCGTTACCGTGGGGCAATCCAGCATCCGCACCAGCGGCATCTGGTAGAGATCGATGTGGAAATGGATGATGTCGAATTCGTCCGCTCGCTGGCGAAGCTTCTCGAGAAGAATCATGTGATGTGGCACGCCGTCGTGCACATGCGGGTCGAGCCTCAGCGCGCGAGGGCAGGGGGCAACGAGACGTGCTGCGGTAATGGAATCCCCCGAAGCAAAAAGGGTGACGTCATGACCCTGACGGACCAGTTCTTCGGTCAGATAGGAAACAATACGTTCGGTCCCGCCATAAAGCTTGGGCGGTACGCTTTCGAATAGCGGAGCAACCTGAGCAATCCTCATGCACAAACCTCCTCAACGAGAGCAAGATCGCGCCATGGAACCGCATCCGCCGACAATAAGGCCGGAATGGGTTGGCTTCATTGACATATGATGCCGGGGCCGATGAGCAAGAAGGCCCTTCTCACACGCTGCCATGTCGGGAGCGCAAGGGCGGCGTGAGCCGGTTCCCTGCTGGTGCGGCCCTCGCCCGATGGTCTAGCCGAAGAGCGAGCGTTTGAATGTCTGCCAGACGATCGCGCCGGCATCCGGGTCGCCCTTGGCCAGCGCCTTCGCGTAGCTCGCCGCCTGGCTCGCGGTGATGTGCGGGGGCAGGGTGGGCACATCGGGGTCGACCACCGCGTCGATCACGCAGGGCCGGTCGGCCGCGAGGGCGGCGTCCCAGGCCGGACCGACCTCCTCGGGCCGCTCGACCCGGATGCCCTTCAGCCCCAGCATCTCGCCATAGGCGGCATAGGCGAATTCCGGCAGCGCCTGCGTGCGCTCGGTCCGGCGGCTCCCGGCCATCGCCCGCTGCTCCCAGGTCACCTGGTTGAGGTCCTGGTTGTTCAGCACCGCGATCACCAGCCGCGGGTCGCGCCACTGCCGCCAGTATTTCGCGATGGTGATGAGCCCGTTGATCCCCAGCATCTGCATCGCGCCATCGCCGACGAAGGCGATCGCCACCCGGTCGGGATGCGCGAATTTCGCGGCTGTCGCGTAAGGAACAGCCGGGCACATCGTCGCGAGATTGCCCGAAAGCGACGCCATCATCCCGCGCCGCAGTTTCAGCGCCCGCGCGAACCAGTTGGCCGAGGTCCCGGAATCGGCGCTGATGATCGCCCCATCGGGCAGCCGCGACGACGCCTCCCAGAAGAGAAGCTCCGGGTTGATCGGATCGGCGGACTGATGGCTCAGCTTCTCGACGCTTTCCCACCAGTCGGCGACATTCTTCTCGATCTTCCCGCGCCAGGAGCGGTCCTGCTTCCGCCGCAGAAGCGGCAGGAGAGCCCTGAGCGTCAGCGCCGCATCGCCGACGAGGCCAACCTCCATCGGGTAGCGGATCGAGAGCATCTGCGCGTCGAGATCGATCTGCACCCCGCGCGCCTGCCCCTCCTTCGGCAGGAATTCCGAATAGGGGAAGCTCGACCCGACCATCAGCAGCGTGTCGCATTCGCGCATCATCTTGTCTGATGGCACACTGCCGAGGAGCCCCATCTGTCCGGTGACGAAGGGCAGGTCGTCAGGCACCGCCGCCCGCCCGAGCAGCGCCTTCGCCACACCGGCGCCGAGGATCTCCGCCGTCGCGATCACCTCGTCAGTGGCGTTGAGCGCCCCCGCGCCCACGAGGATCGCCACCCGCTCGCCTTCGTTGAGGATGGCGGCGGCGCGTTCGAGATCTGCCTGCTGCGGCACCACCGCCGGCCGGCTGAAGCCTGTGCCCGAATGTACCGTGCCGTGTTTTCGCGGCGGCGTCTCCACCGCGTCGAGTTCCTGCACGTCGTTCGGCACGATAATGCAGGTGACGCTCCGCATGGCGAGTGCGATCCGCACCGCCCGGTCGACGAGATGGCGCATCTGCGTCGGCTCCATGCAGATATGGACGTAATCCGACGCCACGTCCTTGAAGAGCGACTTGAGATCCACCTCCTGCTGGTAATGCCCGCCGAGCGCCGCGCGCGCCTGCTGGCCGACGATCGCCAGCACCGGCTGATGGTCGAGCTTGGCGTCGTAGAGCCCGTTGAGGAGATGGATCGCTCCCGGCCCGGAGGTGGCGAGGCAGACGCCGAGTTCGCCGGTGTATTTCGCATGGCCGCAAGCCATGAAGGCCGCCGATTCCTCGTGCCTGGTCTGGATGAACTCGATGGCATCGCCTGCCCGGTCGAGCGCGCTCATGATGCCGTTGATGCCGTCGCCGGGATAGCCGTAGACCCGGCGCACGCCCCATTCGCCAAGCCGCCGGAGCATGAAGTCGGCCACCGTTTCCGCCATGTCTGCCTCCGCTTGCGTCCCTTTCCCTCGCCGGTGCCGGTCGCTCGTTCGGGGTCCCGCGTGGCGCCGTTCCCGGGAGGCTAACAGGCCGGAGCGGCGCAGGTTCCGGCCTGTCCGGCGCTGCCTGGAGAACAGGCGGAGTTTTCCCGGGCCATGAGGTTGATCCTTT
The DNA here is from genome assembly GCA_029265455.1 of Paracoccaceae bacterium. Classification (GTDB taxonomy): domain Bacteria; phylum Pseudomonadota; class Alphaproteobacteria; order Rhodobacterales; family Rhodobacteraceae; genus Amaricoccus. Next base: position 187 of record JAJUJF010000004.1, on the reverse strand, counting down.
CGGTCCGCCACTCGATCCTGCCGGTCGCATGGTTCAGGGATGCAGCCGAGGGGGCGGCGGCCACGGCTGGTGTCAGCCTTGTACCGGTATGGTGATGTCGGCGTGCCTGTCCCGGTCTCGCGCAGGCGGGAATGCTGCCGGGGAGCCGTCGGGGGCGCGCTTCCGTCAGGCGGCGTGTGGCGCGAGC
>JAJUJF010000010.1 GCA_029265455.1 Paracoccaceae bacterium | reverse complement strand
GCCCCCGACCTGATCCGCGGTCGGAAACGAGCCATCGTCTTCGGCGGCCCAGGCAGGGCCCATCATGATCGGCGCAGCGAGCGCCCCCAGAAGTGCGACGCGCAGTGGTAGCGTTCTCCTCAAGGCGGTTCGTCTCATCCGACTTCCCTTCTCGTCCTCGTTCGCGATTTGCAGCAACGCCTCTTCATCAACCCACACGCGTCATGCGAAAGTTAAGACAAAACTGAATATGTAGATATAGAGATATACTGGTGCATGATGCTTTTGTGCGGCGCGAGACCGTCCATGCGCATCCGTATGCCCGATGCTTCATTGTTTTCTGCAACTTGATGCCCGGACAAGCGGTGTCTCGGGTCGTCTTCGCCGATCATCCGGCACGGGTGGTCAGCGAGACGGCAGTACGCCGCACCCTCTGTTACCGCGTCCTCAGGCATCACGAGGGCCGGTGCCGTTCCTGTCGGCTCCATTCAGGTATTGCTAAATTAGTGGATCCGCATATGTGGATCGAGCTGGACTTGACGAGGTGCTCCATGAAGAACGGGAGTGGTCGCGGCGTGAGGCGTGTGCTGCCGATCCTCGACTGGGGACGGGGCTACGGGATCGGGATCCTGATCGACGACCTGCTGGCTGCCATGATCGTCACCATCATGCTGGTGCCCCAGTCGCTTGCCTACGCGATGCTTGCGGGGCTGCCGCCGCAGGTCGGGCTGTATGCCAGCATCCTGCCGCTCGTCGCCTATGCCCTTTTCGGCACCAGCCGGACGCTGGCGGTCGGGCCGGTGGCGGTGATCTCGCTGATGACTGCGGCCGCGGTGGGGCAGCTCGGCCTAGCGACGCAGGGCGAGACGATTGCCGCGGCGGCGGCGCTGGCGCTCGTCTCCGGGCTGATGCTGATCCTGATGGGCCTCTTCCGCCTCGGCTTTCTCGCCAATTTCCTCAGTCACCCGGTGATCTCGGGCTTCATCACCGCATCTGGAATCCTGATCGCCCTCTCCCAGATGCGGCATATCCTCGGGATAGAGGCAGGCGGGCACACGCTGCCCGAGATGCTCCTGAGCCTGTGGAGGAATATCGGCGACACGAATCTTTCCACACTGTTCCTCGGCCTTGTCGTCCTCGTTGTCCTGTTCGGTGCCCGCAGCCGGCTGAAACCGTTGCTGGCGCGCATCGGGCTGCCGGCGCGCGCCGCCGACATCGCGGCCAAGATCGCGCCGATCGTCGCGGTGGCGGCGACCGTCGCGGCCGCCTACCTGATGGTGCTGCCGGAGGTGGGGGTGCGGATCGTCGGGGAGATCCCGGCCGGCCTGCCGCCCTTCGCGCTACCGCCGTTCGAACCCGCGCTCTGGCTGCGGCTCGCAGGCGCGGCGCTTCTGATCAGCGTCATCGGCTTCGTCGAGTCGGTTTCGGTGGCACAGACGCTGGCCGCGAAGCGCCGGGAGCGGATCGACCCCGATCAGGAACTCACAGGGCTTGGCGCCGCCAACATCGCCTCCGCCATCAGCGGCGGTTTCCCGGTGACAGGAGGCTTTGCGCGATCGGTGGTGAATTTCGACGCCGGCGCCCGTACCCCGGCAGCGGGCGCCTTCACCGCGGCCGGCATCGCGCTCGGCACGCTCTATCTCACGCCATGGCTCACGTACCTGCCGCAGGCGACGCTGGCGGCGACGATCATCGTCGCGGTCCTCGGCCTCGTCGATTTCGGGGTGCTGAAGCGGACCTGGAACTATTCGAGGGCCGACCTTGCCGCAGTGGCGGCGACGATCATCGCCACCCTGGGCTTCGGCGTCGAGGCGGGCGTGACGGCGGGCGTCCTGGTCTCGCTTGCGCTCTTCCTCTACCGCACCAGCCGTCCGCATATCGCGGTCGTCGGCCTGGTGCCGGGGACGGAGCATTTCCGCAACGTCCTGCGCCACGATGTCCGGACGAGCCGCAGGGTGCTGACCCTGCGCGTGGACGAGAGCCTCTACTTCGCCAATGCGCGTTATCTCGAGGACCGGCTCTACGACATGGTGGCCGCCCGTCCGGACCTCGAGCATGCCATCCTGATGTGTTCGGCGGTCAACGAGATCGACGCGAGCGCGATGGAAAGTCTCGAGACCATCAACGAGCGACTGAAGGCGATCGGCGTTGCCTTCCACCTCTCCGAGGTGAAGGGGCCGGTGATGGACCGGCTGAAACGCACCGACTTCCTGCACCGCCTGACCGGCGAGGTCTTCCTCAGCCAGTACCAGGCGATGGCGGCGCTCGATCCGGAAATTCTCGAAGACGGCCCCGCGCGCCAGGTCCCGGTGTTCCGCGCCGATCCGGATGCGTCAGATGATGCAGCCGCGCGACGTGACGGGGGGCGGCAATCGTCGTGCAGCTCCTGACCACCACCACCCCGACATGTATCGCCATCTCCGGCCACAGCGTCGGCGGGCAACGTGGGGAGAGACCACGCGGATGCATCTCCGCGAAAGGAAACGCATCCGCGTGGACGTGAATTCACCAGGTGTCGGGCATCATGGCCTCGCCTCGATGATCAGGTTGAAGGGCGTCTGCGTCGCGCGGCGCACGCGGGTAAAGCCCGCCTCGTGGCAGATCCGGGTCAGCCGCGCTTCGCCCGCCTGGGCACCGAGGACATGCGTGCCGTTCTCCGAGATGGCGTGGGCGCAGCAGATCGCGGAGGAGGCCGCGTAGTAGAGCCGCCCGATCGGGTTGAGATTCTCCTCCACCCTGTCCGACGCATAGGGCTCGACCAGCATCAGCGTGCCGTCCGCCGCCAGCGCCTCGCGGGGGCGCCGGGCCGCCTCTACCGGGTGACCGAGGTCGTGCAGGCAGTCGAAGAAGCAGGCGAGGTCGAACGGGCCCTCCAGCGGCTGCCGGGCGCTGGCGTGAACGAAGGTCACACGGTCCCCGACGCTGGCCTCGCGCGCAAGATCGCGGGCGATCTCGAGCGATGGCGCATGGGTATCGAAGCCGATGAATCGTGACCGCGGGAAGGCCCCGGCCATGAAGATCGTCGAGTAGCCATGGCCGCAGCCGATGTCGGCGACCCGGGCGCCGGTCTCAAGCTTCTCCACGACCCCCTCCAGTGCCGGCAGCCATTCCGCGACGAGGTTGGCGCGGTAGCCGTTGCGGTAGAAGGCCGCCACGCCGCAGGAGAGGCGTTCGTCGTGCTCGCCCCAGCTCAGGCCCGCGCCGGTGCGGAAGGCATGGATTGCCTTGGCCTCGTCGGCCCAGAGCGAGGCGACGACGTCCCAGGCGGGCGGGATGTAGACCGGGCTGCGCTCGTTGGCGAGAACATAGGCCTGTTCGGGCGTCAGCTCGTAGCTGTGGCTCTCGGGGTGATACCGGACGTAGCCGCCGGCGGCCTGGGCGTTCAGCCATTCACGGACATAGCGTTCGGCGCAGCCCGCGGCACGCGCGACCTCCCGGCTGGTGACCGGGCCCTTGTCCGCCATCGCCCTGTAGAGGCCGAGCTTGCGGCCGATGTCTATCATCACGCCGCCATAGCCGGCGCTGATCTCGGCAACGGCCCTTTCGACGAGCGCGTCCAGTTCGGCCTGATCGAGGGTCTGGGTGTCGAGCGCCATCGGTATCTCCTGAAGTTCTGGCGTCAACGGAAGGCACTTTGCCGATTGCCGCAGCGGCCAACGAGTGCGAGACTGGACCGAACAGGTCCGGATCGGTCAGCAGGAGATGCGAGGCGACCAGTCGCAGCGGCCCGGGCAGGTGCGGGTGGGAATCGTCGCCATCCCGGAGGCGACGATCGGCACGCTGAGCGGCATCTACGACGTCCTCTCCGGGCTCGCCATGCTCGCAGGCCGCGAGGGCGTTCCCGACCGCTCCCCGTTCCACGTCGAGATTCTGGGCGAGACCGCCGAGCCGGTGCGGCTGGCAAGCGGCATCACGCTTCCCGTGAACGGCGCCGCAACGGGAGTTGCGAGCGACATCGTCATCGTGCCCTCGGTCCTCGTTCCGCTCGAGGGCTGGCAGCGCGGCCGCCATCCCCGTCTTGCCGAGTGGCTGATTGCCCGCCACGCGGCCGGCGCCACGCTCTGCTCGGCCTGCTCGGGAATCTTCCTGATTGCGGAGACCGGGCTGTTCGACGGGATCGAGGCGTCGGTGCACTGGCCCTATGCGCGGGCATTCAGTGCGCTCTATCCCTCGGTCCGCATCGCACCCGACCGGGCCCTCCTGGTCTCCGGCGCCCGCGGCGAGCTGGTGAGTTCCGGCGCCTCGGCCAGCTGGCACGACCTCGTGCTCTACCTGATCGGCCGCGAGGCCGGGCCCGCTGCTGCCCAGGCGGTCGCGAAGTTCTTCGCTTTGCAGCGTCATGCCGACGGCCTCGCGCCCTTCATCGTCTTCGATCCGCCACGCGATCATGGCGACGCGCTGGTGGCGGCGGCGCAGGAATGGCTGGATACCCATGCGGCCGTTGCCTGTCCGGTGCGGGAGGCGGCGCGGCGCTCCGGCCTGTCGGAACGCGGTTTTGCCCGGCGCTTTCGCGCGGCGACCGGTCATGCCGTGCTCGACTACGTGCAGCGCCTGCGCATCGAACAGGCCAAGCGCCGTCTGGAGCGGACCGACGAGGCGGTGGAGGAGGTCTCCTGGCATGTCGGCTACGAGGACCCGGCTGCCTTCCGCCGCCTGTTCCGCCGCATCACCGGTCTCACCCCGGGCGCCTACCGTCGCCAGTTCGCCGTTCCGACCGAGGCCCTGCCGGCGTGCCGAAGTCACACCGCTGCGCGAGCGGCGCCATTGTCATCGCGCTCAGGCCATGAATCCGGAAATCCCCGGCTTCAGGCGCCGGCATGATGGTGCTGATCGCGAGGCCGTGCGAAGTCCGGAGGAGAAGAGGCCGGGAATCTGTGCCGCTCGTCTCGTGGCTCCGGCGCGTTCCGTTCCGCTGTCAGGATGCCCGGAGAGGATGCGCAAGGGAGACTTGTCGCGGCGAAGGGGGGCGCAGCGTTTCAGGTGCCGGGAAGCGGCAGCGGGGTGCAGCGCGGGCGATCACGATTTGCGTTTGCCCATGATCACTGCAACTCCGGGGGTCAGCGGCTCCGGCCGGTATGGAGGCGCTCGGCGACGAAGACGGCGAGATGGGCGCGGCGGTTGATCTGGAGCTTGTCGAAGATCCGCCGGATATGCGCGGAGACCGTGTGATGGCTGATCTGCAGGAATTGGGCGATCTCCTTGTTGGAGAGGCCGCGGCAGATCAGGCGGGCGATCTCGAGCTCGCGCGGACTGAGGCCGAGATCCGATAGAGGGCGGCTGCCGGGATGGTCCTGGGGCGGAACGCTCGGGCCGCTGCGCGGTTGCCGGACGAGAACGGCGGTCTCCATGTCGATGTCCCCCCTGCGCCCGGAAATCCGGGCCGGTGTTCAGCGTGGTCAATATAGCACGAGTCCGATCGCCTGCCTCGTGCGCCTGTAGTCGGTCCGCGTGTTGTGAAGTTGACTGGCCCGGAGTCGGGCGGGAGCCGATGCGGTCCCGCGAACTTCGGGGTGCAGGACGCATGCATGGACGGCACGTGGCGCAGGAAGGGCGGGCGGGCCGCCAAATCCGGCCAGGCCCGCCGCCGGGGCGGCAGGGCCGCTTCCCTATGCCCGCCGGCCACGGAGCGGCACCACATTGCCGGCCTGCGTCACCAGGGCAGGTCCGGTCGTGCGTTGCAGTCCGAGCGACTCGGCGCTCGTCAGCCAGTCGTCGCAGGCGTCGACGATATCCTCGAGGAAGGTCTCGAAATCGATCCGGACGGTGGAGAGGATGTAGGGCTCGGCGAGCCATCGCAGGATGTCGCGGCCCGCAGTTGCCATCCGGCTGCGCTGGGAGATGATCGGCGTTTCCGACAGGTGACGCTTCAGGATGTCCTCGAGCGCGTCCCAGGCGGTGGGCGCGCCGAAGAGGCTCTTCACGTCGGCCGAATCGAGAATCTCGAAAGCCGCCTCGATCAGCGACATCAGCTCTGTCCGGAGCACGGCGACGTGACCGTAGGAGACGTGCTTGATGTTGTGGCGAAGGTCGAGTCCCGCGCGGCGCACCACCGCCATCGAGCCGAAGGTCTCGCTCCGGCCGTCGGGGCGAATGACCTCGGACACGCGCTTGTCCTGGAAGAACTGCGAGACCTGCCGGTTGAAGTTGGTGAAGAGTGCGTGGAAGATCTTGTTCGGCGGTGCGCCCTCGGGTGGGGTGGTGTCGGTATAGCCGAACACCTTGCGGTAGGCGGCCCTCCGGTCGCGCATCGTGTAGCGTAGGACCTGTTTGCGGTCGTACTGGTAGAGCTTGAAGGCGCCCGGCCCGTCGCCGAGCCGAACGCTGCCGGCGCGGAAGAGTTCCTGCAGCTTCAGGACGGCGCGGAAGAGCCCGGCCCGTTCGAGCTGGTACTGGTAGTAGAGGTCGGCCACGGCCGCGACGCGTTCGCGCGCGATCTGGTCATCATAGGGCGGCACCGCCGGCGCGTAACGGGCGTTGCCGAGATTGCTGTTCGCATTGGCGCCGAGGCCGATGAGATTGAGGAGCCCGCCGTCGACGGGCGGCGTCTTTGCGGCCTCGGCCTGCTCCACGAGATCGTACATCTCGCGGACCTTCTGGTTCAGCGCCTCGGCAAGGCTCGGCTCCTTGAGGAGTACCGCGCGATTGGTCTCGACCAGCCAGCTGCGATAGGCCGCGAGCTTGCCGAGAAGGCCGTCGATCTCGCCCCAGCTCTTGAAGTCGTCGCTCATCGGTTCGCTCCCTCTCCGGGGGATTGAGGCCGCTCGCCCGCGTAGATCGCTGTCCGGCTCGGGGCGCGGCGACCCGCGAGGCTCTGGTTCGCGGCGTCATGGAGCTGCCGCGCCAGGAGCAGCGCGTCGCGCAGCCGCCGCCCGAGCTCCGCGATCTGCCGCAGGCCGAGCGCGTAGCGGTTGGGATTGATGGTCGGGAAATGGTCCGGCGGGGAGCCGTGCTTGTCTGCCTCGTCCGGCAGGCTGCTGCACAGGGCCCTGTATTGCACGTGGATCGTGTCCCGGATCCAGCGCAGGTTGCGCAGTGTCAGGGTCTCCTCGAGCAGTTCCGCCCGCCAGGTGTTTGCCGCGCTCTCGATCCAGTCGAAGAGCCGGCCGAGTTCGATCGACCTGATGATGGAGGGCTCGCGTCCCGACCCGGTGGGGTGGAAGGTGGCCTTGAGGTCGGTTTCGCTGATCCCGGCCCGGGCCAGTGCCGTGCGTGCGTCCATCACCGCTGCCGGGATCGCCTCCACCTGCGCCCGCAGCCGGGCCAGCGTCGCGCCCTGCGAGCGGGCGATGAGGTCGTGGATCAGGTCGGCGAGGCTCGCGAGATGTTCGAAGATGGTCGCCACCGCCTGTTCGTTGGCCTCGCGGTCGAGGATGCCGATGTCGCAGTCGATCTCGCCCATGGAGTCGTGGAACGGCCACGGGATCTCGCTGACGGCATGTTCCTGAAGCAGCCGGTTCACCCGGTCGAAACAATCGGGGGGAGGAAAGCCGATCCCGTAGAGGGCGATCAGGCTGGCCACGTCGCCCGCGACCCGGGAGAGGAGCGTCAGGGCCCAGTCGCCGAAGACCCCGGTGCGCGAGTTCAGTTCCTGCACGAGCAGATCGAGGGCTTCGCCGATGTCATGCTTGATGTCCTCGATCTCCTCCTCGGAGCAGGTGCAGATTTCCGGGCGCAGCGTGTGGACCGCGCGCAGGATCGCCGGCCGGAGATTGCCGGCGGCCTCCGCCACCACCGCCTGCGCGCCCTGCGCCTCGCCGCCGTCGAGCGGTGCCGCGGCCCGGGCGCGGGACGGGTTGAAGACGTAGCGCACGATCTCGCCGTCCTGGCTGCGCAGGATGGCGCGGTCGAGGCCGGAGAGCAGCTTGCTCGTCAGTGCTGCGGTGCCGGAGCCGAACGCGGTCTCGCTCGTCAGGCTCGGCAGGCCGATGCTGGCGTAGATCTGCTGTTCGAGCATCGTGCCGAAGGCGGAGGCGGGCAGGGCGCCGGGAGCCGCTCCCGCGAAGCCGCCCGCTCCCTCCTGAAGGCGGGAGATCGCATCCACGATGCGGTCGCAACAGCTGTCGTCGATATGTTCGGCCATGATCGGCTCCTTCTCGTGAAGGTGGGAGGGTCCGGCGCCGGAGGGCGTATCGGGTCCGGTTCCGGCCACCGCATCCCGGCGTTTCCCGGCGCCGTCTCCGTCGTCGACGAGGGCCGCCGCCGCGAGGGCATCCCGCAACCTGAGCCAGGCAGGATAGGCCTCCTCGCGCGCGAGGCGTGCCTGCTCCGCCCTGCGCTTGAGGGCCTCGGATGAGCGGCGTCGCGGCGTCCCGCGGAAGGCGGCGCTCTGCGCGGCCAGGGCGGCGAAGCTCTGGTCGAGGTTGAACTGGTGATTGCTGTCAGGGGCGAGCAGTGCCGCGCCCGGCGCCATGCGCGCGAAGGCCTCGGCGGCGCCGCGGGCAAGGGTTGCCTCGTCCTCGTCCACCTCGAGAAGTTGCGCAAGGTCGAGCGCGCCGAGCCGCGCCTCGTCGATATCGGACTCCTCGCGCAGCACCGTCTCCATGATGAAGTCGCGGCTGAAACCGTTCTGTCTGTATTCCGGGTCGGGGCGGAGCGCCGCGAGGGCCGAGGTGCCGAGATAGTTGCGGACCCGCCGCTTCTGGCGGTCGCGGAGCGTGTCGGGATCGATGGGCTCCGCAAGGTCGGCCTGGAGTTCGGCGAACTCGTCCTCCGCGAGCGCCTGGCCGAGCGCGTAGGAGGCAGCCCTGTAGCGTTCGATCGCGTCCGCGAAGGCCTCGGCTGCCTCTCTTGCCTGACGGAGCCTGTCGACCATCGCTCATCTCCCCAGAAGCACGTCGTAGAAGTTCTTGGCGATGCGTTCGGGCGGCGCCACCTGGCGTTCGAGCGCATCACGGGCGGCGGAGATCAGGAAACGTTCGGGCACGATGCCGGGATTGCCGCCGGCACCGAGCCGGTCGGCGGCCTCGCGCACGATGGTCTCGTCCTGCGGCCGGAAGCGTACCACCTCGACCAGCTTGCGGCCGCCATAGGCCTTGTGCGGCTGGAAGCAGAGGGCCGCGACGGTTTCGCGGACGGCCACGGGGAAGCTGTCGCGGAGCGCCGCCGGCAGCCGGTTCGGGACCTCCGGTGGATAGACCCCGAGCCAGGCACTGTCGAAGGCGTCCGCCTGCTTCGCGAAGCCGATCCTGCGCAGCAGTTCGGTGTTGATGAGGGGCCGGACATAGGAGGTCGGATGCACGCCGCTCGACGAGAACCGGGCAACGCGTTCGGGTGCCTTGCCGACCACGTCGAAGAGGGAGCTGACATAGGCGGGGCCGATGAGGAGCACGCCGATGAGGTCCGCGTAGATCTCCTTGTGCCAGCGCATCCAGATCCGCACCGCCTCACGGGGGATGCCGGCCGCGGTCAGCCGGTCCCGGATCAGGCGCGGCGCCGCCGTCCAGAGGTCGAGATCGTTCTGGAGATTGTGGCCGATCTCGTGCGGTACGGCCCCAAGCGACCACGGGTTGATCAACCGGTGGTTCGGCAGCTTGACGAGCGGGAAGGGGTTGGCCTTGCGTCCGAGGCGCGAGAGCTTCACGCCACGCCGGTAGGTTGCGGGGCCATAACCCGCCTCCACATAGGACATCGGCGGCGGTGTCGGGATCGATCGTGCGGCACCGAGCCCCATGAAACAGGCCTGGTAGCAGTTGAGCGCGATCCGGTCGATGGCGAGAAGCTGTTCCGCGAAGGGGCCGGTGCGCTGCTCGAAGAGATTGTGGTAGAAGAGCCAGATCTTCTCCGTGAGCTGGGTCCTGGCCTGGGCCGTGTCCTTGAGGCGTGCAAATGCCCCCATGCGCGAGCGGCTCGGTGCGGCGAGGGCCGCCCGTCCCGCGCTTTCGAGCCGGCCGATTGCCGACGACTGCAAGGTGGCGACTTCGGCGAGAAGCTTGTTGACCGCCTCGATATTGGGTGAGCGCGGGGCAGTCGGACCATCGCCGAACTCGGCCTGTTCGAAGCTGCGGACCGCCCGGCCGTGCCGCTTGGCGTTCACGACCTGGGAGCGCACGTAGTTGCGGAGTTCCGCCAGGGCCCCGCTCGGGGGCCGTGGCGGAGACGGTGCGCGAACCGGCGTCACTGCGGGCCCGGCCTCGATCACCACGGTCGCCATGGCTTCTCTCCGTCAGGCGTAACGCTGCACGGGGCGCCGCGGCGCCGGCCGGGTGGCGACGACCGGACGCCGGGCGGCGACCGGCGCCGGTGCACCATGTCTCGTCCGATGCCGCCGTGCCCGCGCCTGTGCCTGACGCAACGCCGCCGCACGGAGCCGGGGCGAGCGTGAAAGCTCACCAAGGGCCTTCTCGAAGATCATCATCGCGGTGCGGGCGGTTGGTGGTCGCCCGGAGGCCGCGAGCCGCATCAGGACGACGACCGAGCGCCGGAGGGCGAGCGGGGCAAGCCGTGCCGGCGCGCGGTAGCGCGGGTCACGTTTCGCCATCACGACGAGCCGCCGCACGCGGTCGCGCAGGGCGGTGATCGCCGGCTTGAGCCGCGTTGCCGCCTGCATGACGCCGAAGCCACGGGAGACCATCTCGTCGGCCGCGAGGATCGCGTCCTCGCCCTCGGCCTCGACCGCCTCCTCCGCCAGCGCCTCCATCTGGTCGATGTCCTCGGCGGTGAACTCGGGTTCGAGCGGATCGGCATCCTCCGAGATCAGCCCGCCGGCGAAGCCGCCGAGGCCCGCGCCGATGTTGCCGAAGGCGCTGCGGATGTAGGAGCCGATCCGCGCCTTCTCGTCCCAGACATTGTCGGCGAGCCATTTCACCGGCTTCTTCTTGATCAGCCCGGTCGCCTCGGCGCCCTTGCGCAGCGCGGCGGAGCCGACATCGTAGAGGCCGGTGCCCGCCGCGCCCCCAAGACCTGCGCCGGCCGCAGCGCCGAGAAAGCTGAGGGGGGAGAGTTCGTCACTCTCCAGGTCCTCGAAGTCCTCGAAGAAATCCTCGTCAAGCTCGTCGAAACCGTAGAGTTCAGAGTCGTACATGGTTCCGCTCCCGGAAACGGTGACCCCCGGCGCCTCAGACGTAGCGTTCGGCGCGTTTGATCGCCTTCATGTTGACCTTGCGGCGCTTGACCTCGTTCTTCGCGAGAGCCTTGGTCAGCTCGCGCGGGTTGCCGAGGACGCGCACCGCCTGTTTGGCCATGACGCGTTTTGCGGTGCTGGGCGTGATGGGCTTGCCCTTCTCGGCCTTCTTCGAAAGCGTCGCCACGGTCTTCTTGGCGATTGCCGGGACGGTCTTCACCAGCGGCTTGGTGCGGGGATCCCTCTTCATCAGCCGGGTGACGCGGGCAGCGCCGGAACTCAGGGTCGGACCCACCGCCTTGACCTGCATCGGGGCCTTCGAGGCGATCGTGATGGTGATCGCGCCGGCCATCGCACCCGCATCGAGCGTGTTCGGGGCGCGCGCCGCGAGGTCGGCCATGTATTCGGCGACATCCTCGTCCTCGCTGTCGAATTCCATGTACTCCTCGGCGTTCATCTCGTCCTCGGAGTCGCTCTCGTCCTCGAAGTCGCCGTAGCCGTCGAAGCCCTCCAGGAAGTCCTCGTCCTCGAGATTGCCGACGAGCGAGCCGAGCTTGCCGCCGATCATCGCGCCGGCCGGGCCGCCGAAGGCGCCGCCGATCGCCTTGCCGGCCAGCGGCGCGAGCTGCTTGGCGATGGGGGCGAGCTTCTTGCCGACCTTCTTCAGGCCGGACCATGCCTTCTTCAGGAAGCCCCATTCATCGGCCTCGCCCTCGAAGTCGAGGAAATCGGATTCCCCGAGGAAGTCCTCCTCGTCGAACTCGTCGAAGGCGCTGAAGCCGTCGTAGGCCTCGAAGCCCTCGATGTCGGGAAGATAATCTCGATCCATGACGCTCTCCTGCAACGGTGCGCTCGCTCAAGGCGCATGCGACGACCATGGCCAGCGGCTGCGGAGAGTGTGCGCCTCGCGGAATGCACGCGATAGCCGCGCGGATGTGTTAGCAAGGCTGCACTAATGCATTCGGGCGAGGGGGCCGGAGACGGGAGGCAGCAGTCAGGTCCCGCGCAGGGAGCGGGGCGCGACAGTACCGCCGGAGCCGGGTTCCGGCAGGATCGGCAAGGGAGGAATGTGGGGGGCGGGGCCGCCGGCGAGGTGACGGCCCCGGGGCGTCAATGGGCCATCAGCACGGGAACGGGCGTGCGATCGAGGATCTCGCGGGTGGTGCCGCCGATCCGGTTCTCGCTGAACTTGCTGTGTTCGTGGGCGCCCATGATGAGGAGGCTCGCGCCGGTCTCGGCGCGGGCGTCGAGGATCGTGCCGGCGACCCCGTCGCGGCCGGCGGGACGGATCATGCGTTCGGCCCGCACGCCGTGCCGGTCCAGATAGCGCATGACATCGTCGTCGGGGCCGCAGCTGGCCGGGGGCTCGCCGACGGTGAGGACCGTGACCCGGGTCTTGGTCTCGAGGATGTGCATGGCATCGGCGAGGGCGCGGGCGACGCTGCGTTCGCCGTCCCAGGCGACGAGGGCGCTCTCGCCCAGGGTTTCGGTCCGGTAGCCCTGCGGCACGAGGATCAGCGGGCGGGCGCTCCTGAGCGCGACGACGTCGGGGCGCGCGGAGAGATGGCTGCGGCCGATCTCCGCGGCGCGGCTCCCCATCACCACGATGTCGTAGCCGCGGGCGCAGACGGCGAGGCTGAAATCGCTCCGGCCGGTGACCTCGAGGAAGCTCGACCGGATGTCGGGCTCGCGGGCCAGCCGCTCCTCGAAGGCGGAACGGATCTCGGCGACGGCCTCGGCATCCTGGCGCTGGAGGATGTCGCGGACGTCCTGCGGCATCAGGCGGTGGTAGCGGGTCTCGAGCAGGCTCGGCCCGTGCCAGACGACACCGGTGAGATGGGCGCTGTACTTGCGGGCCATCAGGATGGCGAGCTCGAGGCCGCTCGAACCGGCGACATCTCCGGAATAGGCGGCGAGGATGCTCTTGATCATCGTCATCTGGCACTCCTTCGGGAGCGTGGGCAGAAGGCGCCCACGCGTGAAAACCAACTCAAGCCATTGATTCTACATCATAACCAGAGGTTACCCAGTCATTAATGCGACCATGGGCGACGGTCATTCCGCCTCCTCCCCGGCGGCGGCCGCGAGCGGCTGGCAGAAGGCGAAGTCGCAGCCTTCGTCGGCCTGGAGCACCTCCTCGGCATAGAGGCGGTCGTAGCCGCGCCGGGGCGCGGGCGCCGGGTCGGACAGGGCGCGACGGCGGGCCTCCAGTTCCTCGTCGGGGACGAGGAGGGAGATGGTCTTCTCCTTCACCGAAAGCCGGATGCGGTCGCCGTCGCGCACGAGCGCGAGGGGGCCGCCGACGCTTGCCTCCGGGGCGACATGGAGGACGATCGTGCCGAAGGCCGTGCCCGACATCCGCGCGTCGGAGATGCGGATCATGTCCTTCAGGCCCTTTGCGGCGAGGCGTTTCGGGATCGGCAGATAGCCCGCCTCGGGCATGCCGGACGCGCTGCGGGGGCCGGCGTTCTGGAGGACGAGGATGTCGTCTTCCGTGACGTCGAGATCGGGCGAGTCGATGCGGTTCGACAGATCCTCGAGCGAGGTGAAGACCACCGCCCGGCCTTCCTTCTCGAAGAGGTTCCGGTCGGCGGCCGAACGCTTGAGGATCGCCCCCCGGGGCGCGAGATTGCCGAAGAGGGCGACGAGGCCGCCCTCGGGCTCGAGGGGCTCCGACGCGCTCGCGATGATGGCACGATCCACCGGCCCGGTCTCGGCCGCGAGCCGTTCGCCCAGGGTCTCGCCGGTGACGGTCATGCAGTCGAGATGGAGGAGGGGTTTCAGCTCGCGCAGGACCGCGCCGACGCCGCCCGCGAAGAAGAAATCCTCCATGTAGCCCTGGCCGACGGGCTTGAGGTTCACCAGCACCGGGGTCTCGTCCGAGAGCTGGTTGAACCGCTCGAGCGAGACCCGGATGCCGAGGCGACCGGCGATGGCGGTGAGATGGATGATCGCGTTGGTCGAGCCGCCGATGGCCAGCAGCACGCGAAGCGCGTTCTCCACCGATTTCTCGGTGATGATCTCGCTTGGCCGGATCGGATTCTGGATCATCCGGGCCGCCGCCATGCCGCTCGCTTCCGCGGCGCGCAGCCGGTCGGCATGGACGGCCGGGATCGCCGCGGTGCCGGGGAGCGTCATGCCGAGCGTCTCGGCGATGCAGGCCATGGTCGAGGCCGTGCCCATCACCGCGCAGGTGCCGGCGGTGGTGGCGAGCTTGCCCTCGATCGCGGCGATCTGCTCGGCGCTGATCTCGGTCGCGCGGTACTTGCCCCAGAAGCGGCGGCAGTCGGTGCAGGCGCCGAGGCGCTCGCCCTCGTGGCGGGAGGTCATCATCGGACCGGCGACGAGCTGGACCGCCGGCAGGTCCGCCGAGGCCGCGCCCATGAGCTGGGCCGGCACCGTCTTGTCGCAGCCGCCCATGAGGACCACCGCATCCATCGGCTGGGCGCGGATCATCTCCTCGGTGTCGATCGACATGAGGTTGCGGAACTTGAGGCTCGTCGGGCTGAGGAAGACCTCGCCGAGCGAGATCGTCGGGAACTCGAGCGGCAGGCCGCCGCCGAGCAGCACGCCGCGTTTCACCGCCTCGACCATCTCGGGGAAATGGCGGTGGCAGTTGTTGAAACCCGAGAAGCTGTTGGCGATGCCGACGATGGGCTTCTTCAGCACCTCGCGCGAATAGCCCATCGACGCGGCAAAGGAGCGCCGGAGATAGACGGAGAAGTCCGGGTCGCCGTAGTTGGTGAGGCCCCTTGCGAGGCCCCTTGGCTGGTCGTCGGTCATGCGGCGGGTGCCTCGAGCTTGATCTTCACGTATTTGGGCGTGACGTAGTCGAGGATGCCGAGGCTGCCGCCCTCGCGGCCCATGCCGCTCTCCTTCACGCCGCCAAAGGGCGCCTCGGCGGTTGCAAGCAGCATCTCGTTGACGCCGACCATGCCGACCTCGAGATCCTCGTAGGCACGGGTGGCGAGGCTGAGGTCGTTCGAGAAGACGTAGCCCGCGAGGCCGAAGGGCAGGGAATTCGCCCGTTCGATCACTTCCGAATAGGTGCGGAAGGTGGTGATCGGGGCGACGGGGCCGAAGGGCTCCTCGTGCATGATCCGCGCGTCGTCGGGCACGCGGCCGAGCACCGTCGGCTCGAAGAAATAGCCGCGGTTCATCTCGGCGGGCACGTTGCCGCCGGCAAGGACCTCGGCGCCGCGGGAGGTCGCGTCCTCGACGAGGGACTTGATCGTCTCGAGGCCGCGGCGGTTGGCGAGCGGGCCCATCTCGACGCCTTTGTCGAGGCCGCGGCCGAGCCTGAGCGACTTCGCCACCTCGGCGAAACGGCCGGCGAAGGCCTCGTACCTGTCCTCTTGGACGTAGAAGCGGGTGGGCGAGATGCAGACCTGGCCGCAGTTGCGGAACTTGGTGCGGGCGCAGGTCTCGGCCACCTTCTCGGCATCGACGTCGCCGAAGACGAGGACGGGGCCGTGGCCGCCGAGCTCCATCGAGACCTTCTTCACGCCGTCGGCGGCAAGATGGAGGATCTGCTTGCCGACCGGGACCGAGCCCGTGAGCGACACCTTGCGCACGATCGGCGAGGTGACGAGACGGGTGGCGATGAGATCCGAGGAGCCGGTCAGGAAGTTGACCACGCCTTCGGGAATGCCGGCGTCATGGCAGGCCTCGACCAGCGCCGCGCAGGAGGCGGGGCATTCGCCGGCGGGCTTGACGATGATCGAGCAGCCGGCGCCGAGGGCCGCGGCGATCTTGCGCGCGGGCAGGAGGGCGGGGAAGTTCCAGGCGGTGAAGGCCGCGACCACGCCGACGGGCTGGTAGATGACGGCCATGCGGCTGTCCTGGGTGCGCCCCTCGATGATCTGGCCGTAGATGCGCTTGGTCTCCTCGGCGTACCATTCGAACTGGTCGGCGGCAGCGCCGACCTCGCCCATGGCCTCGCCGATCGGCTTGCCGGTCTCGAGCGACATCAGGGTGGCGATCCGCTCCGCGCGGGAGCGGACGAGTTCGGCCACGCGGCGGATGAGTTTCGCGCGGTCCCAGGTGCCGGTGCGCCGCCAGGTCTCGAAGCCCCTCTGGGCGGCGGCCAGCGCCGCGTCGATGTCGGCTTCGGTGGCGGCGGCGATCACCCCGAGGGTTTCCTCCGTGGCGGGGTCGGTGACGGGGCGGGTGGCGCCGTCGCCCGCGTCACGCCATTCGCCGCCGATGTAGAGCCTGAGATCGTGATACATGCCTGTCCTCAAATCTTCTGGCCGAGGTAGCGCGACTGGACGTCGCCCACCCAGTTGCCGACGTTCCACGAGCCGTAGGCGCCCATGCCGGCCTCGTCGAAATGTTCGCCGACGACGGGGATGTGGACGAGGCTGAGCCCGTCATGCGCATGCGCTTCCTCGAGCGCGCGGGAAAGTTCCGCCGCCGTATGGCCCCCGTGAACCGCCTTCACGCCGCTGACGGCGCTGGCGAGCCTGACGTAATCGACCGCGACCGAGTCGTTGGTGCGGAACTCGGCCTCGTACTGGGCATACTGGAGCCCGGTGATCGCCGCCATCCGGCGGTTGTCGAAAAGGGCGATCATGCCCTTCACCCCGTGTTCGACGGCGTCGATCAGGATCTGCGGATTCATCATGAACGAGCCGTCGCCGGTGAAGGCGATGCCGTAGGCGGGATTGGCGATGCCAGCCGAGCCGAGGAGGGCCGAGACGGCGAAGCCCATGTAGGAGGCGCCGGTTTCGGTGAAGGTGCGGAAGGGCTCGTCATCCTCGACGATCTGGAAGCCGTTCGCCTGCACGTCGCCGGCGTCGAAGAACTTCACCGCGCCGATCTCGTTCGCGAAATGCTGGACGGTGTGGATGGCGGCCGGCTGGGTCAGCACCTCGCGGTTCCAGACCGGGTCATGCAGCGGGCGCATCGAGGTGCGGCCGGCCCTGAACTCGGTCCATTCGAGCTTCTTGCGGCCACAGGCGCGGCGCCATTCGTCGCGCCCCTCGACCGATGCGGGGTCGGGGAGGGCAGGCAGGAGCCGCTCGATCACCGCCGTGATGTCGCCGGTGAGGGCGAGGGTGTTGGCGTAGTGGCTTGCGTCCGCGATGTCGCCGTTGATGTTGATGACGGCCTTCGCGTTCGGATAGCCGATGCCGGAACAGTCGGCCTGGCAGACGGCGCGCGAGCCGATGACGACGACCAGCTCCGCGCCTTCCATCGCGTGATTGCCGCTGATCGAGCCCTTGGAGCCGCCCACATGCATGTTGAGGGGATGCGCGTCCGGCAGGACGCCGGTCGAGCCGGGGGACAGCACGACGGGCGCGCCGAGGCGCTCGGCAAGGGCGCGGACGGCGGCCGCGTGACGGCGGGTGCCGCCGCCGGCCTTGATGATGATCCTCCCGTGGCGCGCCGTGAGCGCGGCGGCCTCGCGGTATGCCTCCTCGTCCGCCGGCGCCGTGGCCGGCACGGCGAGACGGCCGGGGAGGGTGGCGAGGTTGAACTCGGTCTCCTTCGGCTGCGTGTTGATCGGCAGCATCACGAAGAAGGGCCCGGCGCGGTAGGGATGGTGTACGCAGTTGGTGCCGCGACGCAGGCAGTCGCGCAGCGCCTCGGGCGTGTGGAGCGTGTAGGACTGGCCCATGAGCGCGGTCATGCGGCCGAAGATCCCCTGCTCCTCCTTGGGGACCTGCTGCATGTTGTAGCCTTCGCCCCAGGTCGTCTCGTCCCCGTAGATGTGGTAGACGCCGACGCCGTTCGAGGCAGCGGCGAGCGAGCCCGCCATCGCCTGGAGGGCGCCGGGGCCGATCGAGGTGACGACGGCCGGCGTCTCGCCATACTGCCAGGCATGGGCCGTGGCGGCATGCGCCATCGCCACCTCGTTGCGGCAGTTGATGACCGTGACGACCTCCTCCTCGGTATAGATGCGCAGCACGTTGCCGAGATCGGTCGAGCCATGGCCGAAGATGGCGAAATACGTGCGCACGCCCTGGTTCAGGAGGCCGAGGACGAGGCCCTCGGAGAGGGTGAGCCTCGCCCGGGCGGGCAGCCTGCCTTCCGCAAGCGCCGGCCCGAACCCGCCCGCTTCGCGGACCGCGCGGGCGCGATCGCGCATGTCGGCCTCGAGGGGGGTGTCGATCTTACTTTTCGGAACTGACTGGAGCATTGCGGCCTATTCCTGGCGTCTTGGGGGAAAAGGAAGAGATGAGCGACCGGCCGACCTGGGTGCCGACGATGAGGATTGTCAGCCCCATGAACAGGATCGCCGGAGCGGAGGAGAAGAACACGCTCAGGTCGCCATCCGAGAGGATCATCGCCGTGCGGAAGTCGCGCTCGATCGCGGGTCCGAGCACCACGCCGAGGATGATCGGCGTGAGCGGAATCCGCACACGCATCAGCCCGTAGGCACCGGCGCCGAGGATCGCCACGGTGTAGATGTCGAACACCGAGTTGCGGACCGAGTAGGCGCCGAATCCGCACATGATGACGATGGCGACCGCAAGGACGTGCGGCGGGACCTTCAGCAGCTGGACGAAGAAGCGGATGCCGGCCACCTGGAAGGCGAAGACGAAGAGATAGGCAAGGATGATCGCGATGTAGATCCCGTAGATCGCGTCCGGGCTCTCGATGAAGAGCATCGGACCGGGGACGAGGCCGTGGATCAGCAGCGCCGAGAGCAGCAGCGCCGTTCCCGGATCGCCGGGAATCCCGAGGGAGAGCAGCGGGATCATTGCGCCGCCCGTCACCGCGTTGTTGGCGGATTCGGGCGCGACGACGCCCTCCACCGAACCTTTGCCGAATTCCTGCGGATTCTTGCTCGTCTTGCGGGCATGGGCATAGGCGAGGAAGGCCGCGACCGGGCCGCCGGTGCCGGGAATGGCGCCGATGCCGGTGCCCATGAGCGAGCAGCGCACCATCAGCCAGAAGTTGCGCCCGAGGTCACGCAGCCGCGGGAGCTCGACCCCGACCGCCTTCACCTGCTTGGTGGTGCGCTCCTCCTGGAAGTGGCGCACGAAGGCGTCGATGATATGAGGCACCGCAAAGAGCGCGAGCATGGCGACGAGCAGGTTGATTCCCTGCTGGAGCGTGACGGTGCCGAAGGTCATGCGGCGCACGCCGTCCATCGCATCGACACCGACCGTCATCACCATGAGGCCGAGGATGCCGGCAATGAAGCCGCGAACGAGCGAGCCCTCGGAAAGGCCGCAGATCGTCGAGAGGCCGAAGATGAGCAGTGCGAAGGTCTCGGCCGGGCCGAAATTCATCGCGAGGCTGGCGACCAGGTCGACGGAGACGACCATCACGATGAGGCTGATGATGCCGCCGAAGGCCGAGGCCGCCACCGCCATGCCGAGGGCGAGCGAGGCCTGGCCCTTCTTGGCGAGGGGATAGCCGTCGAGCACGGTCGCGGCGGCCGAGGGCGTTCCGGGAACGCCGAGCAGGATCGACGACACCGAGCCGCCGGTCATGCCACCGATATAGGTGCCGAGCATGAGCCCGATCGCCGCGCCCTGGTCGAGGGAGAAGGTGAGAGGCACGGCCAGCGCCATCGCCACCGTGAAGGTGAGGCCGGGAATGGAGCCGAAGATGACGCCGAAGATGCTGCCGAGCAGGATCGCCGCCACCGTGACCGGCGTGAAGCTGGCCGAGGCTGCTGAAAGAAGGAGGTCCATGAAGGGCGTCCCCGTGATGGGCGGGAGGAGGCCTCCCGCGTCAGGTCAGAAGGGCAGCCAGGTTCCACGGGGCAGATAGGCCCCGAGCAACTGACCGAAGACGAGCCAGACGCCGACACTCATGCCGATCGCCATGCCGGCGACGAGGAACGGCCTGCGCTCGCCAAGAACGACCCAGAGGGAGAAGGCGACGGTGAGGGCCGTGGCGAGGAGGAAGCCCGCGCGCTGCATCAGGAAGCCGTAGGCCGCCAGGATCAGGCAGACGAGCACGACCATGCGGAAGACCGGCCAGCCCATGCCGGCGAGGCCGCTGTCGCCGGGGTCCTCGCCATCGCCGTTCCGCCTCAGCCAGGCGCCGCCGGCGAGGATCGCCGAAAGCGCCACCAGCCCGACCCCGAGCCAGAGCGGGAAGGCGCGGGGACCGATGCCGTAATTCCCGGGCGGGATCGTCGCGAGGACGATCCCGGTCCAGACGATGCCGAGCACGAGCAGGACCAGCCCGACGACGAGGTCGCGGCGCTGCTCGGCCTGGTAGGGGGTGCGTTCGCTCATGCGTCTACCGCTCCGAAAGTCCAAGTCTGGTCATGAGTTCGGCAAGGCGCTCGTCGTCCGCGGCGATCTGTTCGCCGAACTCGTCGCGGGGGGCGAAATCGGGCACGAAGCCGATGGTCTTCGCCGCCTCCTGGAAACGGGGGTCCTCGACGGCGAGACGTGCCGCCTCCTCGAGCGTCTCGATGGCGTGTTCCGGCGTGCCGGCAGGGGCGGCGAGGCCGCGCCACATCGTCATCTCGAAGCCTTCGGCACCGCTCTCGTTGCAGGTCGGCACGTCGGGCAGCTGCTCGACGCGCTCGGTGCCGGTGATGCAGAGGATCCGCAGCTTGCCGGCATTGTGGTGCGAGATGAACTGGCCCGGCCACTGCACGGCGGCGTCGATCCGGCCGGCGAGAAGCTCGACCGGGGCCCGACCCTCGTCGAAGGGGACATGGATCGCCTGATCGTCAAGGCCGATGCTCTCGAGCATGGCTTCCGTCGCGAGATGGGTGAAGGAGCCGCGGCCCGAAGCGCCGACCCGGAGCGGGCGGCCCTGCTCCCTGATCGCCTCCGCCATGTCGCCGAGGGTTTCCCAGCCGGAATTCGCGTTGACCGCGACGGCGGCCACCTCGGTGCTGATCCGCGCGATCGGCTCGAAGGCGGTGTAGTCGAAGCTGGTTGCGCCCGAGTAGTAGGTCGTGCTGATCGAGTTCGAGTTCCAGACGATGTTGTGACCATCGGCCGGGGCGCTCTGGACATGCTGGTAGCCCACCGAGCCACCGCCGCCCGGGCGCGAGACCGGGACCACCCGCTCGTCGAGATGTTCGGACATCAGTTCGGCGAGGAGCTGGCCGATCGTCTGGGCCGTCGAGCCGAAGAGGATCGTCATCTCGACCGGCTGGCTGGGGAAGTCCTGTGCCCGGGCGGCCCCGCCGAAGGCGAGGGCGATGACGGCGGCTCCGCCGGCAAGCAGGGTCTTCATGGAATTCATTCGAGTTCCCTCCGAATTCTTGTGATTCTCTTTCAACCTCCCTTGCGGCCGCGTCCCCGTGGGGGCGCCGCCATGTCGATGCGCCGCGCCGGTCACGGGCGCTGCGACAGGGCCCATGCGTCGCGGATGACCCGCTTGGCATTGGCCAGGACCACTTCCGAGATCTCGCCGGCCAGCACCGGGCGGACCTCGGCGCTGACGATCGGCCGCTCGGGACGGTCGAAGAAACCGTTCGCGCGGAGGGTGCGGAAGAACTGCGTCACCTCGGGCGTGTCGGTCTCGCCTCCCGGCACGCCGAAGCGTGGCTGGATGTCGCCATAGGCGGGATGATTCCTGTTCCGGAAGACACAGTTGCCGAGATGCACCGCTTCCAGATGCTCCGCAAGCAGCGGAATGCTCTCTTCCGGACGTTCGTCGAGGAGCGGGAAATGGCTGAGATCGACGAGAAGGCCGAAATTGGGGAAATCCGGCCGCACGGCCTTCGCGATGTCGAGCGCGTCGGGGGCCGGACCGATCAGGTTCTTCTTGTCGATCGAACGGTCGAAGAGCTTGAGGGTGAAGGCAAGCCCGTCCTTCTCCTCCCCGGCGTAGTCGAGGATCTGGCACAGGGAATCGACGAGGCGTTTCTTCGCCTCCTCGCGCTCGGCGTCGCCCGGATCCTTGCCGGCGATCAGGCGCACGACCTCGGCCCCGAGCTGGCGGGCCTCGTCCACGCAGTCCCTGATCGCGTCCACCGCCTTCTGGCGCTCGGCGCGGTCGGGATGGTTGAGGTTGAGCTTGTTCGTGAGCGCCTTCGGCTGGGTCGCGTAGGCGACGGAAAGATGGCTCTGGTCAAGGAGCGCCCGCGCGGTGTTGCGCACGCGGTAATCCTTCATCCAGCCGACCTCGACCGCGGTCCAGAATTCGTCGGCGCAGATCTTCTCGAGCGTCTCGACGATCGGACCCGTTCCGGTCTCGATGCCGGGATAGGCCTTGAAATGGACGATGCCGAGCCGCATCGCACTGTAGAGCGAGGTCTCCATTCCCTTCCTCCCTGCGGGGATGGCGGGCTTGTGGTGCCCGCCTGCCCCTGGTTTCACTCGGCGGCGATGCTCGCGGCCTTCTTTGCCGCGAGACCGGCGAGCACCTTCTCCGGCGTCGCCGGCAGCGAGGTGATGCGCACGCCGATCGCGTCGTAGATGGCGTTGATGATCGCGGGTGCGGTCGGCACCAGCGCCGGCTCGCCGATGCCCTTGGCGCCGAGCGGGCTCTTCGGGTCCCGGTCCTCGACGAGGCGGGAGTTGATCTGCGGGATGTCGAGGGCGGTCGGCAGGATGTACTTGGAGAAGCCGGGCGTCGTCGTGTGACCCTTCTCCGTCTGGTAATCCTCCATCAGCGCCTGGCCGAGACCCTGGACGATGGCGCCCTCGATCTGGCCCTCGACGCCGCGCGGGTTGATGGTGCGGCCGACGTCGTGGACCGCCCACATGCCGAGGACCTGCACCTCGCCGGTCACGGTATCGACCTCGACCTCGGCCACCTGGGCGCCGAAGACATAGACCTGCCACGGCGCGCCGGTGCCGTTCACCGGGTCGAGACCGGTACCATGCGCGGTGAAGGATCCGGAGCCCACCGGCACGACGCCGCGGCTCTTGCAGATGTGGACCGCCTCTTCCATCGTCATGCGCTTGTTGGTGCCGCGGGCCCAGATCTCGCCGTTGAAGGCCTCGATCAGGTTGATGTCGACCCCCCAGTGATCGGCGATCTCGGCGTCGAGCCTCTCGCGCGCGTTGCGGCAGGCGAGGGCCACCGAGTTGCCGATCATGTAGGTCTGGCGGGTGGCGCCGGCATGGGCGGCCTCGGGCGAGCGCGACGTGTCGTTGTCGCCGATCGTCACCTGTTCGGGCCGGATGCCGAGCTCCTCGGCGGCCACCTGGGCGAGAACGGTGAGGATGCCCTCACCGATCTCGGTGACACCGGTCAGGACCTTGGCGGTGCCGCCGTCGTCGAGCTCGACCCAGGAACCGGCCCGGTCGATCGTCGCCGTCTTGGCGATGCCGTACCAGGCAGCGGCCATTCCGCGGCCGCGGGCGTAGCGGGACATCAGGCAACCTCCTGCTTGGATTCTTCGGCCTCGGGCATCTTGAAACGCGCGCCGAGCGTGCAGGGCTTGCGGGTATCCGGTCCGCCGAGGTCGCTGCGCGTCGCCCCGCGGCTGGTCGGCGCACCGCGTTCCCAGCGGCAGAACTCCTCCGCGACCCGCAGCACCTCCTCCATCGAGCAGGTCTCGAGCATCTGGCCGGTATGGGTGGTCGAGCCGATCTTCATCATGTTGCGCCGCCGGATCTCGAACGGGTCGAGGCCGAGCTTCTCGGCGCAGAGGTCGAGATGGCTTTCGGTCGCGAACTGGGTCTGCATCGCCCCGAAGCTCCGGAAGGCGCCCGACGGCGTGTTGTTGGTGTAGATGCCGTAGGTATCCACCTTGAGGTTCGGAACCTCGTAGGGCCCGAACGCGAGGATCGCCGCCTTGCGCATCACGCCCTCGGTCGACATGCCGTAGGCACCGCCGTCAGAGATCATCCGGAACGACACGGCGGTGATCCGGCCGTCGCTCTTCAGCCCCATCCGGTAGGTGATGCGGGCGGGATGGCGCTTGGCGGAGGCGATGATCGATTCCTCGCGGGTGAAGACGAGGCGCACGGGACGGCCCGACTTCATCGCGGCGAGGGCGAGCATGCCCTGGTAGATCATGTCCTCCTTGCCGCCGAAGCCGCCGCCGACCGGGCTCATGATGAAGCGGACCTTGTTGATCGGCCGGTTGATGATCTTCGCCAGCATGTGCCGGTGGTGGGTGATGTTCTGGCTCGGCGAATGGATCGTCACCACCCCGTCGGGATCGACATAGGCCAGACCTGCCTCGGGCTCGAGATAGGCGTGCTCGATCTGCTGGGTGGAGTAGGTGTTCTCGACGATCAGGTCGGCTTCGGCGAAGCCCGCCTCGACGTCGCCCTTCCGGATCGGGATGTGCTTGACGAGGTTGTCGGGCGCGTAGTCGTGGATGACCGGCGCACCGGGCCGCATCGCCTCCTCGGGATCGAAGACGGCAGGGAGTTCCTCGTATTCGACCTTGATGAGCCCGAGCGCGCGGCGGGCGATCTCGACGCTCTCGGCCGAGACGGCGGCGACGGCCTCGCCCACATGGCGGACCTTGCCGCGGGCCATGATCGGCTGGTCGTGGACGAAGACGCCGAACCCGTCCTCGCCGGGCACGTCGGCGGCGGTGATGACGCAGGCAACGCCCTCGAGCGCCTCGGCCTCGCTGGTGTCGATGGAGACGATCCTGGCATGCGCATGCGGCGAACGCAGCACCTGCATGTGCAGCATGTCGGGCATGATCATGTCGCCCGCGTACTTGAGCCGGCCGGTGACCTTGGAGGGCGCGTCGATGCGGCGGACACTGGCGCCGATGAAGCTCTCGGCGGCGGCGTCGGGCTCGAGCGCGGTCTGCGGGAGCCGCCCGGCGATCACGTCGCGGGCGATCTCCACCGCCTCGAAGATCTTGGCATAGCCGGTGCA
The DNA here is from genome assembly GCA_029265455.1 of Paracoccaceae bacterium. GTDB lineage: Bacteria > Pseudomonadota > Alphaproteobacteria > Rhodobacterales > Rhodobacteraceae > Amaricoccus. The sequence continues at coordinate 11,579 of JAJUJF010000010.1, read as the reverse complement.
GCGGCAGATGTTGCCGCCGAGGCGCTCCTTGATCTCCTCGAAATCCGCCTCCGGATTCTCGCGCAGCGCCGCGGTCGCGGCCATGACCATGCCGGGGATGCAGTAGCCGCACTGGCTCGCGCCGGTCTTGTGGAAGGCCCGCTGCACCTCGGTGAGGGAATCGAGGGGAGCGAGGCCCTCGACGGTCTCGATGGTGGCGCCGTCGGCCTTGAGCGTCGGCATCAGGCAGGACTTCACGAGCTTGCCGTCGACGAAGACCGAGCAGGTGCCGCATTCGCCGGCGCCGCAGCCTTCCTTGGCGCCGGTGAGATGGAGCTCCTCGCGCAGGAAGTCGAGCAGGCGGTAGTTTTCACCCAGCGGCCGCTTCACCTTGCGGCCGTTGACGGTGAGATTCATCACGTGATCAGGCATGAGCCTCCTCCCTGTCCCTGTCGCTGGGCACGGGGGCGCCACAGGCGACGAGGGCATCCTCGATCGCGGCCTCGACGAAGCCGCGCACGACATGCCGGCGGTATTCGACCCGGGTCCGCGAGGCCACGCGGTCGGCGGGGATCACGCTCGCCTCGGCGACGAGGCGGCGGGTGATCTTCTTGCCCCTCAGCATCTCCTCGATGTCGTGGAGCCGCAGCGGCACCGGCGCGATTCCCCCGAGAGCGAGCCGCACGTCCTCGAACACGTGGCGGGTCGGGTCGAGCTTGACGAGCGCCGCGGCGCAGACCCGCGAGATCACGAGGGAGCGGCGCTGGCCGACCTTCTGGAACGAGCCGCCATAACCCGGCAGCGCGTCACAGATCACCGCCGTCACCAGCTCGCCCGGCTCGAGGACGGTGCGGCCGGGACCGGTGATGAACTCGCCGAGCGGCAGGCGGCGGGTTGTCACCTCGCCTCCCGAAAGCCGGGCGAGCTCGACCTCGGCATTGAGCGCCATCATCGGCGGCGCGCCGTCGCCCGCGGGCGAGGCGTTGACGAGGTTGCCGGCGAGCGTTGCCTGCTCGCGGATCTGGTCATCGGCGAACCAGATCGCGCAGCCCGGCATGCAGGGGAGGTTTTCCCGCAGCACCGGGTCCTCGAGGAAAGCCTGGTAGGGGAGGGCGGCATTGAGCCGCGCCCGCCCGTTCTCGATCGCGTAACCCTGGAATTCCGCGACCTTGCTCACATCGAGGAGCACCGGGAAATGCACGTCGCCCCCGCGCCCCTCGCGCGCATAGGGGACGATGTCGGTGCCGCCCGCGATGACCTTGCCATCGGCGGGCAGGGTCGCCGCGAGTTCCAGCGCCTCGCGCAGGGTTCGCGGCAGATGATAGCTGTCGTAGGTGAACATCCGATCGTCCCTGCCTGGGTCTACTCTGCCGCAACCGCCTTGCTGGCGGTACGGTGGGCGTTGCGCACGACGACCTTGATCGCGTCCTCGACCCGGTCCCTCGCGTAGCGGAGCGCCTCGGGCAGGTCCTCCATCTGGAAGGTGTGGGTGTGGATCAGGGTGGCGTCGAAACGTTTCTCGCGCATGAAGGCCTCGGCCCGGTGCGTGGCGCTCTTGCCCTCGCCGCGGATGCCGTAGACGTAGATGTTGTTGCGCACGAGATAGGCGACATCCACCGGCACCGGCTCCGACGGGAAGGCGGCGAGGCAGAGCTTGCCGCCGCGGTTCAGCATCTGGGCTGCCTCGTTGACGGCATTCGGCGCGCCCGAGCATTCGAGGACGTAGTCGACGCCCTTGCCGCCGGTGAGCCTGCGCACCGCCTCGACCGGGTCCTCCTTGCGGACGTTGATGACATGGTCGGCGCCGAGCTTGCGCCCGATCTCGAGCCGGTTGTCGCGGGTGCCGGTCAGGATCACCGGCGAGGCGCCGAGGGCCTTGGCGACGGCAGCACCGAGGAGGCCGATCGGGCCGGGGCCGGAGACGACGATGCTCTCGCCCGCGACGAGGCCGCCGAGTTCGGTCAGGCCGTACATCGAGGTGCCGGCGGTGACGACGAGGGTCGCCTCCTCGTCGCTCATCTCGTCGGCGACGGGGATCAGGGTGTTGATGTTGTTGACCGCGTATTCGGCAAAGCCGCCGTCGGTGGTGAAGCCGTTGGCGCGGTGGCCCTTGTCGACGTCACCGTAGTTCTTTCCGTAGTTGTGGCAGGAGGTGTACATGCCCTGGCGGCAGCGCTTGCACTGGCCGCAGCCCGCATGGATCTCGACCGTCACGCGCTGGCCGATCTCGTACTCGTCCACGCCCGGACCGAGGGCGACGACCGTGCCCATGTATTCGTGACCCGGCGTGAAGTCCTTGTTGAACGGCGTGCCGCCCTGGATGATCGCCGGCAGACCGTGATTGATGATCTCGAAATCGGTCCCGCAGATCGCCACCGCATCGATGCGGACGAGGACCTCGGCCTTCTTCGGTGCCGGCACCGGCTTGTCCTTCAGCGTGAGTTCGCCGGGATCCCCGAGCACCCAGGCCTTCATCGTGTCGGGGATCGGGAAGTCGGGGCTGGTCTTCACGCCATCGGGCATTGCCATGGTCAATCTCCTTGAAGTCCGTTGCTTGGGGGTTCCGCCGAGGGTCTCAGCGGAAATGGGCGATCCGCAGGCGGTCGCTTATGCCTTTGGCGCATTGCGTCACCGCCTGGGCGATATGGGCGCGATATTCCTTGCTCGCGCGGCTTCTGGGGATCGAGACGCTGATCGAGCCGGTGACGGCGCCGGTCCCGTCGCGCAGCGCCGCGCCGTAGCAGACCACGTTCGGCTCGAGCTCGCCGTCGTCGACGGCATAGCCCATGCGGCGCACGAGCCGGAGCTCCTCGATGAGGCCCGAGAGGGTGGTGATGGTGTTCTCGGTATAGGCGGTCAGGCCGTTGACCGAGACGATGTGCACCATCTCGGACTCGGGCAGCCAGGCAAGGATCGCCTTGCCGGTCGCCGTCGCATGAGCGGCCTTCATCTTCTTCACCTCGTCGGGCTCGACATGGCTCGGCATCATCGAGTCGATCCGCAGCAGGGTGACGAGGGCGGTCTCGCGCAGGACTGCGAGCTGGACGGCCTCGCGCAGGGATTCGTTGAGTGCCTGCAGGTCGGCCTGGGCAAAGGCGACGAGGTCGAACCGGTGCGAGGCCGCGGTGGCGAGGTCGGCGAGCTTGAGGCTCAGCATGTAGCCGCGATTGCGGCCGGCATGGAGCACGTAGCCGCGCGTGATCAGCGTGGCGATCAGGTGGTGGCAGGTCGAGACGTTGAGCCCGGCCGCCTCCGCAAGCTCCCCCAGTGAGGTGGGTCGCTCGCGTTCGGCAAGGATCTCGATCAGCCGCAGGGCGCGGTCCACGGACTGGATGGTCCGCCGTTCACCTTTCGGGCGGAGAGCAACCGGGGCGGAGTCTGCCCATCCTGCTGCCGCTGCCCCCGCGGGGACTGTCTTCTCCCTCATCGCCGCTCCCTTCGGCAGTGCGAGTTTTCGTCTTGCGGGGAATGTGCGTCAGGATCCTCACTGAGTCAAAGGAATGCCGACACTGTAATAGCACATTTTCACAATGTGAGAATAATGGCGCCCTTGCTCCGTAAGGTTCAACAGGAGCGTGTGAGGTTGATGCTGCCTGCTCCCGCGGGAAGCCGTGGAATTTCCATCGTTTCGGAGCTTCGCCGGGAGTGGGAGTGTCGTTCCGCGGGTTGAGGGGAAAAACCGCCGATCGCCTGCTCCGAAACATTGCGCCGCCCGAGGCGGGAAGCCGGGGCGGCGCAAGGGCAGGTGGCGTACGGCCCGTGGTCAGGCGGTCTGGGTTTCCGTCTCCTTCGTCCTCGTCCGCTTCCGGCGCCGGGAGAGGCCGAGCACGATGATGAAGAACACCGGCACGAAGAAGATGGCCAGCAGGGTCGCCGAGAGCATGCCGCCGATCACGCCGGTGCCGATCGCGTTCTGGCTCGCCGCCGACGGCCCGGTGGCGATCGCGAGCGGCACGACGCCGAGGGTGAAGGCAAGCGAGGTCATCAGGATCGGGCGGAAGCGCAGTTTCGCCGCCGCGACCGCCGCGTGGCGCAGGCCCTTGCCCTGTTCGAGCAGCTCCCGCGCGAATTCGACGATCAGGATCGCGTTCTTGGCGGAAAGCCCGATGATCGCGATCAGCCCCACCTTGAAGTAGACGTCGTTCGGCATGTCGCGCAGCATTACCGCCGCGATGCAGCCGATCACGCCGAGCGGCACCACCATCATCACCGAGATCGGGATCGACCAGCTCTCGTAGAGGGCGGCAAGCAGCAGGAACACGAAGAGGATCGACATGCCGAAGAGCATCGGCGCCTGGTTGCCGGACAGGATCTCCTCGAGCGACTGGCCTGTCCATTCATAGCCGAAGCCCTGGGGAAGCTCCGCCGCGAGCCGCTCCATCTCGGCGATCGCGGCGCCCGTGGAATAGCCGGGCGCGGCCTCGCCGGCGATGCGGATCGCGGGATAGGCGTTGTAGCCGACGACCTGCGCCGGCCCGCGCACCCAGTCGACGCTTGCGAAGGAGGAGAAGGGCACCATGCCGCCCCGGCTGTTGCGCACGGTGAGGTCGAGGAGATCCTCGGCCTGCATCCGGGCACTCTCGTCGGCCTGGACGACGACGCGCTGCATCCGCCCCTGGTTCGGGAAGTCGTTGACATAGGCCGAACCGAGATATTGCGAGATCGTCGCCGAGATGTCGGCGAAGGTGACGCCGAAGGTGTTGGCCTTCTCGCGGTCGATCTGGAGCACGACCTGGGCGGCCTCGGGCAGGCCCTCGATGCGCAGGCCGGTGACGACCCCGCTTTCCGACGCCGCGGCAATGAGCTGCTGGGCCGCAGCCTGCAGCGCCTGCTGCCCGTGGCCGGTGCGGTCCTGGAGGCGGAAGCTGAAGCCGGTCGCGGTGCCGAAGCCGGAAATGGCGGGCGGCGACAGGGCGAAGAGCTGGCCGTCCTGGAAGCCGAGGAACCGGCCGTTGGCGTCGGCGGCGATCTCCTGCGCCGAGCGGTCGCGCTCTGCCCAGTCGGTGAAGGTGGTGAACATCAGCCCCGCGTTGGCGCCCGCGCCGGAGAAGGAGAAACCCTCGATGCTGGTGATGTCGGCGACCTCGGGCATTTCGGCATAGACCTCCTCGGCCGCCTCGATCACCTGGATGGTGCGGTTCGCGGAGGCCGCGGCCGGGGTCTGGACATCGGTGATGATGAAGCCCTGGTCCTCGTTGGGCAGGAACGAGGTCGGCAGCGACGTGAAGCCAAGAGCGGTCGCGCCGCAGATGACGAGATAGACGGCGAGCACCGGCAGGGGCCGGCGGACGAATCCGCGCACGCCGTTTCCGTAGGCCTGGGTCGTGCGGCTGAAGGCACGGTTGAACCAGCCGAAGAAGCCCTTCTTCTCGTGGTGGCCCTCCGGGATCGGCTTCAGGAAGGTGGCGCAGAGCGCCGGCGTGAGCGTCAGCGCGAGGAAGGCCGAGAACAGGATCGAGACCGACATCGTCAGCGCGAACTGGCGGTAGATGACGCCGGTTGAGCCGGGGAAGAAGGCCATCGGGATGAACACGGCCGAAAGCACGAGCGTGATGCCGATGATCGCGCCGGTGATCTGGCGCATCGCCTTCTGCGTCGCCTCCCTCGGCGGCAGGCCCTCGGTCGCCATGATCCGTTCGACATTCTCGATGACGACGATGGCGTCATCGACGAGAATGCCGATGGAGAGCACCATCGCGAACATGGTGAGCACGTTGATCGAGAATCCCGCCGCATACATCACCGCGAGCGTGCCGAGGAGCGCGATCGGCACAACGAGGGTGGGGATGATCGTGTAGCGGAAGTTCTGCAGGAACAGGAACATCACCAGGAAGACGAGCACCACCGCCTCGACGAGCGTGTGCACCACCTTCTCGATCGAGGCCGCGACGAAGGGCGAGGTGTCGTAGGGGATCTCGTAGGCGATGCCCTCGGGGAAGAACGCGGAAAGCTCCTCCATCTTGTCGCGGATGGCCTCGGAGGTCGCGAGCGCGTTGCCGGTGGCCGAGAGCTGGACCCCGACGCCGACGGCGGGCTGGCCGTTGAGCCGCGAGCCGAAGTTGTAGTTCTCGCTTCCGGCCTCGATCCGCGCCACGTCGCGCAGGAGCACGGTGGAGCCGTCCTCGTTGGCCCGCAGGATGATCTCGCCGAAGGCCTCCTCGTCCGAGAGCTGCCCCTTCACCAGCACGGTGGCGGTGAGCTGCTGGTCGATCGGATTGGGCGAGGCCCCCACCGCGCCCGCCGCCACCTGCGCGTTCTGGGCGCGGATCGCGGCAACGACATCGTTCGAGGAGAGGTTGAGGCCGGTGAGCCTGTCAGGATCGAGCCAGATGCGCATCGCGCGTTCGGCGGCGAAGACCTGGGCGTTGCCGACGCCGTCGATGCGGCGGAGCTCGCCGACGACGTTGCGGTTGAGATAGTCGCCGAGTTCGGTGACGCTCGTGCGGCCGTCCGTCGAGATGAGCGAGACCAAAAGGAGGAAGCCGGCGCCCGCCTCCCGCACCTCGATGCCCTGGTTGACGACGGCGGTGGGAAGGCGCGGCTCGACCCGCGCCACCGCGTTCTGCACGTCGACCTGCGCGGTGCCGACATCGGTGCCGGGCGCGAAGGTCGCGGTGATCTGGATCAGGCCGGAGGTGTCGGAGGTCGACTGGAAATACTGGATGCCGTTGATCCCGTTCAGCTCCTCCTCGATGGGCTGGGCCACCGACTGATACATCTCCTCCGGCGTGGCACCGGTGTAGAAGGTCATGATCTGGATCTGCGGAGGTGCGACCTTCGGATATTGCGAGATCGGCAGTCCCGGCAGCGCGAGGAGGCCGGCGATGCAGATGAAGATCGCGACCACCCATGCGAACACGGGCCGGCGAATGAAGAACTGGGGCATGGGCTGTTTCCTCAGCGCGCCTGCGGGGCCGGTTCGGCGTCGGCCCTGGCCTGGCGCCATGGTTCGGGCGCGACCCGGGCATCGGGGAAGATCTTCTGCGTGCCGGCGACGACGACCCGCTCGCCGGGGGCAAGTCCCTCCTCGACGATCCAGCGGTTGCCGAAGCTCCGGCCGAGGCGGATGTTGCGCAGTTCCACCGTGTCGTCCTCGCGCACGACATAGACCTGCGGATTGCCCTGTGCGTCACGAAGCACCGACATCTGCGGGATCGCGAGCGCGTCGTCGCGCACCGCCTGCTCGACGCGAACGCGCACGTAGAGACCGGGCAGAAGCTCGCCGTTCGGGTTGGGGAACTCGCCGCGGAGCGTCACCTGGCCGGTGGTGGCATCGACCGTCGCCTCGGAGAACAGCAGGCGGCCCGAGTGCTGGTAGACCTCGCCGTCGTCGAAGAAGAGCTGGACGCTGGCCTCGTTCGGCGAGGTGGCGGTGAGCTCGCCGGTGGCAAGGGCCTGGCGCAGCCGCCGCAACTCGGCCGAGGACTGGGTGAAATCGGCATAGACGGGATCGAACTGCTGGATCCGCGCCATCACGTCGTTCTGGGCCGTGACGAGCGCCCCTTCCGTCACCAGCGCCCGGCCGATCGTGCCGGAGATCGGCGCCTTCACCTCGGTATAGTCGAGGTTGAGCTGTGCCTCCGCGAGATTCGCCTCGGCGATCGCGACGTCGGCTTCCGCCACGGCCTTGGCGGTGAGCGCGTTCTCGAGCTGGATCTCCGCGGAAACATCGCGTTCGCGCAGTCGCTCCTGCCGGGCGAGCTTGTTCTCGGCATCGCGAAGCGCGGCCCGGGCGCGTGCGAGCGTCGCCTCGGCGCTCGCCACCCGCACCCGGAACTGGGCGGGGTCGATCCGGTAGAGGACGTCGCCCTCCTCGACGATGCTCCCCTGTTCGAAGACCCGCTCGATGACGATGCCGGAGACGCGCGGACGCACCTCGGCCGTTCGCGTCGCCGCGATCCGGCCGGGAAGGTCGCTGATCACCGGCAGCGGCTCCGGGGTGAGCGTCACGACGCTGACGGGAGTCGGTGGCAGCGCGGGCTCTTCCTGGGCGGAGACGGGAATGGCCGCGGCGAGGAGAATCGTCGCCATGGCGAGGAACCCGGGGCGAAACGTCACGTTCATGGGGCTGTTTCCAGTTCGTTGTTCGCGGGCGCGAGCTCGGTCCTGGCGAGGACGGCGATATCACGAAGAATCGCCTGCCGCTCCTCGACCGAGAAATGATGGAAGCCGTTGTATTCCAGAGCCTGCAGCCCGGCGAGGGCAAGAAAGGCGAGCATCGCGCTCCGCGGCCGTGCCGCTTCGTTGCGGACACGGGCGAGGTCTTCCGCGAAGGCGTTTCGTGCCAGCGCGCGGCTCTCCTCGCTCTCGGCAAGGGAGGCGCTGAGGACGAGCGCGCAGGAACGTTTCTGCTCCGACGGGACATCCCCCGCCACCGCGAGGAGGGCAGTCAGCCAGGCATCCGGTTCCGTTCCCGCGCGTTCGGCCCGCGCGGTGATGGCAGCCTTGCGCGCCTCGAGCCAGCGCTCGACATACGCGGCGAGAAGCGCGCTGCGGTTGCCGTAATCGTAGAGCACGCTCGCCTTGCTGATTCCCGCTTCGCGTGCGATGGCGCCGACACTGACCGCTCCCGCGCCATCGCGATGGATGACGGTCTCGATGGCGGCCATTATGGCGTTCCGGTCGATGGTCGGTCTGCGTCCCATTTCATGCTGTTCTGCATCATTTCAATCCGAACGTTCGTAAATCCTGCTCCCGGATCGCTGTCAAGAACACGATTTCGTTTCCATGAAGGAAGCTGCGGCTTCGGAAAGTGCTGCAGGAGGCAGGAGCCTACTCCTCCGTGCGTGCGGTGATGCCGGCCTGACTCATGTAGATGCGTACCGCCTCCTGGATGTGACGGAAACGATCGCCGCCGAGCTTCTTGCCACCGTACCAGCGCGTGACGACGACAACGTGATTGCGCAGTCCCTCGCGCTCCAGCATCCGCAGGATCACCATGCCGGCGCCGCTTTCGCCATCGTCGTTCTTGACCGGGCCGCCGTCGGTGAGGAGCCCCCATGAATGGTGAGTGGCCCTCGCGAACTTCTTCCGGCGCGCGAGGTCCCGCACGAAGTCCCGCGCTTCCTCCTCGGACCGGCAAGGGCCGCCGGCGACGGCGTATTTCGAACCGCGGTCGCTGATGATGTTGTCGAGAACGAGCATGGGGGACCGGCTATCGCCGCTTCTGCGGCTGTTCAAGGCAGACATTCGGACTGGATTTCCTCAGGGTCTGCGGAAGGACGAGCGGGCAGGGCTGCCGGAAAACGGAATGTTCGGGTATAAGTGTCATTGCCTTCCCTGCCAGCAACGTGAGCCTCTCATGTCACCCAGCCTGTTCAGCCCGTTCGAGGTGGGCAATCTCAAGCTCGCCAATCGCATCGTCATCGCGCCGATGTGCACCTATTCGGCGGTAGATGGCTGCATGACCGACTGGCATGTCATTCACCTCGGCCATCTTGCCCTGTCGGGGGCGGCCTTGCTGACGATCGAGGCGACCGCCGTGGTGCCGGAGGGGCGTATCAGCTACGCCGATGTCGGACTCTGGTCGGACGAGACCGAGGAAGCGATGGCCCGGACGCTCGAGAGCGTGCGCCGCTGGTCGGACATGCCGATCACCATCCAGCTTGCCCATGCCGGCCGCACGGCCTCGACCGATCTGCCCTGGCGGGGCGGCGCGCAGATCGCCCCCGGCGCGGCGAATGGCTGGCAGACGGTGGCGCCAAGTCCGGTACCCTATGCGGAGGGGGACCATCCGCCGGTCGCGCTCGACGACGAGGGACTCGCGCGTGTGCGGACAGCGTTCGCGGAGGCGGCGCGCCGGGCGGCCCGGATCGGCATCGACGCGGTGCAGATCCACGCGGCCCACGGCTATCTGCTCCACGAGTTCCTGTCGCCGCTCTCCAACCGCCGCGAGGACAGGTACGGGGGGAGTCTCGATAACCGGATGCGCTTCCCGCTCGAGGTATTCGACGCAGTGCGGGAGGCCTTTCCGGCGGAGCGCCCGGTGACGGTGCGGGTGTCCGGCACCGACTGGGTCGAAGGAGGCTGGAACATCGAGGAGACGGGGGCTTTCGCGCAGGCACTGGAGGCGCACGGCTGCGACGCGATCCATGTCTCCGGCGGCGGGCTCGATCCGCGGCAGCAGATCCCGGTCGGACCCAGCTACCAGGTTCCGCTCGCGCGCGCGGTGAAAAAGGTGACCAGGATGCCGGTGGTCGCGGTGGGCCTGATCACCGGCTACGAACAGGCGGAGGCGATCGTCGGTACCGGCGATGCGGATCTCGTCGCACTGGCCCGAGCGATCCTCTTCAATCCGCGCTGGCCCTGGCATGCCGCGGCGCATCTCGGGGCGAAGGTGCGTGCTCCGGAACAGTACATGCGCTCGCAGCCACGGCAGTACCAGTCGCTGTTCGACCTCGAGGGCAGCGCGGAAAGCTGAGGCCTTCCGCCGCTCGCACCCTCAAGGGCGAGATGTTCAGCGGCCTCCTGATTCCGTTTCGCCCGCGTGGTAGCGACGCTGCAACTCGCGTATCTCGTCGGCGAGTTCCGGCACCGGTCCTTCCACCCTGACGCCGGGAGCGATCTCCTGGATCGGCAACGGCCGCACCGGGGACGCGGGCACTCCCAGTTCCGCGAGCCATTCGCCGAGCTGGCGCGATGAGCTCGCGTAGACGATACGCCCAAGTCCCACCCACGCATGGGCGGCAGCGCACATCGGGCAATGTTCGCCCGAAGTGTAGACAGTGGCCTGCGCGCGTTCCTCGGGTGTCATGTTGGCGGCGGCCCAGCGGGCAAGTTCGAATTCCGGGTGCCGGGTCAGGTCGCCTCCGGACACGCGGTTGCGATCCTCGGCGAGGACCTTTCCGTCCCCGGAGACGAGGACCGAGCCGAAGGGTTCGTCGCCCGCCGCGAGTGCCTCTCGCGCGAGTTCGACGGAGCGGCGCAGGTGCTTCAGTTCAACATCATCCATCATGCATCTTCCCATGCGAGACCGGCCGGTGGCGAGCGGGGTGCGTCGGACTCACCATACCATGGCGGCGAGGGGAGGGGAGGCCGGTCCACCCCGGCTGCGAAATGTGTCCTGACCTGGGCATGCGGGAACGAGCCGGCCACGGAACCAGCCGATATCCGGATGGCGCAGAAAAAGTGTGATTGGCGGTCAGGGCTGCCGTGTGCCGGGGGAGGCATTTCATCCTTCCACATCATCGATTGGCCTCCATCGCCGTGAGTGTCCCGCGAGGCAAGCTCGTGATGATCCCGGGCCTCGTCGAGGGGCGGGCCGTCGACGTGGGGGCAGGGAATTGGCCGAGTTGCATCGGCCGGGAACGGGATGTCCCGTCCCCCCGCCTCAGGGTGGTGTGTCCCTCCACTTGCCGCGCAATCCGACTGACATTTCGCGGAGCAGGCGCGAAGGAGAACGCGGTTGGGGAAGTTCAGCCGGATGAGGAATATTTGCCGAGAGTGGCAGGCAGGAAGGAAGAATATACCTAATTCAAGCTGGGGGCTATTATTCCTCGGGAAATCATTCTATCTAGCACTCCCAGTGCCATGCGCGGGCGGCGCGGGTCGCAGATGGTGTCGGGAAGCTTCGGTCGGGGCCGTGATGCCGGCGAGTGGGC
>JAJUJF010000038.1 GCA_029265455.1 Paracoccaceae bacterium | reverse complement strand
GTAGCCTTCGGGAAAGCGCATCAGGCTGCGGTCGTCCATCGCGAGCGGCCGCACGATCTTGCCGGGGTTGAGGAGATTCTCCGGGTCGAACGCGTCCTTCACTCCCTCGAAGGCGCGCACGAGCCGCGGGCCGAACATCGCCTCGTGGAACTCCGAGCGGGAAATGCCGTCGCCATGCTCCCCGGAATGCGAGCCCTCGAACTTCCGGACGAAGTCGAAGGTCTCCTCGGCGATCGCGCGCATCGCCCGCACCCCGTCCGCGGTCTTCATGTCGAGGATCGGCCGCACATGCAGGCAGCCGACCGAAGCATGCGCATACCAGGTGCCGCGGGTGCCGTGACGGGCGAAGATCTCGGTGACCGCCTGCGTGTAATCCGCGAGATGTTCGAGCGGCACGGCGCAGTCCTCGATGAAGGAAACCGGCTTCCCGTCGCCCTTCATCGACATCATGATGTTGAGACAGGCCTCGCGCACCGCCCAGACCTGCGCCTGTTCCGCTGGCGTCACCACCTCCACCACCGCCTCCGGAAAGCCGAGATCGGCCATCGCCTCGTCCAGCCGGCGCAGTTCCGACTCGAGCGAAGCGCGGTCCTCGCCGGCGAATTCGACAAGCAGCAGGCAGTCGGGATTTCCCCGCGTGATTCGGCCAAGCGTGCGCGCGACATCGGGAAGCGCCGCGCCGAGGGTGAGCACGTTGTTGTCGACGAGCTCGACCGCCACGGGGCCGAGGGCGACCAGATGGCGCGTCGTCTCCATTGCCGCGCGGAAGCTCGGGAAATGGCACACGCCCATCACCCGGTGCGCAGGCAGCCGCGCAAGTTTCAGCGTGATCGCGGTCGACACGGCGAGCGTGCCTTCGGAGCCGGTGAGAAGGGCGGCGAAATCCGGCGGCTCCCGAAGGAGCGCATCCAGATTGTAGCCGCCGACCCGGCGCTGCACCCTGGGAAAGCGCCGCTCGATCTCCGCCGCCTCGGCCCTTGCAAGCGCGGTCACGCGATCGGCAAGCGCGGGCGGCGCCCCCGCGAGCGTGTTGTCGGCCACGAAGGGCGTCGCATCGGCGAGCAGCCCCTCGATCCGCGTCACCCGGTCCGACATCTTGCCGTAGAAGATCGATCGCGCGCCGGAGGAATTGTTCGCCGTCATGCCGCCCAGCGTGCAGCGGCTCGCGGTCGAGGGTTCGACGGGGAAGAAGAGCCCGTGCTTGCGGAGCATTGCGTTGAGCTGCTGGAGGACGGTGCCGGGACGGACCCGCACGCTCTCCACCACCGGATCGTAATCGAGCACGCCGCCGAGATGGCGGGAGAAGTCGATGACCAGCCCCGCGCCGAGCGGCTGGCCGTTCTGCGAGGTGCCACCTCCCCGCGCGATGACCGGCACCCCCTCCTCCGCCGCAATCGCGATCGTTGCCTCCACGTCGGCGATGCTTCGCGGAAACACCACGCCCGTCGGCACGATCTGGTAGATGGAGGCGTCCGTCGCATAGCGGCCGCGCGTCCCCAGGTCGAAGGCGACCTCGCCTGCAACCGCCCGCTCGAGCCGCTCGCGGAGGCGGCCGTTGATCGAGATACGGACGGCGTTTCCCGGAACTTGGTGACGCATCTGCCTCCAGCCTCCTCCCGCGGGTCACTTTCCTCTAACACGGGTGTTGCGTCACCGGAATACATAATACATCATCCATACCTCAACAGAGGCGGCGCCCGTCGATGAGGCAGCCGCCCGCTCAGGGAGATCCGTGTCCGATGACCTACCAGCCCGGTCGCCATTTCCTGCAGATCCCGGGGCCGACCAACACGCCGCTCCCGGTCCTCGCGGCCGTCGCGAAACCGACGATCGACCACCGCGGCCCCGAATTCCAGAAGCTCGGGCGCGAGGTGCTCGCGGGCATCAAGACGATCTTCAGGACCGGCGGGCCGGTGGTGATCTACCCCGCCTCCGGCACCGGCGCCTGGGAGGCGGCGCTCGTCAACACGCTCTCGCCCGGCGACCATGTGCTCATGTTCGAGACCGGCTGGTTCTCGACCCTCTGGAGCCGGATGGCGAAGAAGATCGGGCTCGAGGCGGAGGTGCTGGAGGGCGACTGGCGCTCGGGCGCCGCGGCCGACCGGATCGAGGCGCGGCTCGCCGAGGACCGCGAGCACCGGATCAGGGCGGTCTGCGTCGTCCATAACGAGACCTCGACCGGCGTCACCTCCGATATCCCCGCGGTGCGCCGCGCCATCGACGCGGCCGGCCACCCTGCCCTCCTGCTCGTCGACACGATCTCGTCGCTCGGCTCGATCGACTACCGGCACGAGGAATGGGGCGTCGATGTCACGGTGGGCGGCTCGCAGAAGGGGCTGATGCTGCCGCCCGGCCTTTCCTTCAACGCGATCTCGGAGAAGGCGCTCGCGGCGGCGCGACAGGCCCGGATGCCGCGTTCCTTCTGGGACTGGCAGGAGATGATCGCCGCGAACGCGAACGGCTTCTTCCCCTACACGCCTGCCACCAACATGCTCCAGGGGCTCAGGGTCGCGATCGACCTCCTGCACGAGGAGGGTCTCGAGAACGTCTTCGCCCGCCATGACCGAGCCGCCGCCGCGACACGGGCGGCGGTGGACCACTGGGGCTTCGAGATCCAGTGCCGCAATCCGGAGGAATATTCCTCCTCCCTCACGGCGGTGCGCCTGCCGGAGGGATATTCGGCCGACGAGCTCCGCGCCGAGATCCTTGCCCGCTCCAACACCTCGCTCGGCAACGGCCTCGGCCCGCTCGCCGACCGGGTGTTCCGCATCGGCCATCTCGGCGATTTCAACACGGCCTCGCTCACCGGCACGCTCGCCGCGATCGAGCTGGGGCTGGCCGCGCGCGGCATCCCCCACCGTCCGGGCGGGGTGGAAGCGGCGCTGCGCGCGCTGGGCGGCAATGCCGGGCCGAAGATGAACGCCACGGAGTGACGGATCCGGTCAGGGACGCGAACAACAGGAACCAACAGGGAGGACGACAATCTTGACCATCAGATCGCTGATCACGGCCGCGGCGCTTGCGCTCGGCCTCGTTGCGGGACCGGCGCTGGCGCAGCAGGAGATCACCCTCGGCCATGTCGGGGAGCCGGGCTCGCTCTTCGACCGCAGCGCGCAGGAATTCGCCAGACGCGCCAACGAGAAGCTCGGCGACCGCGCCCGGGTCATGGTCTACGGCTCGAGCCAGCTCGGCTCCGACGAGAACATGATGCAACGGCTGCGGCTCGGCACCATCCACCTCAGCCTGCCCTCCACGGTGATGTCCTCGACCGTCCCGCTCTTCGGCCTCTTCGAGATGCCCTATCTCGTCCAGGACCGCGAGCACATGGCCCGCATCCGCGACGAGATCGTGATGCCCGACATGGCCCCCGCCGCCGAGGCCGCGGGCTACACCATCCTCGGCGTCTGGGAGAACGGCTTCCGCCACATCACCAACAATGTCAGGCCGATCGAGAAGCCCGAGGATCTGCGGGGGATCAAGCTGCGCACGCCGAGCGGCGAATGGCGGGTGCGGATGTTCCAGACCTACGGCGCCAACCCGAGCCCGCTCGCCCTCTCGGAGGTCTTCGTCGCCCTCCAGACCGGGGTGATGGACGGGCAGGAGAATCCCTTCGCCCAGATCTATCCCTCGCGCTTCTACGAGGTGCAGGAGTATCTCTCCCTCTCGCAGCACGTCTACACGCCCGCCTATCTCGTCGCCGGGCGCGCCTTCGGATCGCTCGACCCCGAGGTGCAGGAGATCCTGCGCGAGACCGCGGTCGAGATGCAGCCGGTCGTCTACGAGATCGCTGCGGAGCTCGAGGACGAACTGCTGCAGAAGCTGATCGACGAGGGCATGCAGGTGAACGAGGTCGATACCCAGGCCTTCATCGAGGCGAGCCGGCCCGTCTACGAACTCTTCGGCTCCCAGGTGGAGGGCGGAGCCGAGCTGATCGAGCGCGCC
Source organism: Paracoccaceae bacterium (assembly GCA_029265455.1). GTDB lineage: Bacteria > Pseudomonadota > Alphaproteobacteria > Rhodobacterales > Rhodobacteraceae > Amaricoccus. The sequence goes on along the minus strand of JAJUJF010000038.1, from coordinate 17,739 downwards.
CTCGCCCTCGCGGACGCCGAAGGCTGAGAGAACCAACCGGGGCGGCGCGTCCCTCCCGGATGCGCCGCCTTCCGGATATCGCGAGAGCAGGACATCTCCAAATGACAGCATTCATCGCGATCCGGCGGGGCTTCGAGGTCCTGCTCGAGGTCATCACCGCGACGCTCGTCGTCGCGCTCACCCTTCTCATCATCGCCGGGGCGGTGTTCCGCTACTCCGGCGCATCGCTCACCTGGTATGACGAGGTCGCCTCGATCGGCCTCGTCTGGCTCACCTATTACGGCGCGGCGCTCGGCGCGCTCAAGGGCGCCCATATCGGATTCCCCGGCATCGTCAATGCGATGCCGCCGAAACTGCGACTGGTCGCGGCCCTGCTCGCGGAAGCCTGCGTCTTCCTCTTCTTCGGCATCCTCCTCTACACCGGCTGGGAAGTGCTGGTCATCCTTGACGGCATGAACCTCGTCTCGCTTCCGAGCGTGCCGGTCCAGCTCACGCAGTCGGTCATCCCGATCGGCGCCGCCCTCTTCATCATTGCCGAGGCGCTGCGGCTGCCGGAGGTGATCCGCGACGCCCGCGGCGGCGGTTTCGGGGACCACGAACTCAAGGAAGCCCTCGGCGACGTGTCGAACACGCCGCTCGAGGAGGATGATGCCTCCGTGCCCGCCGCCAACCATCGCGCTCTCCCGGAGAGCCGCCCCACGACGACCCGACCCAGCGAGAGGGCCGCCCGATGACCATCGGCTACATGCTTGCGGGAATGCTCGCGCTTGCGCTCCTGAACGTCCCCATCGCTGTCGCCCTCGGCCTCGTCGCCATTGCCGCGGTCGTGATGATCCAGGGCACGGTCATGCTGCCGAACGTCGCGCTGACGATGTTCGAGGGCGCCTCCTCCTTCCCGCTGCTCGCCATCCCGCTCTTCATCCTGGCCGGCGCGATCATGAACGCGTCGTCGATCTCGCGCCGGCTGATCGCGCTCGCCTCGGCGATCCTCGGCTTCATCCGCGGCGGCCTTTCCTTCGTGACGATCGGCGCCTCGATGTTCTTTGCCGAGATCTCGGGCTCGGCGGTGGCGGGCGTTGCCGCACTCGGCTCGATCCTGATCCCGGCGATGCGGTCCAAGGGCTACTCGAAGGAATACGCCGCGGCGATCTCCTCCTCGGCCGCCTCGCTCGCCATCATCCTGCCGCCGTCGATCCCGATGATCCTCTTCGCCGTCATGGCCCAGGAATCGGTGGTGAAGATGTTCGTGGCGGGCCTGCTGCCGGGTCTGGTCGGCGGGCTCGGCCTCGCCATCGCCGCCTATATCCAGGCGCGGCGCTACAACTTCCCGGTCGAGGAGCGGTTCCAGCTTTCCCGCGTCTGGGCGACGCTGAAGGACGCGGCCTGGGCGCTGATGCTGCCGGTGATCATCCTCGGCGGCATCTTCGGCGGCCTCGTCACCGCGACCGAGGGCGCGGGCCTCGCCGTTGCCGCGGCGCTCTTCATCTCGATCTTCATCTATCGGGAGTTCGATGCGCGGGCGCTCTACAAGGCCTGCGTGGACGGCGGCGTCCAGACTGCGGTGGTGATGCTGCTGGTCGCCTCCTCCTACCTGATCGGCGGCTTCCTCACCGAGGCGCAGGTGCCCCAGAACCTCGCGCGGGCGATCTCGACCATGACGGACAACAAGTATCTCGTCCTGCTCATGCTCAACGTCGCCTTCCTCGCCCTCGGCATGTTCCTGCATTCGGCGGCGGCGATCATCCTCGTCGTGCCGATCGTGATGCCGATGGTGCTCGCCGTCGGGATCGACCCGGTGCATTTCGGCCTCGTGGTGACGCTCAACCTCGCCATCGGCCAGCAGACGCCACCCGTGGCCTCGGTGCTGATCGCCGCCTGTTCGATCGCGAAATCCGACATCTGGGAGACGACGAAGGTGAACCTGCCGTTCATCCTCGCCCTGCTGATCGTGCTCCTGATCTGCACCTACGTGCCGGAGGTTTCGCTCCTGCTGGTCAACGCCTTCTACGGCTAGATCCGGCTCCGGGGCGCGGCTCGCACGCGGCCGCGCCCATGCCACGTTAACACTGGGGTAACTTCCTGTTTCTGTTTGATATCAATAACTTGACTTGGTTTTCACGCGTGGGCACCCCTTTGCCCACGCTCCCGAGCCCACGCCCGAGGAGACCGCTCCCATGCCCGACACCGCTCCGAACGCCACCCGTCCGCTGCCGCTCGAAGGCATCCGCGTCCTCGACATCAGCCAGGTCATGGCCGGCCCCTTCGCCTGCATGCTCCTGGGCGATCTCGGCGCCGACGTGATCAAGGTCGAGCCCCCCGAGGGCGGCGACCAGACCCGCCGGGCGATGGGATTCAGGATGAAGGGGTCGGACAGCTACGGCTTCCTCAACATGAACCGCAACAAGCGCTCGATCACCCTCGACCTCAAGACCGAGGCCGACCGCGACATCTTCTTCAAGCTCGCCGCCACCGCCGACATCATCGTCGAGAACTACCGGCCCGGAGTCATGAAGAAGCTCGGCATCGACTACGAGAAGGTCCGTGCGGTGAACCCCGGCATCATCTACGCCTCGATCTCCGGCTTCGGCCAGTCCGGACCCTGGTCGCAGCGCCCCGGCTTCGACCTCATCGCCCAGGCCGCCTCCGGCATCATGTCGATCACCGGCGACGCCGATGCGCCGCCCGCCAAGTCCGGGGTGCCCGTCACCGACATCGGCTGCTCGCTCTTCGCGGTCTACGCGATCCTCGCCGCCTATATCGGCCGCCAGAAGACCGGCGAGGGGCAGTATATCGACGCCTCCCTCTTCGATGCCGGGATCGCCTTCGCGATCTGGGACATCTCCGAATTCTGGGGCACCGGCCGCGTGCCGGCGCGGATCGGCACCGCCAACCGCATGGCCGCCCCCTACCAGGCCGTGCGCGCCGCCGACGGCCATTTCGTCCTCGGCGCCAACAACGACCGGCTCTGGCGCCGCCTGTGCGAGGCGATCGACCGGCCCGACCTCGTCGATCATCCCGACTATGCCACCAACGCCCTGAGGATGGAGAATCGCCCCGCCCTGATCGCCGCGCTCGAGGAAACCTTCGTCACCCGTCCCAAGGATGAATGGGTCGAGACCCTCCTTGCTGCGGGTATTCCCGCCGGGCCGATCAACGACTATGCGGAGGCCCTCGGCAACGAACATTCGGAGGCACGCGAGATGGTGATGGAGATCGACCACCCGATCGAGGGAAGGGTCCGCAACATCGGCTTCCCGGTCAAGCTCCGCGGCACGCCGCAGCAGGTCCGCCGCCACCCGCCGCTCCTTGGCGAGCACCGCGACGAGATCCTCGCCGAACTCGGTCTTGCCCCGGCGCAGGGCCGGTCATGAGCGGCACGGAGGACAGGGGCCGCGTCACCCTCGCCATCGACGGCGATGTCGCGCAGGTGACCTTCGACCGGCCGGCCGCGCGCAACGCCATGACCTTCGAGATGTACCGCCAGCTCGACGAGGCCTGCACCCGGATCGATGCGACCGAGGGGCTTCGCGTCGCGGTCTTTCGCGGCGCGGGCGGCGCCTTCGTCGCCGGCACCGACATCGCCGAATTCACTGCCTTCCGCAGCGGCAAGGACGGGGTTGCCTACGAGGAGCGGGTCGAGAAGATCATCACCCGGCTCGAGAACCTGACGGTGCCGAGCATTGCCGTCGTTGACGGCGCGGCTGTCGGCGGCGGGCTGATCCTCGCCGCAGTCTGCGACTTCCGCCTTGCCACCCCGGCGGCACGGTTCGGCATCCCGATTGCCCGGACTCTCGGCAACTGCCTTTCCCTGCGCAATGCCGGCCGGCTCGAACGCATCGTCGGGCCGGGACCGGCACGGCGGATGCTGCTCCTCTCCGAGCTCATCGATGGCGAGGCCGCCGAGCGGATCGGGTTCGCTCTCGCCTGCCTGCCGCCCGAGATGCTCGAGAGCCGCCTGCAGGAGGTGATCGCCAGACTTCGCGCCGGCGCACCGCTCACCATCAGCGCCGGTCGGGAGGCCTTCCGCCGCCTCGCCCGCGGCGAGACCCGGGATGAGGACCTCGTCAGCAAGGTCTACGGCAGCCGCGACTTTGCCGAAGGTGTGCGGGCATTCCTCGACAAGCGCAAGCCCGCCTGGGAGGGCCACTAGCCGAGAGACACGGCATCGGCGCCGGAAGGCCCACTCCGGTACCGGCAGCTACCCTCGATGCATGAAGCCCCGGCACCGTCAGGCGCCGGGGCAATTCGCTGGTCGGGGTGGCGCCGCGCGGTTCCGCACGGCGCGCGGGGATCACTCCGCCTCGGACGAGGCCTCTTCCTGGATCCCGTCCTCGTCCGCGGTCAGGGCAGCCTCGGCCGCGGCCTGACGCTCCTCGATGATCTTCCGGTCGCGCTCTGCGGCGATGCGCCGCAGTTCCTGCGCCGCGCGGCCGGTGCCCGCCGGGATCAGCCGGCCGACGATCACGTTCTCCTTGAGGCCGACCAGCTTGTCGACCTTGCCCTGCACCGCAGCCTCGGTGAGGACGCGGGTCGTCTCCTGGAAGGACGCGGCCGAGATGAACGAGCGCGTCTGCAGGCTGGCCTTGGTGATGCCCAGAAGCACCGGAGCACCCTTGGCCGGCGCCCTGCCCTCGCGGATCGCCTTCTCGTTCTCCTCGTCGAACTCGATCTTGTCGACCTGCTCGCCCTTGAGGAGCGTGGTGCCACCGGAGTCGTGGATCTCCCACTTCTGGAGCATCTGCCGGACAATGACCTCGATGTGCTTGTCGTTGATCTTCACGCCCTGCAGGCGATAGACCTCCTGCACCTCGTCGATCAGATAGTCGGCAAGCGCCTCGATCCCCAGGATCGACAGGATGTCGTGGGGCGCGGGATTCCCGTCCATGATGTACTCACCCTTCTGGATGAAGTCGCCTTCCTGGACAGGAATGTGCTTGCCCTTCGGTACCATGTACTCGACCGGCTCGAGCCCTTCCTCGACGGGCTCGATGGCGATGCGGCGCTTGTTCTTGAAGTCCTTCCCGAAGCGCACGTGACCCGAGATCTCCGCGATGATCGCGTGATCCTTGGGACGCCGAGCCTCGAAGAGCTCGGCCACCCGGGGCAGACCGCCCGTGATGTCCTTGGTCTTCGCGCCTTCGCGCGGAATGCGCGCCAGCACGTCGCCTGCCTGGATCTGCTGCCCGTCCTCGACCGAGAGGATGGCATCCACGGACATCGTGTGGACCTCCGGGTTCCCGTTCGCAAGGCGGACGGGCTCGCCCGTCTCCGGGTCCATGACGATGATCTCGGGCTTGAGGTCGGAGCCCCGCGGCACCGCCCGCCAGTCGGAGACGATCTTCTGGGTGATGCCCGTGGCGTCGTCGGTTTCCTCCCGGACCGAGATGCCCTGGATGAGATCGACGAAGCGCACCACACCGGACTGCTCGGCGATGATCGGCAGCGTGTACGGGTCCCACTCGGCGAGCTTGTCACCCCGTTCGACCTGGGCTCCGTCCTTGACGAGCAGCTTGGTGCCGTAGCTGAGCTTGTGCACCGCCCGGTCCACGCCGGCCTCGTCGACGATCGCGAGCTGGAGCGCGCGCCCCATGACGATCTGGTCGCCGCGCGCATCAACCAGGATGTTGGCGTCGCGAAGCTCGATCCGACCCGGCGTGCTCGCCTCGAGGAAGGACTGGGTGCCGCCCTGCGCGATGCCGCCGATGTGGAAGGTCCGCATCGTCAGCTGCGTGCCGGGCTCGCCGATCGACTGCGCCGCGATGATTCCGACGGCTTCTCCGACGTTCACCATCGTGCCGCGCGCGAGGTCGCGGCCGTAGCACCTGGCACAGATCCCGTCGTCCGCCTCGCAGGTGAGCGGCGAACGGATCTTCACCTCGAGCACGCCCGCCGCCTCGATCCGATCCGCATCGCGTTCATCGATGAGCGCGTTGCGCGGCAGGATCACCTCCTGGGTCTTCGGGTCGAGTACATCTTCCGCCGTCACACGGCCCAGGATGCGCTCGGCCAGCGGTGAGACCACCTCGCCATCGTTGGTCGCCGCCCGGGTCGTGATGAACCGGTCGGTGCCGCAATCCTCGATCTTGACGATGCAGTCCTGCGCCACGTCGACGAGCCGCCGGGTGAGGTAGCCCGAGTTCGCGGTCTTGAGCGCCGTGTCGGCGAGGCCCTTGCGTGCACCGTGGGTCGAGTTGAAATACTCGAGCACGGTGAGGCCTTCCTTGAAGTTCGACACGATCGGCGTCTCGATGATCTCGCCCGAAGGCTTGGCCATCAGACCCCGCATGCCGGCGAGCTGCTTCATCTGGGCGGGGCTGCCGCGCGCGCCCGAATGCGACATCATGTAGACGGAGTTCGCCTCGAGCTCGCGGCCGGCATCGTCCTTCCGGACCGCCGAGATCTCCTTCATCATCGCTTCGGCGACGAGATCCGAGCATTTCGACCAGGCATCGACGACCTTGTTGTACTTCTCACCCTGGGTGATGAAACCGTCCATGTACTGCTGCTCGAACTCCTTCACCTGTTCGCGGGTCGCGTTCACGATCTCCCACTTGGCTTCGGGAACGAGCATGTCGTCCTTGCCGAAGGAGATGCCGGCCCTGAACGCCTCGGTGAAGCCCAGCGACATGATCTGGTCGCAGAAGATCACCGATTCCTTCTGGCCGCAGTGACGGTAGACGGTGTCGATGACCTCGCCCACCTCCTTCTTTCTCAGGAGGCGGTTGACGATGTCGAACGGCGTCTTGACGTTCTTCGGCAGCAGCGCGCCGATCCGGAGCCGGCCCGGCGTCGTCTCGTAGCGCCGATTCACCATGATCCCGCTCTCGTCCACCTGCTCGATCCGCGCGGTGATCTTCGAATGCAGGTTGACGAGCCCCGCCGCGAGCGCGTGTTCCACCTCCTCGATCGAGGCGAAGACCATGCCCTCGCCGGGCTGACCCTCGCGGGCGATCGAGAGATAGTAGAGGCCGAGAACCATGTCCTGCGACGGCACGATGATCGGCTTGCCGTTCGCCGGGGACAGCACGTTGTTCGTAGACATCATCAGGACGCGCGCCTCGAGCTGGGCCTCCAGCGAGAGGGGCACGTGCACGGCCATCTGGTGACCGTCGTAGTCGGCGTTGAAGGCCGAGCAGACGAGCGGATGGAGCTGGATCGCCTTGCCCTCGATCAGCACCGGCTCGAAGGCCTGGATGCCGAGGCGGTGAAGCGTCGGTGCGCGGTTCAGCAGCACCGGATGCTCGCGGATCACCTCGTCGAGGATGTCCCAGACCTCGGGCCGCTCCTTCTCGACAAGCTTCTTCGCCTGTTTGACGGTCGAGGAATAGCCCTTCGCGTCAAGCCGCGAATAGATGAACGGCTTGAACAGCTCGAGCGCCATCTTCTTCGGCAGGCCGCACTGATGGAGCTTCAGTTCCGGACCGGTCACGATGACCGAGCGGCCGGAGAAGTCCACGCGCTTGCCGAGCAGGTTCTGACGGAACCGGCCCTGCTTGCCCTTCAGCATGTCCGAGAGCGACTTGAGCGGCCGCCTGTTGGTGCCGGTGATGACCCGGCCGCGGCGGCCGTTGTCGAAGAGCGCGTCGACGGCTTCCTGCAGCATCCGCTTCTCGTTGCGGATGATGATGTCGGGCGCGCGCAGCTCGATCAGCCGCTTCAGGCGGTTGTTCCGGTTGATGACACGACGGTAGAGGTCGTTGAGATCGGAGGTGGCGAAGCGACCGCCATCGAGCGGCACGAGCGGCCGCAGCTCCGGCGGGATGACCGGGATCACGGTGAGGACCATCCATTCCGGGCGGTTGCCCGACTCGCGGAAGTTCTCGACCAGCTTCAGCCGCTTGATGATCTTCTTCGGCTTCAGTTCACCCGTCGCCTCGGCAAGGTCCGCGCGCAGCTGCTCGGCCTCGGCGTCGAGGTCGATGGCGGCCAGCATCTCGCGGATCGCCTCGGCGCCGATGCCGGCGCGGAAGGCATCCTCGCCATACTGGTCCTGGGCGTCGAGATACTCCTCCTCCGTCATCATCTGCCGGTGGGTGAGGTCCGTCAGGCCGGGCTCGATGACCACGTACTGCTCGAAATACAGGATGCGCTCGAGATCCCTGAGCGTCATGTCGAGCATGAGGCCGATGCGCGAGGGCAGCGACTTCAGGAACCAGATATGTGCGACCGGAGAGGCCAGCTCGATATGGCCCATGCGCTCGCGCCGGACCTTCTGGAGCGTGACCTCGACGCCGCATTTCTCGCAGACGACGCCGCGATACTTCATGCGCTTGTACTTGCCGCAGAGGCACTCGTAGTCCTTGATCGGACCGAAGATGCGCGCACAGAAGAGACCGTCACGCTCCGGCTTGAACGTGCGGTAGTTGATGGTCTCCGGCTTCTTGATCTCACCGAAGGACCAGGAGAGAATCCGTTCCGGGCTGGCAAGCGAGATACGGATCTCGTCGAAAGTGCGGATCGGCTGGACCGGGGCGAACGGATTGGTGAGTTCCTGGTTCATACTCAAATCCCTGAATGCGTGAGGATGTGGGGGGCGCGGGCGCCCCTCACTCCGCTTCCGAGTCCAGAAGCTCGATATTGAGGCCGAGCGAACGGATTTCCTTGACGAGGACGTTGAAGGATTCCGGCACGCCGGCCTCGAAGTTGTCCTCGCCCTTGACGATCGACTCGTAGACCTTGGTCCGGCCGGCGACGTCGTCCGACTTCACCGTCAGCATCTCCTGAAGCGTGTAGGCCGCACCGTAGGCTTCGAGGGCCCAGACCTCCATCTCGCCGAAACGCTGGCCACCGAACTGCGCCTTGCCGCCCAGCGGCTGCTGGGTGACGAGCGAGTACGGTCCGGTCGAACGTGCGTGGATCTTGTCGTCCACGAGATGATGGAGCTTGAGGAGATACTTGTAACCGACAGTGACCGGCCGCGCGAAGGGCTCGCCCGTCCGTCCGTCATAAAGCGTCACCTGGCCCGAGACGTCGAACCCTGCGCGCTGGAGCGCATCGTTGACGTCGGCCTCCTTGGCGCCGTCGAAGACCGGTGTCGCGATCGGCACGCCCGTGGTGACGATCGAGGCGGATTCCACAAGCTCTTCCGGCTCGAGTTCGGCAAAGACCTCGTCGTAAAGCTCCTCGCCGTAGGCCACCTTCACCGCTTCCTTGAGCGGCGTGAGGTCGCCCTTGTGGCGATACTCGTCAAGGCCCTTCTGGATTGCCTGACCAAGGCCGCGTGCCGCCCAGCCCATGTGGGTCTCGAGGATCTGGCCGACGTTCATGCGCGAAGGCACGCCGAGCGGGTTGAGGAGGATGTCGACGGGCGTGCCGTCGGCGAGGAACGGCATGTCCTCCTCCGGCACCACCTTCGAGATCACGCCCTTGTTGCCGTGGCGTCCGGCCATCTTGTCGCCCGGCTGGAGCTTGCGCTTCACGGCAACGAAGACCTTAACCATCTTCATGACGCCCGGCGGCAGGTCGTCGCCGCGACGGACCTTCTCCACCTTGTCCTCGAACCGCCGTTCGAGCTGCTTCTTCTGCAGCTCGAACTGCTGGTTGAGCGCCTCCTGGGCCTGGGCATCGGCCTCGTCCGCAAGGGCGAGCTGCCACCACTGGCCCCGCGACAGCGAGCCGAGAAGCTCCTCGGTGATCTCCGAACCCGCCTTGACGCCGCGCGGTCCCTTCACCGCGGTCTTGCCGAGAATGAGGTCCTTCAGCCGCGAGTAGATGTTGCGCTCGAGGATTGCGAGCTCGTCATCGCGGTCACGCCGCAGACGCTCGACCTCCTCCCGCTCGATCTGCAGGGCGCGCTCGTCCTTGTCGACGCCATGCCGGTTGAACACGCGCACCTCGACCACGGTGCCGTAATCACCCGGCGGCAGGCGCAGGGAGGTGTCACGCACGTCGGACGCCTTCTCGCCGAAGATGGCGCGAAGGAGCTTCTCCTCCGGCGTCATCGGGCTCTCGCCCTTCGGGGTGATCTTGCCGACCAGGATATCGCCCGGGCCCACATCGGCGCCGATGTAGACGATGCCGGCCTCGTCCAGATTCCTGAGTGCCTCCTCGCCCACGTTCGGAATGTCGCGGGTGATCTCCTCCGGCCCGAGCTTGGTGTCGCGGGCGGCCACCTCGTATTCCTCGATGTGGATCGACGTGAACACGTCGTCCTTGACGATCCGCTCGGAAATCAGGATCGAGTCCTCGAAGTTGTAGCCGTTCCAGGGCATGAACGCCACGAGGACGTTCTTGCCGAGGGCAAGCTCGCCCATGTCGGTCGACGGACCGTCCGCGATGAACTGTCCCTTCTTCACGACATCGCCGACCTTCACCAGCGGACGCTGGTTGATGCAGGTGTTCTGGTTGGACCGCTGGAACTTGCGCAGCCGGTAGATATCGACGCCCGGGTCCCCCGGCGCCAGGTCTTCCGTCGCCCGCACGACGATACGGGTGGCATCGACCTGGTCGACGACACCGGCACGGCGCGCCGTATAGGCAGCGCCCGAGTCACGCGCGACGATCTCCTCCATCCCGGTCCCGACGAAGGGCGCCTCGGCCCGCAGGAGCGGAACGGCCTGACGCTGCATGTTCGAGCCCATCAGCGCGCGGTTCGCGTCGTCGTTCTCGAGGAAGGGAATGAGCGAGGCTGCAACCGAGACAAGCTGCTTTGGCGACACGTCGATGTAATCGACCGCACTCGAGGGGTTCAGCGTGAAGTCACCCGCCATGCGCGTCGAGACGAGCTCGTTGACGAAACGGCCGTTCTCGTCGAGCTGCGCGTTCGCCTGCGCGATGGTGTATTTCATTTCCTCGGTTGCGGACATGTAGACCACCTCGTCGGTGACCTGACCGTCCACGACCTTGCGGTAGGGCGTCTCGATGAACCCGTACTTGTTCACCCGCGCGTAACAGGCGAGCGAGTTGATCAGGCCGATGTTCGGCCCTTCCGGCGTCTCGATCGGGCACATCCGCCCGTAATGGGTCGGGTGCACGTCGCGGACCTCGAATCCTGCCCGTTCGCGTGTGAGACCACCCGGCCCGAGCGCCGAAAGCCGGCGCTTGTGCGTGACTTCCGAAAGCGGGTTCGTCTGGTCCATGAACTGGGAGAGCTGCGACGAGCCGAAGAACTCGCGCACCGCCGCCGCCGCGGGCTTCGCGTTGATGAGATCCTGCGGCATCACCGTGTCGATGTCGACGGAGCTCATCCGCTCCTTGATCGCGCGCTCCATGCGCAGCAGGCCGACCCGGTACTGGTTCTCCATGAGCTCGCCGACCGAGCGCACCCGGCGGTTGCCGAGATGATCGATGTCGTCGATCTCGCCGCGACCGTCGCGCAGGTCCACCAGCGCCTTGACGCAGGCGATGATGTCCTCGCGCCGCAGCGTACGGACCGTGTCCTCTGCATCGAGGTCAAGGCGCATGTTCATCTTCACCCGGCCGACCGCGGAGAGGTCGTAACGCTCGGGATCGAAGAAGAGCGAATCGAACATGTCGGACGCCGCATCGACGGTCGGCGGCTCGCCCGGACGCATGACGCGATAGATGTCCATCAGCGCCTGCTCGCGGTTCATGTTCTTGTCGATCGCCATCGTGTTGCGGATATACGGGCCGACCGAGATGTTATCGATGTCGAGGGTCGCGATCTCGGTGATGCCGTTGTCGAGCAGCGTCTTCAGCGTGCCCCCCGTGACATCGCCGGTGCGGCCGTCGACCTCCCAGGTAAGCTCGTCGCCCGCCTCGACCCAGATCGCGCCGTTGGTCTCGTCGATGATGTCTTCCGCGGCATAGCGGCCGACGATCGCGTCGAAGGGCACGAGGATCTCGCTCGTCGCGCCCGAGTCCTGCCACTCCTTCACCATGCGCGGCGTGATCTTCTTGCCCGCGGGCGCGATCACCTCGCCGGTCGCGGCATCGACGATGTCATAGGTCGGCTTGGCGCCCCGCAACCGCTCGGGGAAGAACTTGGTCGCCCAGCCGTTCGCCTCCCTCCTGAACGGGATCACGTCGTAGTACGACTTCATGATCCCTTCCTGGTCGAGGCCGAGCGCATAGAGCAGCGTCGTCACCGGCAGCTTGCGGCGACGATCGATGCGGGCGTAGACGAGGTCCTTGGCATCGAACTCGAAATCGAGCCAGGAACCGCGGTAGGGAATGATCCGGCAGGTGAAGAGCAGCTTGCCCGAGGAGTGGGTCTTGCCCTTGTCATGGTCGAAGAAGACACCCGGGGAGCGGTGCATCTGGCTCACGATCACCCGTTCGGTGCCGTTGACGATGAAGGTGCCGTGCGGCGTCATCAGGGGCATGTCGCCCATGTAGACGTCCTGCTCCTTGATGTCCTTCACCGACCGCGCACCGGTCTCCTCGTCGACCTCGAAGACGATGAGGCGCAGCGTCACCTTCAGCGGCGCGGCATAGGTCATGTCGCGCTGCATGCACTCCTCGACGTCGTATTTCGGCGGCTCGAGCTCGTAGCGGACGAACTCGAGCACCGCGGTCTCGTTGAAATCCTTGATCGGGAAGACGGACTGGAAGACTCCCTTGATCCCCTCGCCGTCCTGTGGCTCCTGACCCTCCCCCGAGCGCAGGAACAGGTCGTAGGACGACTTCTGCACCTCGATGAGATTGGGCATTTCCGCGACTTCGCGGATCTTGCCGTAAAACCGGCGGATACGCTTGTGACCGGAGTTCAGCTGAGCCATGCTCTTCCTACCTTTTTGAAGCGCGTGTTCGCCCGGCGGGGAACGGGCGACAGGCACCTTCTGCGACGCTGGGTTCCATCCTCGTGCGATTTCCCACACCGCCCGCCCGAACCCGACGCGTCCGTCACGAGGCCCCGGGATCGGGGGCATCCTGAGAGACGCATGTGGCTGGATCCGCTTCTGCGCGAATCCAGCCCATATAATGTGCTGCTGCGACGTTCCCAACCGGGGAGCGCCGCAGGCAGGATCACTTCAGCTCGACCTTCGCGCCGGCATCCTCGAGCTGCTTCTTGATCTTTTCGGCCTCGTCCTTCGGAGCGCCTTCCTTGACGGTCTTGCCGCCCGCCTCGACGAGATCCTTCGCCTCCTTGAGGCCGAGTCCGGTGATCGCCCGGACTTCCTTGATCACGTTGATCTTCTTGTCGCCCGCCTCGACGAGGACCACGTCGAACTCGGTCTTCTCCTCCTCGGCCTCGGCCGCAGCACCGCCGGCGGCGGGACCGGCCATCATCACCGCGCCGCCGGCGGCGGGCTCGATGCCGTACTCGTCCTTGAGGATCTTCTTGAGTTCCGCAGCCTCGAGAAGCGTCAGGCCAACGATCTCCTCGGCGAGTTTCTTCAGATCTGCCATTTCCTTGGTTCCAATCTAGATCAGGTGGGTTCTCTGGTCATTTGCGCGCCCCGCGCCATCCGCGGGCCACGATTTCCGAAATCAGGCCGCCTCGCGCTCCTCGAGCGTGGTGAGGATCGCCGCGATGTTCGCGGCGGGTGCCCCGATCGCCCCGGCCAGCTCCGCAGCCGGGCTGCCGATGCACGCCACGACGGAAGCGATGAGCTCCTCGCGCGACGGCATGCTGGCCACGGCCTTGACACCGGCCTCGTCAAGCGGTGTCGCGCCCATCGCACCCCCGAGGACAACGAGTTTCTTGTTGTCCTTGGCAAAGGCGTCCACGGCTTTCGCCGCGGCCACCGGGTCCTCCGAATACGCCAGCACCGTCATGCCCTTGAGCAGATCGCCGATGCCTTCGCTCGGCGTGCCCTTGAGGGCGATCTTGGCGAGCCTGTTCTTGGCCACACGGACGCCCCCGCCGACCGCCTTCAGCCGGGCGCGGAAATCCGTCATTTCGGAAACCGAGAGTCCCTCGTAGTGCGCGACCACGACGACGCCAGAGCTGTTGAAGATCTGGCCGAGTTCCTCGACCACGACTTCCTTTTGCGCTCTATCCACGGTTCTGCTCCAAGTTTGGCGGACAGTTGTCACCTTCCGCCGGCTCTCGTTCGCGCGGGACATCCCCGCGCTCGGGGTCCGTTGCCGGGTCCCGCCAAGACCGCCGGACGAGGCTCTGACCCCCATCCCTGATCCTGATCGTTCCCCGTCTCAGGCAGGCTTTACGGGTTTCCCCTACCCACCGTCTCGGACAGATCGGGAAGGTTGTCCCTCCCGAAGCACCCCGGGGATCGCACCCGGGGATCTCGCTGGTCCGCGTCACGCGCGGCCAGACCGTTCCTACTCGGCGATCACCGAGTTGACGTCGACGCTGACGCCCGGTCCCATCGTCGAGCTGAGGCTCACCTTCTTCAGGTAGGTCCCCTTGGCACCGGACGGCTTCGCCCGGTTCACCGCCTGGACGAACGCCTTCACGTTCTCGACGAGCTTCGTCTCGTCGAACGAGGCCTTGCCGACGCCGCCATGGATGATCCCGCCCTTCTCGACGCGGAACTGGACCTCACCGCCCTTGGCGTTCTTCACCGCCTGGGCGACATCCATCGTCACCGTGCCGACCTTGGGGTTCGGCATCAGGTTGCGCGGGCCGAGAATCTTGCCGAGCCGTCCCACGATCGGCATCATGTCCGGTGTCGCGATGCAGCGGTCGAACTCGATCTTGCCGCTCTGGATCGTCTCCATCAGGTCTTCGGCGCCGACGATGTCGGCCCCGGCCGCCTGAGCCTCCTCGGCCTTTGCGCCACGGGCGAACACGGCGACCCGCACCGTCTTGCCGGTACCGTTCGGCAGGCTCACGACGCCCCGGACCATCTGATCGGCATGACGCGGATCGACGCCGAGGTTCATCGCGATCTCGACCGTCTCGTCGAACTTGGCCGTGGCATTCGCCTTGACGAGCTTCACCGCCTCGTCGACCGCCACGTTTGCCTTGCCCTGCACCGCCTCGCGAGCGGCCCGGACGCGCTTTCCGATCTTTGCCATCAGCCGACCACCTCGATGCCCATGGACTTGGCCGAGCCGGCGATGATCTGCATCGCCGCATCGATGTCGCCCGCGTTGAGGTCCTTCATCTTGATCTCGGCGATCTCGCGGATCTGCGCCGCCGTCACCGTGCCGACGGTCTCCTTGCCCGGCGCCTTGCCCCCGGACTGGATCTTCGCCGCCTTCTTCAGGAGATACGACGCGGGCGGCGTCTTGATGTCCATCTGGAAGGACTTGTCGGTGAAGTAGGTGATGATCACCGGACAGGGCTGGCCGGCCTCCATCTCCTGCGTGCGCGCGTTGAACGCCTTGCAGAACTCCATGATGTTGATGCCGCGCTGACCGAGCGCGGGACCGACGGGCGGCGACGGGTTCGCCTTGCCCGCCGGCACCTGAAGCTTCAGGGTTCCGGCAACCTTCTTGGCCATCTGGCCTCCTCCTTCTCCATCTCCCGGACGACGCGTCGCCGGGCTCTCGTGGCGTGGTCCGGCAACTGCGGCGCGCCGCCGTCACCTCCCACGAACAGGCCTGAGCGTCACCGCTGCGGCCCGATCTCGCGTCAGGACGCCTTGGCGACCTGCGTGAATTCCAGCTCGACCGGGGTTGCCCGGCCGAAGATCGACACCGACACCTTGAGCCGGCTGTTCTCGTGATCCACTTCCTCGACCATGCCCGAGAAGCCCTCGAACGGCCCGTCGGTAACGTTCACGGTCTCGCCCGTCTCGAAGGAGATGATCGAGCGCGGCCGCTCGTGCCCCTCCTCGACCTGGTTCAGGATGCGCGCCACTTCCGCATCACGCATGGGCGTCGGCTTGCCCTGCGGCCCGAGGAAGCCCGTCACCCGGCTGATCGAGTTGATCAGGTGATAGGCCTTGTCGGTGAGTTCCATCCGCACGAGGACATAGCCGGGCATGAAGCGCCGCTCGGTCTGGACCTTCTTTCCGCGCCGGACCTCGATCACGTCCTCGGTCGGGACGACGACCTGCTCGATCACGTCCTCGAGACCGTGCGTGGTGATGGCGTCCTCGATCGCTTCCTTGACCTTCTTCTCGAAGTTCGAGAGCACGCTCACGGAATACCAGCGCTTCGCCATACTGCTCGCCACCTCAGTCTCCAGCGGTTCGCCCGCCCGTTCTCGCGCTGCACATGGCGCGTATCGCCAAACACATGTTGCGCGCGAATCGCCGCGCGCTTCCAACGTCCGAAGGAGGGACCCATACGCGCCCAAGCCCCGGGATTCAAGAGGCGACGCGGAGGATCGTCTCGAGTCCGAACCGGATGATCAGATCGACGAGGAAGAAGAACAGCGCGAAAACCGAAGCCATGACCATGACCATGACGGTCGTGATCCCGGTCTCCCGCCTGGTCGGCCAGGTCACCTTGGCGACCTCGGCGCGTACCTGCTGGGCAAACTGGAAGGGATTGGCCCGTGCCATCCGCAGCTCCTCGTCCTCTTGCATACTGGCAGGGGCGATAGGACTCGAACCTACGACCCTCGGTTTTGGAGACCGATGCTCTACCAACTGAGCTACGCCCCTGTGGGCCAGCGTGCCCGGGGGAGATATCTCCTAAACTTCCATGATGCAAGGGCGGAACCGACATTGCAGCTGCCCTTCAACGATGCCCGCCTTCCCGATGCGGGAATGCATGAATCCCAAGCCCGTTTCCTGCCGTTCGCCATCAGGGAGACGACCGACCAGCGGCGGCCGTGCCGGATGTGGCAGGTCAGATTCTCCGGAAGCGCAGCCCCGCCATAGCGCGAGGGACCAGCCGGCCGAGGGTGGCCCGGCCCGCCCTCACCATGCGGTCGAACCCGAGACCGGCACCCTCCCGGAGCGGCCGCGGACCGGAACCCGTGAGCAGGGCAACATCCGTCCCCTCGAGGACGACGCAACTCAGCAGGCCGGTCATTACCGCGCCGGTATCGACGGCGATGCGGTTCCGGTGATGCTCGACGAAGGGCACTATGGTATGGCCGTGCACGACCTTCACCCCGTGATCGGCGCGGGAACTCAGGAACGGCTCCCGGATCCAGAGCAGGTCCTCCGGCTCCTGAGCCTCTATCGGCACACCCGGCCGGATCCCGGCATGAACGAAAAGGTATCCGCCAATCCGCTGCATGAGGCTCGTGCGGTGAAGAAACGCCCGATGCGCCGCCGGAAACACTCGTAGAAAGGCTTCGTGGCTCGCGGAGGGCGCATGGTCGCTCACATCATGGATTCCGTAGGCGGCCAGGGTCGCCGCGCCCCCAAGCCCCCTGTGGAACCAGTGAAGGCCGCGCGGGGACCATTCCGGATCCTCGAGATAGGCAAGAAGGTAGGAATCATGGTTCCCGAGCAGGAACGTGGTTGCCACCGGCCCCTCCTCGAGCCGGAGGAGGCAGTCCAGGACCTCGCGGCTTCCGTGCCCGCGATCAACATAGTCACCGAGGAAGACGATCCGCGGCCGGTCATGCGGCCGTGCGGCAAGATCGGCCGAGATACGCTCCAGGACCACCTCGAGCAGGTCGATGCGCCCGTGAATGTCGCCGATTGCGTAGATGCGCTCGCCGGCCGTGGGTCCGTCCATGCCGATCCTCCCTTCTGCGGGGCAGGTACGTACGGCAGGGGCCTCTGTCCAGTACCAAGCCCGGTCTGCCGGCGCGGGGCAGAAACGAAAAGGGCACGGACTCTCCGAGGATGCCCGTGCCCTGACTGCTGGAGGTGCGACGCGTTACTCGATGATCTTCGAGACGACGCCGGCGCCGACGGTGCGGCCGCCCTCGCGGATGGCGAAGCGCAGGCGCTCCTCCATGGCGATCGGCGCGATCAGCTCGACGTTGAACTTCAGGTTGTCGCCCGGCATCACCATCTC
>JAJUJF010000178.1 GCA_029265455.1 Paracoccaceae bacterium | reverse complement strand
ACGGATGATACCGCGCTCTGGCCACCCGAGGCGGCAGCCCTGCCCAAGGTCGGGTATCCCCGGCGCCTCTCGGCGGAAGGGATGCTGTCGCTCGCGCCCGACCTCATCCTCTCCAGCGCCGATGCCGGGCCTCCCGCGGTGATGGACCAGATCCGCGCTGCTGGTCTCCGTGTCGTGACTGCGCCGGAAGGGTGGGGCGTCGAGGCCGTTCTCGCCAAGATCGCCTTCGTTGGCGAGGTGCTCGGCCTCGAGACACGGGCGGCGGCGATGGCGCAGGCGGTTTCTTCCGGGATGGCCTCGCTCGAGAGGACCCTCGCGGAACTGCCCGACCGGCCCTCGGTGCTCTTCCTGATGTCGGTGGGCAAGGGGCCGCCGATTGCGGCCGGCAGGGGCACGGCGGCGCACGAGATGATCTCCCTCGCGCACGGGCGCAATGCCGTGGAGGGATTTGCAGGCTACAAGCCGCTCTCGGCCGAGGCGGCCGTGGCGCTGGCGCCCGAGGTCGTGGTCCTGCCCGACTACGTCACGGAGGCGGCAGGCGGTATCGATGCGGTACTGGCGGCTGCGGGAATCGAGGACACGCCGGCAGGAATTGCGGGTCGCGTGGTGGTGATGGACGGGCTGAAGCTGCTCGGTTTCGGACCGCGCACGCCGGAAGCCGTGGCCGAACTGGCGCGCGGGCTGCATCCGGACGCGGCCGACCGGCTCGCGCTCTGAGATGGTTGCCGTGGCGAACCTGCCGCCTCCGGCCCTCATGTCGCGCGGTGCCCTGCTGCTTGTGGCCTTTGCCCTGGCGGCGGTGATGCTTGCACTGGCGGGAATCGCGCTCGGCCCGGTTTCCCTGTCGCTTGGCGAGGTAGCGGCGGCACTGACGGGCGAGGCGGATCCGCGGAGCCAGGCAATCGTTTCCGGCATCCGCGCGCCGAGGGTGGCGCTTGCCGCCGCCGTGGGAGCGGGGCTGGCGCTTTCCGGCACGGCGCTGCAAGGCGTGCTGCGCAATCCCCTCGCCGATCCGGGGCTCATCGGTGTCAGCGCCGGCGGTGCTCTCGGCGCGGTGGGGGCAATCGTGCTGGGCAGGCTCGTGACGGGTGCGCTGCCCGCGGCGACGCAGCCCTATCTCCTGCCGGGGGCGGCTTTCATCGGCGCGGCCGGAACGACCGCGATCGTCTTTGCCATCGCGCGGCGGGGTGGGGCGACCCATGCCGCCACGCTGATCCTTGCGGGGGTGGCGGTGAATGCCATTGCCGGCGCCGCGATCGGCCTGCTGATCTATGTCTCCGACGACCAGCAGCTCCGTGATCTCACCTTCTGGAACATGGGCGGCCTCGGCGGGGCCGACTGGCGGGCGGCAGGGCTTGCCGCGCTCGCCATCCTCGCGGCCGGGATCGGCCTGCTGCGGCTCGCCCCCGCGCTCGACCTGCTGCAGCTCGGCGAACGTGCCGCCTGGCATGCGGGACTGGAGGTGGAACGGGTGAAGCGCGCGGCCGGCCTCTGGTCGGCCCTGGCCGTGGGGGCGGGGACGGCCGTGGCGGGGCCGATCGGCTTCATCGGCCTTGTCGCGCCCCATGTCGCGCGGCTCTGTGTCGGGCCCGGCCATCGCCTCGTTGCTCCTGCTGCGGCCCTGATCGGCGCGGCGCTGCTGCTGGGGGCGGATCTCGCCGTGCGTCTTGTGGTGCCGCCGGCCGAGCCGCCGGTCGGCCTCGCGACGAGCCTGATCGGAGGGCCGTTCTTTCTCTGGCTGCTGCTGTCGCGGATGCGTTCCGGTGCTTGAGGCGCGCGGAGTCGATCTGCAACGTGGTCACCGCCGGGTGCTGGCCGGGGTGGATCTTGCCGTTTCCCCCGGCGAGTTCGTCGCCCTCTGCGGCCCGAACGGCGCGGGCAAGTCGAGCCTGCTCGCGGTGCTGTCGGGCGAGTTGCTCCCCGGCGCCGGCGCGGCACTCATCGGCGGCCGGCCGATCGCCAGCCTGCCTGCCGCGGTACTGGCCGCCGAACGCGCGGTGCTCGAACAGGCGCCCTCGCTCGGGGCGCCGTTCACCGTGGCCGCGCTTCTGGGCCTCGGGCTCGCCTGTCTCGACCGGGTCCGCATCGACGAGGGCGGCCTGATCGACCGGGCGCTCGCGGCAACCGGGCTTGCGGGATATGCGGCGCGTCCTGCCGACCGCCTTTCCGGAGGAGAGCAGGCGCGTGCCCATCTCGCGCGCGTGCTGGTGCAGCTCTGGGCAGGACGGGCGACAGGTCGGGGACGCTTCCTCCTCCTTGACGAACCGACGGCGAGCCTCGATCTGTCGCATCAGCTCATGGTCATGCGGACGGCCCGGGCGGAGGCGCAGGCAGGGGCAGGCGTTGTTGCCGTGCTGCACGATCTTACCCTCGCAGCGAACTTCGCCGACCGCGTGATCATGATGTCGCATGGCCGTGTCGCCGCGGCAGGGCGTCCGGAGGAGGTAATGGAACCAGAACTGCTGGCCTCGATCTACGATGCGCCGGTCCGGGTGGAGCGCGTGCAGGGCGCTCTCCACGTTCTTCCCGACCTTGGCAAGGCATCGCTGCAGCAGCCTTGCAGTCCCTCCGCGACCGGCGCGCAGCAGGCGCCGGGGCGGCCGGCCGTGGACATCGGCGTTTCTGCGCTGGCAGACGGATGCGGCAACCGATGACGGCCGCGCGACCGGTTTCACCCTCTGCGGGGCTCGCCCCGGCCCTCGGGCAGTGTTCCCGGAGGAAGCCGTGACCACGATCGACATGTGGCCTGCAGGACGATATTCCCGTGCCCGTCACCGACACGGCAAGCCGGCGGCTTCCGTGTCGCGCGCAGGCACGGTAGTTCCACGCAGCAAATCTGCTTCGGAGTTCCGATGATCCGTCACCTCGTCACCCACGATGGCACCTTCCACGCCGACGAAGCCTTCGCGACGGCACTGCTTGGCGGCCTCTTCCCCCGGGCGGCTCTCCTGCGGACCCGCGACGGGGAGGAAATCGCCGCCCGGTGCCGTGAAGGGGCAATCGTCTACGACATTGGCGGGCGACATGATCCCGAGGCCCGCATCTTCGACCATCACCAGCCCGATGCGCCCCGGCGTGAGGACGGCACCCCCTTCAGCGCCTTCGGCCTCGTCTGGCAGCATTTCGGACGCGACTGGCTCCGTTCCGACGCGAGCGGACTCGAAGCGAACGCGACCCGGAACGAGGACGAGATCGCCGCGATCCATGCCGCGATCGACATGGAAGTCGTACGCCCCATCGATCTCATCGACAACGGCGTGACCGCGCCGAGGGACCTCGGCCCCGCCGGCGCCCTCTCCGCAATTTCGGTGATCACCGCACTCAACCCGGCTTTCGATGCCAGCGATGGCGAGGATGACGCATTTCTCGAGGCGGTCGCCCTCGCCGAGATCACGCTCCGCGCCCATGCTTCCCGGATTGCCGCGAACATCCGCGCCAAGGCAGTAGTTCTGGAAGCGGTCAGGGACCAGCGCGGGTCCCCTGTTCTCGAACTTCCCAAGGGT
>JAJUJF010000138.1 GCA_029265455.1 Paracoccaceae bacterium | reverse complement strand
GAGGAACTCGAGGAGATCGCGGGAGCGCCCGAAGCGGTTGCGTCGCACGCCTCGCCCGCAGACCCGTCATCCCGTCCGGCAGCCGAACGGGGCTGAGCCACGGGAACCCTTCGCGAGGTCCCGTCCCCCCACTTCCGCAACTGTGGCGCAGGTCCGGCGAGCGCGGATCCGGGGGAACCGGCATCACCGCCCCGATCGTTCCGGCCAGCCGTCGACGCGGACGGGCAGTGCCTCTGCCGGACGCCGACGCGTGCCGGCCTGCCTCACCGGGCGAGCGGCCTCCCGCCCGGGAGGGACAGGTCGCGCGGGTCGGGGATGCCCGCCGCTTCCGCGCGGAACCCGCCGCTCATCCCGATCGGCAGCAGACCGCCGCCGCCGGTTCCGCACCGCTACCTGCCCCTCCTGCCTGAACGGATACGGTCCGTCACCGTTAAGGAGCATCCGACCGACGAATCCCGATGGAGGCAGAAGTGGCATACCGTCTCAAGATGCAGGACCCGCGCAGTCAGTATCCCGCGCCGCCGTTCCCGAAACAGCCTCAGCCGGCCCCGGGCCTTACCCGACGGCTGGAGCCGCCAGCCGATCATGGCGAGGACAGCTACAAGGGGTCAGGCAAGCTCGAGGGGCGCAAGGCGCTGATCACCGGTGGCGACTCCGGGATCGGGCGCGCGATCGCGATCGCCTATGCGCGCGAGGGCGCGGATGTCGCGATCTCCTACCTGCCGGTGGAGCAGCCGGACGCGGACGAGGTCATCGCGCTTGTCGGGGAGGCGGGCCGGAAGGCCGTGGCCCTTCCCGGCGACGTCACCGACGAGACCTATGCGAGGGACCTGCCGAAACGGGCGGCGGAGGCGCTGGGCGGGCTCGACATCCTCGTCGTCAATGCCGGTCACCAGCAGTATTTCGAATCCTTCGACCAGATCACGACCGAGGATTTCGACGCGACCATGCGGACGAATCTCCACGCCCTGTTCTGGACGACGCAGGAGGCCTCGAAGATCATGCCTCCGGGTTCCGCCATCATCACCACGGCCTCGATCCAGGCCTATGACCCGACCACGACGATCATGCATTACGCGACGACCAAGGCCGGGATCGTCGCCTTCACCAAGGCACTCGCCTCGGAACTGATCGCCAAGGGCATCCGAGCCAACTCGGTGGCGCCGGGCCCGATCTGGACGCCCCTGAACCCGAGCGGCGGCTCGTCGCAGGAGAAGGTGCAGAATTTCGGCGGCGGCAGCACCTTCGGCCGGCCCGGCCAGCCGGTCGAGCTCGCACCGGTCTACGTCCTGCTCGCATCGCAGGAAGGCAGCTACATCACCGGCGAGGTCTACGGGGTCACGGGCGGCGAGGGGGTCGCCTGACCCCGGTCCGGGCGCTCCGGCACACGGGCCGTCACGATCACCTTCGCGTGGCGGTATTGATTCCGGACTTCCGAAACGTAGCTTGCGCCGGAACCATGTGGAGATCCTTCATGCGCATGCCTCTCCTCGTCCTCGGCCTCAGCCTGTCCACCCTGCCGCTGCTCGCCGGGGAGGGGATGCCTGATGACGGTATCCGGACCTTCACGCTGGAGAACGGCCTCGAGGCCGTGGTGATCGAGGACCACCGCACGCCGGCCGTCACCCACATGATGTGGTACCGGGTGGGGGCCGCCGACGATCCGCCCGGCCTCTCGGGACTTGCGCATTACCTCGAGCACATGATGTTCAAGGGCACCCATAACCTCGCCGAGGGCGAGTTCAGCCGGATCGTCCGCGAGAACGGCGGCGAGGAGAACGCCTTCACCTCCTACGACTATACCGGCTATTTCCAGCGCATCGCCGCCGACCGGCTGGAACTCGTGATGGAGATGGAGGCGGACCGGATGGCCAATCTCGCACCGCCGCCGGCTTCGGCCGAATCCGAACTCGCGGTGGTGATGGAGGAGCGCCGGCAGGTGGTGGAGAACCGCCCCGGCGGCATCTTCAACGAGGAGCGCCGGGCGGTGCAGTTCATCAACCACCCCTATGGCCGGCCGGTCATCGGGTGGATGCACGAGCTGGAGAACCTCGTCATCGACGACTTCCTCGCCTTCCATGGCGAGCATTACGCGCCCAACAACGCCATCCTGATCGTGGCCGGTGACGTCACCGTCGAGGAGGTCGAGGAACTCGCCCGCAAGCATTACGGGCCGATCCCGGACAATCCCGATCTCGAGCCGCGGCAGCGGACGGTGATTGCGCCCCAGCAGGCCGCGCGCCGGGTGGAATACACGGATCCGCGGGTGCAGAATCCCTATGTCATCCGCACCTATCTCGCCGAGCCGCGGCGTCCCGGGGACCAGGACGAGGCGGCCGCGCTCGCGGTTCTGGCGGAGGTGCTCGGCAATGGTCTCACCTCCGTCCTCGCGCAGGAGCTCCGGGTGAAGGAGGATTTCGCGCTCGATGTCGGCGCCTATTACGGGGATCTCGCGCTCGACCGGACGACCTTCGGGGTCTACGTCACTCCCAATCCCGGCGTCACGCTCGCCGAGGCCGAGGCCCGGATGGACCAGGTGATCGCCGATTTCCTCGCGACAGGCGTCGATCCCGAGCTGCTGGAGCGGATCAAGACCCGTCTCCGCGCTGCCGAGATCTATGCCCGGGACAACATCGGCGGGCGGGCGAGGCAGATCGGCGCCGCACTGACGGCGGGGCTCGACGTGGAGGACGTGCGCGCCTGGCCGGAGGCCCTCGCGGCGGTCACGGCGGAGGATGTGATGGCAGCGGCGCACGAGGTCTTCCGCCCCGAAGCCTCGGTCACGGGCTGGCTGCGCGGGACCGGCGAGGGAGTGGAACCGGGCGAGGTGGTCTTCGACGACACGGAGGTTTCGGGCCAATGATCCGCAGCATCCTTGCGGCAGCGGCCGCGTGCCTGCTTGTGTCACCCCTTTCCGCATCGGCGGCGGAGCCGGCGGCGCCGGTCGGGGAGCGTCCCGCAGTCCGGCAGGACGCGGAGCGGCCCGGGCTCCAGCAGGACCGGGAACGGTCCGCGATCGACCTCGAGATCGTCGAGGTCGTCTCCCCGGGCGGCATCACCGCCTGGCTCTACGAGGACCACACGATTCCGATCGTGACGCTCGAGGGAAGCTTCCGTGGCGGCGCGGCACTCGATCCGATGGACCGGGCGGGCGCCACCGCGCTGATGGCGTCGCTTCTCGACAAGGGCGCGGGCGGAATGGATGCGACCGCCTTCGCCGCGGCGCTGGAGGAACTCGCCGCGTCCGTGAGCTTCAGCGTCACCGCGGATGGTGTTTCCGTCTCGATGTCGACGCTTGCGGAGAACATGGCCGGGAGTTTCGACCTGCTCCGCCTCGCGCTCACCGACCCCGCCTTCGACGAGCAGGCGCTCGAGCGGAGCCGGGCGCGGCAGCTTGCCATGCTGCGCGACGAGGCAAGCGATCCGCATCGCATCGCCACGCGCGCCTTCTGGTCCGGGGCCTTTCCGGGCCATCCCTATGCCGTTCCCCCGGACGGGCTCCCGGAAACGGTAGAGGCGCTGACGCGCGAGGATGTCGTGGCCCGACACGAGCAGACCCTCAGCCGCGACCGGCTGAGGCTCGCCGTGGTCGGCGCGATCAGCCCCGAGGAGCTTGCGTCGCTTCTCGACGAGACGTTCGGGGCGCTCCCCGCGGAAGGCCCGCCGCTGCCCGGGGTGGCGGAGGCGGCGGTCGACGGCGGTGTCCATGTGATCGAGTTCCCGATCCCGCAATCGGTGGTCGTCTTCGGCCACGGCGGCATCCCGCGGGACGATCCCGACTTCATCCCGGCCTATGTGCTTGACCATATCCTCGGCGGCGGCGGGTTCGGCTCGCGGCTCACGGAGGAACTGCGCGAGAAGCGCGGCCTTACCTACGGCATCTATACCGCGCTGATGCCGAACGATTTCGGGCAGCTCTACCTCGGGTCGTTCTCCTCGGCGAACGAGCGGGTGCGGGAGGCGATCGACCTCGTGCGGGCGGAATGGGAACGGGCGGCGCGCGAGGGCGTGACGCCGGAGGAGCTCGATGCCGCCAAACGCTATCTCACCGGAGCCTATCCGCTCCGCTTCGACGGCAACGCGCAGATCGCGTCCCAGCTCCTCGGCCTCCAGGTCGCGGGTCTCGACATCGACTATGTGAACGAGCGCAATGACCTCGTCGAGGCGGTCACCCTCGATGACATCGCCCGTGTCGCCACCCGACTCCTCGATCCCGAGGCCCTGAGCTTCGTGGTCGTCGGGCAGCCGGAAGGACTGGAGGCGTCGGACAGGGTTAACTGATGCTCGCGTCGTCCCGCGCTCCATGCTATCCATAGAGGGATGAAAGCGCCCCACCACAAGATGAGCCCTGAGCGGCGGCACATCCGGCAGCTCGACGCCGGCGCGATCAACCGCATCGCCGCGGGCGAAGTGGTGGAGCGCCCGGCCTCGGCGATCAAGGAACTGGTCGAGAACGCACTGGATGCCGGGGCGAGCCGCATCGAGATCGCGATCGCCCATGGCGGCAAGACCCTCATCCGGGTCGCGGATGACGGCCACGGCATCGTGGCCGAGGAACTGCCGCTTGCGCTGACACGACACGCGACGTCGAAACTCGATGACGACGATCTCGTCGACATCCGGTTTCTCGGCTTCCGCGGCGAGGCCCTGCCGTCGCTGGGCGCGGTCGGCCGGCTGAAGATGACCTCCCGGGCGGCGGGTGCGCCGGAGGCGGCGCAGATGGAAGTGGTGGGCGGCGTTGCCGGTGCGTTGCGCCCGGCGTCACTTGCCCGCGGCACCGTGGTCGAGCTGCGCGATCTCTTCGCGGCAACGCCCGCGCGCCTCAAGTTCCTGCGCAGTGACCGCGCGGAGACGCAGGCGATCCTCGACACGGTCCGGCGGCTGGCGATGACCGCGCCGGCGGTCGCCTTCTCGCTGAGGGAGACGGGCGATCCGGAACGCCCGCGCGAGCTGCTGCGGCTCGAAGCGGAGACGGGCGAGCTATTCCCGGCAATGTCGCGGCGGCTCCGGGCGATCCTCGGGCCTGCCTTCGCGGAGGCGGCAGTGGCGGTGGAAGCCGAGCGCGACGGGCTGCGGCTCACCGGCTATGCCGCCCTGCCCACCCATTCACGCGGCGCGCCGGTCGACCAGTACATGTTCGTGAACGGCCGGGTGGTGAGGGACCGGCTGCTCCTCGGTGCGCTCCGGGCGGGCTATGCCGACTTCCTGCCGCGCGACCGGCATCCGGCGGCGGCGCTCTTCCTCGAGGTCGACCCGGCCCGCGTCGACGTGAACGTGCATCCGGCCAAGGCCGAGGTGCGGTTCCGCGAGCCGGGCGAAGTCCGCGGCCTCATCATCGCGGGGCTGCGGGCGGCGCTCGCCGCGGCGGGCCATCGTGCCGCGGCCCCGGTCACCTCCCGGGCGGCGCTCGGCGCCTTCGTGCCGGCGAGCGGGCCTGCCCGTCCAACGATGCCGGTGCAGGCGCGGTCGGCCGGTTTCGAGGAGCCACTCGCGGGGCTCGACATCTGGTCCGGCCGGACCGAGGCCGAGCCGCCAGGCCCCGGGGACGGTGCGGAAGCGGCAGCTTCTCCGGACGAGACGGAAGCGGCCTCGCACCCGCTCGGCGTGGCACGGGCGCAGGTGCTCGACACCTACATCATTGCCCAGACCCGGGACGGGATCGCGCTCGTCGACCAGCATGCCGCGCACGAGCGGCTCGTCTACGAGCGGCTGAAGCGGCAGCTGCGGGAAAGGCCGCGGGTGGCGAGCCAGATGCTGCTGATGCCGGAGGTCGTGGAGCTCGACGCGGGCGCGGCGGCGCGGCTCGTCGCGGCGGCGGAGGACCTCGCGCGGCTCGGCCTCGTCCTCGAGCCGTTCGGCGGCAGCGCGGTCTGCCTGCGCGAGACGCCGGCGCTGCTCGGGGAAGTGGATGGCCGGCTTCTGCTGGCGGATGTCGCGGATGCCCTCGCGGAGGGCGAGGGGACGGCCCTCGTCGAGCGGCGGCTCGATGCCGTGCTGGCCCGGATGGCGTGCCACGGCTCGGTCAGGGCGGGGCGGCGGATGCGGGCGGACGAGATGAACGCGCTCCTGCGCGAGATGGAGGCGGTGCCGGAATCGCTCACCTGCAATCACGGGCGGCCGACGGTCCTCCACCTCGGGCGGGCGGATATCGAGCGGCTGTTCGGGCGGCGCTGAGCCCCCTGTATCTCCCGTGCCACGGCTTCGCGCGGCCGAAGGATCGATGGATGCATGCGGCGCGGCTTTGTGGCACCAGTCCCGTCAGCATCGTCAACCGGAGGCTTCCTTGGCGCAGCTCGCACTTCCCGACCATCCGAGCCGCTACGCGCTCGTCAACGAGCTCCATGCCCGGCCGTTTCCGGAACTCCATGCCCCCTGCTCCGCGGCCTTCCTCGCGATCAAGCCGGCGGAGAACGCGGCCGAGCGCGACAGGGAGCGCGATTTCGCGCATCTCGTCCAGCTGCTCGACCGTCATGGCGCGGCGCATCCGGCGCCGGGTACCGGGCATTACTCGGGACGGATCGGGCGGCATTTCCTGAAATGGGAGATGCATACCGAGTTCGTCACCTACACCCTCTTCAGCGACAGTCTCGACGAGCGGCCGTTCTCGGGCGACATGTTCCGGCTGTTCCCGGAGGATTGGCTGCGCGAAGCGCCGGGGACGGTGGTGAGTTCGGCCCTCGTCCGGGTCGAATCGGCGGAAGGTGAAAGGCTCGAACGCCTGATCGAAAGGGTTCTGCCGCGCTGGTTCGTGCCGGAAAGCCTCGCGATCAGCCGGGTGGTGGACGGCACGGCGGTGGTCGCCTCCGACTTCCGCCTCGACGAGAACGGCCATCTGCGGATCGCGGTGCTGGCGCAGCCGAACATCGGGCCGCG
>JAJUJF010000046.1 GCA_029265455.1 Paracoccaceae bacterium | reverse complement strand
GCCGCGGGATGTTCGGGCCCGGAGCGGGTGCCGGCCAGCGTCTTTCTCGATCCGGGGGTCCGGGCCGCCCAGGAGCGCGCCTGTGCCGTCGCGGTCGCCCGGATCCACAACACGCAGAGCAGCGCCGTCTCGGTCACGCGGACGAGTTCCGACCCGCGCAACCACAGCGTGGTGAACGCGAGGGTCGGCGCCGCCAACGGCTACTGCCGCGTCACCGCCGCCGGCGAGGTCGTGCAGGTGGTCTTCTGAGCGGCGCCCTCTGCCGGCGCTCCCGCAGACGTGCATGGCGTGGCGGCAGGTGAAGGGTCGTCGGCGACAAGGCGGCCGTGCTAGGTTCCTCCGATGTGGCGGCACCACGGGACCGGTCGGGGTTCCGCCGCCCGAGGACCCTGTGGCACTGGCGGAGGACCCATGCTCATCGGCTGCCCGAAGGAGATCAAGAGCCACGAATACCGCGTCGGTCTCACCCCCTCCGCCACCCGGGAGGCGGTGGCCCACGGCCATCGCGTGCTGATCGAGGCAGGCGCGGGCGATGGCGCGGGCTTCCCGGACGGTGACTACATCGCGGCGGGCGCCGAGATCGCCGATAGTGCCGAGGCGGTCTATGCCGAGGCCGAGCTGATCGTGAAGGTCAAGGAGCCGCAGGGGGCGGAGCGCGGCTGGCTGCGCGAGGGGCAGGTGGTCTTTGCCTATCTCCATCTTGCACCCGATCCCGATCAGGCGCGCGACCTCCTCGCCTCAGGGGTGACGGCGATCGCCTACGAGACCGTGACCGACGCGAGGGGCGGCCTGCCGCTGCTCGCGCCGATGTCGGATGTCGCCGGCCGGCTCGCCCCCCAGGTCGGGGCCTGGGCGCTGCAGAGGCCGAATGGCGGGCGCGGCGTGCTGCTCGGCGGCGTGCCCGGCGTCCAGCCGGCGAATGTCGTCGTCATCGGCGGCGGTGTCGTCGGCACCCATGCGGCGCGCATTGCCGCCGGCATGGGCGCGCGGGTAACGGTGCTCGACAAGTCGCTAACACGGCTGCGCTATCTCGACGAGGTCTTTGCCGGCCTGTTCTCGACCCGCTATGCCACGGCCGCGACCACCGAGGATCTCGTCGCCGGGGCCGACATGGTGATCGGCGCCGTGCTCGTGCCGGGCGGGGCGACGCCGACGCTGATCCGCCGCGAGCAGCTCGGGATGCTGCTTCCGGGCGCGGTGCTCGTCGATGTCTCGATCGACCAGGGCGGGTGTTTCGAGACCTCGCGGCCGACCACCCACGATGATCCGATCTACGAGGTGGACGGGATCATCCATTACTGTGTCGGCAACATGCCGGGGGCGGTGGCGCGGACCTCGACGCTCGCGCTCGGCCATGCGACGCTTCCGCATGTGCTCGCCATCGCCGACAAGGGCTGGCGGCGGGCCTGCGCGGAGGACCCGCACCTTCTGGACGGGCTCAACATCCATGCCGGCCACCTTACCTGCCGGGCGGTGGGCGAGGCGCTCGGCCTCGATGTCCTCCCTGCCGGAAGGGCGCTGAAGCTCTAGGAGGACGGGGGACCGTCGGAGCCGGTTTCCGGGATCTTCGCGGCCATGTTCGCGCGCAGGATGTCGCGGATCTCGGTAAGCAGCGCCTCGGCCGAGGGCGGCGGCGCCTCCGGCGTCTCCTCCGCGGTCTTGGTCATCGCCCGCAGCCTGTTGACGGTCCGCACCATCAGGAACACCACCCAGGCGATGATCAGGAAGTTGATCACCGAGGTGATGAAGGAGCCGTAGCGGAAGACCGCAACGCCATCGGCCTCGGCGGCGGCGACCGTCGGATAGCTCTCGGTCGAGAGCGGGATGAAGAGGTTGTTGAAGTCGATGCCGCCGGTGAATAGGCCGATGATCGGGTTGATCAGGTCCTCGACCATCGAGTTGACGATGGCGGTGAAGGCGGCACCGATGATGATGCCGACCGCGAGTTCGAAAGCGTTGCCGCGGGCGATGAATTCCCGGAATTCCCTGAGCATGTCGGTATCCCTCGTTGGCGCGGATGTGCGCCTGACGAGTGTACCGGTCAGGCTCGGTCCGGCAAGGTTCCGGTCTGGACGTAGGCGAGGATCGCGATGACCTGGGCCGGGGTTTCCGCGACGGCGAGCGCGGCGGCGTCGACCTCCTTCAGCGCATGGGCATGCTCGGGGCCGTGCAGGACGATCAGCGACTTGCCGAGCGCCGCGGCATAGCCGGCGTCGAAGGCGGCGTTCCACTGCCTGTACTGGTCGCCGAAGCGGACCACGACCACGTCGGCGTCCTGGATCGCCTTGCGGGTGCGAATCGCGTTCAGCTTGGCCCCTTTGTGGTCGTGCCAGAACTTCTTGGGTTCCTCGCCGAGGATGGCGACGCCACAGTCATCGGACGCCGCGTGATCGGTGACCGGTTCGGTGAAGACGATGTCGAGGCCCTGCGCCTTGGCGCCGAGGCGGATCTCGTCGCGCCAGTCGGTGTGGATCTCCCCCGAGAGATAGACATTCAGCTGCATCGGTATTCTCCCCTCCAGGAACCGCCCACGCCTGAAACCCTGTCGGAACGAACGTCCGGTTTCGAGGCGTGGCCGGATCCTACCCCATATGTTGACGACCGTCCGTCACGCCCTGAGCCTGCCGCCGGTCGCCTTTTCCACCGCGGCGACGATCCGGGACGAGACCGCCTCGATCTCCTTCTCGGTCAGCGTCTTCTCGGTCGGCTGGAGCCGGACGGCGATGGCAAGGGACTTCTTGCCGGCGCCCATCTGCGCCTCGGCCTTCTCGCCTTCGAAGAGGTCGAAGACCGAGACATCGGCGATCAGCGCCCGGTCGGCGCCGCGCGCGGCCTTCAACACCGCTTCCGCATCGACGTCGGCATCGAGGACGAAGGCGAAATCGCGCTCCACCGCCTGCAGGTCGGAAGCGACCAGCGGCGGTCGCGAGGTGCCCTTCCGCCTCGGCTCCGGCACATGGGCAAGCCAGATCGCGAAGCCGACCGCCGGTCCCTTCACGTCGAGGGCGGCGAGCACGCGCGGGTTGATCTCGCCATAGACGGCGAGCGGATTGCGCCCGAGTCGCAGCACCGCCGAGCGACCCGGATGGAACCATGCAGGCGCCTCCCGGAGCGGCGGCAGGCCGGTCGGCGCGCCGGCGGCGGCGAGGGCGGCCTCGGCATCGGCCTTGGCGTCGAAGAAATCGACCGGCCGCCGCGTGCCGTGAATCGAACGCGGACCCGTCGCGCCGACGCGGATGCCTGCCGCCATCAGCACCTGCTCGCCCGGTTCGCCGCCCGGGAAGGCGGAGCCGAGCTCGAAAAGCGCGAGATCGGCGAAGCCGCGGGCCTGGTTGCGCGCCGCGGCGCGGAGCAGGCCGGGCAAGAGGTCGGGACGGAGATGGCTCATCTCCGAGGAGATCGGATTCTCGATCCGCACCGCGTCGTCGCCACCGCCGAAGAGACGCGCTGCTTCGGCGTCGATGAAGCTGTAGGTGACGCATTCGTTGAAGCCGAGGGCGGCGATCTGCCGTCTGACCGCGTTGGCGTTCCGCTGCGCCGGCGTGAGCACCGGCCGCGACACGCCGGGTTTCCGCGGCAGCGGCGCGCCTTCGAGTTTCGCAAGCGAGGCGATGCGGGCGATCTCCTCGACGAGATCCGCCTCGCCCTCGACATCGGGCCGCCAGGAGGGCGGGGTGACGACGAGGCGCTCCCCTTCCGTCACGACCCCGAAGCCGAGATCGGTCAGGATGCGCTCCTGTTCGCTCCGGTCGATGGTCATGCCGACGAGCTCGCCGACCCGTCCGGGGCGGAGCGCGATGGTGCGATGGTGTTCGGGCGGCCGGCCCGCCACCACCACCTCCGAGGGCTCGCCGCCACAGAGGTCGAGGATGAGCCGCGTCGCGAGCTCGATTCCCGGCAGCGCCGAGAGCGGATCGACGCCGCGCTCGAACCGGTAGCGGGCGTCGGAATGGATCTTGAGCCGCCTTCCGGTGCGGGCGGTGCGGACCGGGTCGAACCAGGCCGATTCGATGAAGACGTCGGTTGTCTCCTCCGTCACGCCGGTCCGGAGGCCGCCCATGACGCCGCCGATCGATTCCGCCCCCTGTTCGTCGCAGACGAGGGTCTCGGTGCCGTCGAACCGGTAGGTCTTGTCGTCGAGGGCCGTGAGGCTCTCGCCGGGCCGCGCGAGGCGGACGCAGATCGCGCCACGAAGCTTGGCCGCGTCGAAGACATGGAGCGGCCGCGCGCGGTCGAAGGTGACGAGATTGGTGATGTCGACGAGGGCAGAGATCGGCCGGAGCCCGATGGCGGTGAGCCGGGCCTGGAGCCATGCCGGGCTCGGCCCGTTGCGGACGCCGCGGATCAGCCGCCCGGCGAACAGCGGACAGGCCTCCTTGTCGACATCGGGCGCGAGGTAGACGCCGATCGGGCAGGGGAAGCGGCCGGGCACCTTCTCGATCGCCGGCGTGATCAGCCGCCCCAGGCCGCGCGCGGCGAGGTCACGGGCGATCCCGGCCACCGCGAGCGCATCGGGGCGGTTCGGCGTGACCGCGATCTCGAACACCGGGTCGAAGGGATGGACATCGACGAAACGCGCGCCCACCGGGGCCTCCGGGTCGAGCTCGAGGATGCCCGTATGCTCGTCGGAGAGTTCCATCTCGCGTTCCGAGAGCATCATGCCGTGCGATTCGACGCCGCGGATCCTGCCGACCTTGAGCGTGAGGTCGATGCCGGGGACGTAGTCTCCGGGCTGGGCGACCACGACCTTGAGCCCCGCGCGGGCGTTGGGAGCGCCGCAGACGATCTGCTTCTCGCCCGCCGCCGTCGCCACGCGGCAGACCTGAAGCCGATCCGCGTCGGGATGCGGTCCGGCCTCGAGGATCTCGCCCACGGTGAAGGCGCCGAGCCGCGCGGCCGGATCGACGAGTTCCTCGACCTCGAGGCCGATGTCGGTCAGCACCTCGGCAATGGTGGCGGCGCTCGCCTCGGTCTCGAGATGTTCCTTGAGCCAGGACAGGGTGAATTTCATGTCTCTCTCGCCCACCGCGCGGGTTTTCATCGCGCGCCGACCGCGCGCGTTTTCACTGCGCCGTTTAGGCCATGGCGGCGCGGAGGAAAAGGCCGGGCTCCGGATCCGGGCGCGGGAGGAGCTGCGTGGCGCCGGGGTCGGCGGGACGCTGCGCTACCTGATTCCGGGCGGGATCCGGCGGGATGCCTGCGCGTTGACCGGTCAACGGAGAGGCAGACCGGATGCCGCGCCGGGCCGGATCGGGAAGCATTTTCGGGGCGGCCATGTTTCCATTCGTTTTCGCGCGCGACGAAAGAAAACGCGCATTTCGCATTTCCATGGTCGCATCATGGTAATATAACCTCCGCCGATGAACGCCCCCGACACGTCAGCGAGAAAGGCCCTGCCGATGACCCCGCTCCGCCGCCAGCGCAAGGTGAAGATCGTCGCGACGCTCGGACCCGCCTCGGACAGCACCGAAGTGATCCGCGCGCTCTTCCTCGCCGGCGCCGATGTCTTCCGCCTCAACATGAGCCATGGCACCCAGGCCGAGATTGCCGAGCGTCACGCGAAGATCCGTGCCATCGAGGCGGAACTCAACCGGCCGATCGGCATCCTCGCGGATCTGCAGGGGCCGAAGCTCAGGATCGGCACCTTTGCCGATGGTCCGGTGATGCTCGAATCCGGGCAGGCCTTCCGCTTCGATCTCGACGAGGCGAAGGGCGATGCGACCCGCGTCCAGCTGCCGCATCCCGAGATCTTCCACGCGCTCGTCCCCGGCGCGGCGCTTCTCGTCAACGACGGCAAGATCCGGCTCCGGGTCACCGCCTGCACCGGCGAGCACGCCGACACGATCGTCGAGGTCGGCGGCGAGATCTCGGACCGCAAGGGGGTGAACGTCCCCGACGTGATGCTGCCACTCGCGGCGCTTTCGCAAAAGGACCGCAGCGACCTCGAATTCGTCTGCGACCTCGGCGTCGACTGGGTCGCGCTGTCCTTCGTGCAGCGGGCGGAGGACATCTACGAGACGCGCGAACTCGTCGACAACCGTGCTGCCGTTCTCGCGAAGATCGAGAAACCGGCGGCGGTCGATGCCTTCGAGGCCATTCTCGAGGCCTCCGACGGGATCATGGTCGCGCGTGGCGATCTCGGCGTCGAGCTGCCGGTGGAGGCGCTGCCGCCGATCCAGAAGCGGCTGGTGCGCAAATGCCGCGCCGTCGGCAAGCCGGTGATCGTCGCGACCCAGATGCTCGAGAGCATGATCACGAGCCCGATGCCGACGCGGGCCGAGGTCTCCGACGTCGCGGCCGCGATCTACGAGGGCGCGGATGCGGTGATGCTGTCGGCGGAATCGGCGGCGGGCACCTATCCGGTGCAGGCGGTGTCGATGATGGACAAGGTCGCGCGGTCGGTCGAGGGCGACGAGCTCTGGCGGCCGATGATCGAGGCCGCGCGCACGCCGCCGGGCAACGGCGTCTCCGACGCGATCACCGTGGCCGCGCGCGAGATCGCGGAAACGGCCCATATCAAGGCGATCTGCTGCTTCACCCATACCGGCACCACCGCGCTCCTCGCCTCGCGCGAGCGGCCGCGGGTGCCGATCCTGGCGCTGACGCCGTTTCCCAGGATCGCGCGGCGCCTGGCGCTTTCCTGGGGGCTCCACTGCATCGTCACGGAGAAGGTCAACCGGTTCAAGATGGCGGTTGTTTCCGCCGCCCGCGCCGCCCGCGAGGAAGGATTCGCCACCGAGGCGGACCAGATCGTCCTCACCGCGGGCGTGCCCTTCAACACGCCTGGCTCGACCAACATCCTGCGCGTTGCCACCTGCAACGAGCGCGCGATCTTCGAGGGTGGTGCCGAGGGCTGAGCGGAGCGGCGTCCGATACCGGAACTTGCGCGCGGTCCGGCGCTGGTCCAAGAACGCGAACAGCGCCGGAACGGGGACAGGACCGCATGGGAACAGGACGGGAGAGGCTTTCGGTCGCGATCATCGGCTGCGGCGCATGGGGAGCGAACCTTGCCCGCTGCTTCGCCGAACTCGGGGCCCTGAAGGCGGTCGCGGACAGATCCGCCAACCGTGCGACGGTGCTCGCCGCGAAACATGATTGCGCGGACGGCACGCCCGAATCGGTGATCCTCGATCCCGCGATCGACGCCCTGGCGGTAGCGACGCCGCCCTCCAGCCATTACGCCCTCGCTGCCGCGGGGCTGGAACGCGGCAAGCATGTCCTCGTCGAGAAGCCGCTCACCCTCCACCGGCCGGAATCGGAGGCGCTCGCCCGCGACGCCGAGGCGCGGGGCCGGGTGCTGATGGTCGGGCATATCCTGCGCTATCATCCGGCATTCGAGGCGCTCCTGCACCTTGTCCGGGATGGCGCCCTCGGGGAGTTGCGGCGGATCCACGCGAGCCGGCTGAACCTCGGAGCGATCCGGCGCGAGGAGGATGCGCTCTGGTGCCTCGCCCCGCACGATGTCTCGATGATTCTCGCGCTTGCCGGCGAAATGCCGGAGCATGTCGAGGGTTTCGACGAGAAGGTGCTCGGCCGCGAGCCGGCCGATGCGGCGGCGGTGCGCCTCGGCTTCCCCTCCGGCCTCTCCGCGATGATCCAGGTGAGCTGGCTGCATCCGGTGAAGGAACACCGCCTGTCGGTGATCGGTTCGAAGGCGATGGCGGTCTTCGACGACACGAAACCCTGGGAGGAGAAGCTCGTCCTCTGCCGCCACCAGATCGGCGACGATCTCGCAATAGCGCGGGGCGATCCGGAGCCGGTACCGCTCGAGCCCGGCGAGCCGCTCAAGGCGGAATGCCGCCATTTCCTCGACTCGATCACGACGGGCGCCACGCCCCTCACCGACGCGCGCGAGGCGCTTGCCGTCATGGACGTGCTTGCCCGCGCCGAAGCCGCGATCCGCGAAACCCGAACCGCGCTGGTGCCCTGATGTCCGATCCCGAGACCGACCCGATCCCCTTCATCGACCTCGTCACCCAACGCCGCCGTCTGGGCCGCGCGATCGAGGAGGCGGTCTCCCGCGTGACCCAGCACGGGAGACTGATCCTCGGGCCCGAATGCGAGGCGTTCGAGGCGGAACTCGCGGCCTTCTGCGGGGCACGGCATGTCGTCTCGGTCGCGAACGGCACCGATGCGCTGATCCTCGTGCTGCGTGCCCGCGGCGTCGGTCCGGGCGACGCGGTGATCGTGCCGGCCTTCACCTTCGCCTCGACGGCGGAGGTGGTGGCGAGCGTGGGGGCGACGCCGGTCTTTGCCGATATCCGCGAGGATACCTTCTCCCTCGATGTCGACAGCATGGCCGAGGCGATCGCGGTGGCGCGGAAGGAGGGCCTGCGGCCGGTGGCGGTGATCCCGGTCGACATGTTCGGCCAGCCGGCGGATTACCTCGCGATCGAGCCGGTGGCCGAGGCCGAGGGGCTGTGGCTTCTCGCCGACGCGGCGCAGGGATTTGGCGGCACGCTTGCGGGCCAGCATATCGGCACCTTCGGCTGCGCCACCGGGGTCAGTTTCTACCCGTCGAAACCGCTCGGCGCCTATGGCGACGGCGGCGCGATCATCACCGATGACGACGAGCTCGACCGGGTGCTGCGCTCCCTGCGCAACCACGGCGAGGGGGCCTTTGCCTACGACCACGTGCGAATCGGCGTGAACAGCCGGCTCGACGCGATCCAGGCGGCGGTGCTGCGCGCGAAGCTCAAGATCTTCCCCGACGAGATCGCGGCGAGGAACCGCGCCGCCACCTATTATTCGGAAGGGCTCAGGGACATCGCGCGCACGCCGGTGCTCGCGCCCGGGGCAACCTCGGTCTGGGCCCAGTACACGATCCGCATCGCCGACCGCGACGGGTTCCGTGCCCATCTCGCCGAGGCCGGCATCCCGACTGCGGTGCATTATCCGCGGCCCCTCCATCATCAGCCGGCCTATCGCGCGTTTCCGACTGCGCGGCCGTCGCTTCCCGTCGCGGAGCAGGCGGCGCGGGAGGTGGTCAGCCTGCCGATGCATGGCTATCTCACGCCCGCGATCCAGGACCGGATCATCGAGCGCGCGCGGTCCTTCGTTTCGGTGAGCGTCTGACAGGAGCGGAGGCAGGACCGGATCCTGCCCCCGCATGAACGCCTTCCGGCTGCCCTGGCGAAAGGGTCAGCTCTCGTCCACCTCCGGTTCGGCAGCGGGCGATTCCGCTGCCGGCTGCGTCTGCTCCGGCGCAATCCTCCAGACGGTGTTCGCGAGATCATCGGCGACGATCAGGGCACCGCGCGGATCCACCGTCACCCCGACGGGCCGGCCACGGGTGCGGCCGTCGTCCTGCAGGAAGCCGGAAACGAAATCGATCGGATCGCCGGC
Organism: Paracoccaceae bacterium; assembly: GCA_029265455.1. Classification (GTDB taxonomy): domain Bacteria; phylum Pseudomonadota; class Alphaproteobacteria; order Rhodobacterales; family Rhodobacteraceae; genus Amaricoccus. Next base: position 9,341 of record JAJUJF010000046.1, on the reverse strand, counting down.
GGGTTCGTCATCGCGGAAGGGGATGAAGATGACCTTGAAGCCCACGGGTACGCTGCGGTTCCAGCTTCCGTGCTGGCCGACGAAGACACCCTCGGCGAAGTCCTCGCCCATTGCCGGGTTCGAGAAGTCCACGCCGAGCGCCGCCACATGCGCTCCGAGGCTGTAGTCCGGGGCGATTGCCGACGCGACCTTGTCGGGATCCTGCGGTTGCGCTCGGGGATCGACGTTCTGGCCCCAGTAGCTGTAGGGCCATCCGTAGAAGCCGCCGTCCTCGACCGAGGTCAGGTAATCGGGCACGAGGTTGTCGCCGATCTCGTCGCGCTCGTTCACGACGGCCCAGAGTTCGCCGGTCTGCGGGTGGATGGCGAGGGCGGTCGGGTTGCGCAGCCCGGTCGCGTAGCGCCGGTGCATCCCGGTTTCCACGTCGATCTGCCACACCATGGCCCGGTCTTCCTCGGCAACGATCCCGCGTTCGGTGATGTTGCTGTTGGAGCCGATACCGACATAGAGATAGCGCCCGTCCTCGCTGGCGGTCATCGCCTTCGTCCAGTGATGATTGATCATCGACGGCAGTTCGGTGACCGTCGTCGGCGGGGAGCTCGCCTCGGTCTGGCCCTCGCGGTAGTCGAAACGCACCACGGCGTCCTGGTTGGCGACATAGAGCCCGTCGTCGATGAGGGCGAGGCCGTAGGGCGCGTTCAGGTTGTCGGCGAAGATGCCCTGCGTCTCGTAGCTGCCGTCCCCGTCGGCATCGCGCAGCAGCGTCAGCCGGTCGCCGCTGTCGACCGAGGTCCTGCCCAGCCCCTTGATGAAGCCGGCGATGATGTCCTTGGGCCGCAGCGCAGGCGCGTCGGCGCCACCTCTCCCTTCCGCAACCAGGATGTCGCCGTTGGGAAGGACCAGCGTCTGGCGCGGGATCAGGAGATCCCTGGCGATCGCCTCGATGGTGAATCCCTCCGGCACCGTCGGCAGTTCGTCGCCCCCGAGCGCGGGGCGCGGGATCTTCATGCTGGGCAGGAGGCCGCGCTCCGGCTCGGGCAGATCCGGGTTGGTACCGTACTGGATCGGCTCGGGATCGTCGCAGGCGGAGAGAGCAATCGCGAGGACGCCGATGAGCAGGGTCGCACGCATCAGTCCATCTCCCTCGCAGGAAATCCCGAATAGCCGATCCAGGCCGCGATCAGTGCCAGAGCCGCCGTCACCGCCGCGAGGTAGAGGCCTTCCGGCATGGCTGCCCATGCGTCCTTCGCGTGGACGAGGGCGCCGATGAAGCCGACGATCCACATCGCGAGCAGGACGAGGAAATAGGCAATCCGGCGCGACCGGCCGGCCGTCCCCCGACGAAAGAGGCCGAGCAGCGCCCACAGCAGGGCGAAGGCGCCGACCAGCAGGCCGCCGGCGTTGAGCCATTGCGAGAAGTTGATCCACTGGATCTCGTATGTCCGCCAGTAGGCGATGTCGCTGAGCAGTGATCCGAGGAACAGGGGAAACGGGAAGGCGAGGAGGATCGCATGCAGTGGATGGAGCGGTCTCCATCGACAGGGCTCGGATATGGCGGCCATGGCGACTCTCCTCGATGCTTGAACCCGGCGTAAACCTGTCCGGTACAGGCGTCCGTACACAAAGCGCCGGCGATGGCCGGGTTCCCGGCCCGAACCGGAAATTCCGCGCCATGCGAGCATCTCCGCGGCGGCTTCTCCCCCGTGCATGGCTTGCGCCGGTGCCCCGTGGCGGCTATACGCCGCGTTTCATCCGACGCGGCCGGCCGGTAAGGGCTGCCGAGTCGCGTCCGAACGGCCCAAGGAGACCGAAATGCCCAAGCTGAAGACCAAGTCGGGCGCCAAGAAGCGCTTCAAGGTCACGGCCACCGGCCGTGTCGTCGCCGCCCAGGCCGGCAAGCGCCATGGCATGATCAAGCGGACGAACAAGTTCATCCGCCAGGCGCGCGGGACCACGACGCTCTCCGCTCCCGACGAGCGGATCGTCAAGTCCTACATGCCCTACGACCGGTAAGGAGGCGCTCCGATGTCCCGCGTGAAATCCGGCAAGGTCACCCACGCCCGCCACCGCAAGGTCGTCAAGCAGGCTGCCGGCTATTACGGCGCCCGCTCGACCAACTTCCGCACCGCCAAACAGGCGGTGGACAAGGCGCTCCAGTACGCGACGCGCGACCGCAAGACCCGCAAGCGCACCTTCCGCGCGCTCTGGATCCAGCGGATCAACGCCGCGGTGCGCGAGCATGACGCCTCGCTCACCTATTCGCGTTTCATCAACGGCCTCGACCGCGCCGGGATCGAGGTGGACCGCAAGGTGCTCGCCGATCTCGCCGTGCGTGAGCCCGAGGCTTTCGGCGCCATCGTCGCGCAGGCAAGGTCGGCACTGGCCTGAAGCTTGTCGGAACCGAGCCAGGTTCAGGGGCCGTCCGGACATCCGGGCGGCCTTTTTCGTGGCGGATCCCTTGCGGGGACCGGGAGGGGCACGGCGTGAACCGCGCTGCGGGATCACGCGTTGAAGGCAGGGAATGCCGGCCCGTTCAGGAGGCCGGAACAGGCGGGACGGGAAGCGGCAGATGAGCGAGGCGACCGAAGAGGAGGTGCGGCTCGAGGAGATTCGCCTCGACCAGACCATTGTCGAGGACGAGGCGGAGCTCGACATCGTTGCCGACGAGGTCGCCCTCTACCTGCAGCGGAACGATCTCGAAGCGGTCCGGGCGTTCTTCGAGGGCCAGGAACTTGCCGACATCGCCAGCCTGTTCGAGCATCTGCGGGAGGAGGACGCGCTCGCGGCGTTCCGCGTCCTCGGACCCGAGGACCGGGCCCGTCTCCTCGGCTATCTGCGTCCCAGCCTGCAGGTGGAACTTGCCTCGCGGCTGAGCCGTGACGAACTCGCGCGTCTCATGGCGGCGATGAGCCACGACGAGCGCGTCGATCTCTACAAGGCGCTCGACCCGGCCGCCCGCGAACAGCTGCTGCCGGGACTTGCCAAGGCCGAGCGCGACGATCTCCGCCGCCTCGCGGCCTTTCCCGAGGGCACCGTCGGCTCGGTCATGACGTCGGACTACGCGACGCTCCTGCCGATCCTGCGGGCCGAACAGGCCGTCGATGCGCTCCGCCGCCAAGCCCCCGACGTCGAGACCGTCTATTCCGCCTATGTCGTCGATGGCGCCCACCGGCTGCTCGGGGTGGTGACACTCAAGGACATCCTGCTCGCGTCGCCGCGCACCCCGGTGCGCCAGATCATGGATTCGGCGCCGGTGGTCATCAAGGTCGATGCCACGCGGGAGGAGGCGGCGGCGCTCATCGCGCGCTACGACCTCCTCGCGCTGCCGGTGGTCGACGAGAACGGCCGCCTCGTCGGCATCGTCACCCAGGACGACGCCATGGATGTCGCCGAACTCGAGGCGACCGAGGACTTCCATCTCAGCTCGAACGTGAAGCCCTTCGAGGACAGCGTGCGGGAGGCGAGCGGCTTCACCCTCTACAAGGCGCGGATCGTCTGGCTCGTCCTCCTCGTCTTCGGCAACATCTTCTCGGGCGCGGGCATCGCCTATTTCGAGGAGACGATTTCCGAGCATCTGTCGCTCCTCTTCTTCCTGCCCCTCCTGATCGCCTCGGGCGGCAATGCCGGCGCGCAGTCGGCGACGCTGATGGTGCGCGCGCTCGCGACAGGGGACGTGCGCCCGTCGGACTGGGGACGGATGCTCGGCCGCGAGGTGGCGGTGGCGCTGGCGCTGGGCGTCACCATGGCGGTTGCGGTGAGCTGGATCGGGATCTGGCGCGGCGGGCCGCAGATCGCCCTCGTCGTCGGCCTCGCGATGATCGTGATCGTGCTGATCGGCGCCCTGGTCGGCCTGTCGCTGCCCTTCATCTTCACGAGGCTCGACCGCGATCCGGCCGCCGCGTCCGGCCCGCTCGTCACCTCGATCACCGACGTGCTCGGCGTGCTGGCCTATTTCTGGATCGCGCGGGCCCTGCTGACGATCGGCTAGGGCGCGCGGGACTGCGGCTCCTTCCACCAGACCTCGGGCAGCCATCCGATCCAGTCGCCGTAGACCGGCAGGCGGTCGGGATAGCGGAACCCGGCGCGGTGGGCGATCAGGCTGCGGTCGGCGAACCAGAAGGGGATCACGTAACGCCCGGTGGTCAGCACGCGGTCGAGGGCGCGCACGGTCGTCACCATCTCCTCCTCCGTTTCCGCGTTCACCAGCCGGTCGATCAGCGCGTCGACCGCCCGGCTCGCCACGCCCATGTAGTTGCGGGTTCCCGGCTCCTCGACCCCGGCGCTGCCCCAGTAGAGGGCCTGCTCGGTGCCCGGCGACAGGCTCAGCGCCCAGGCGTTGATGATCATGTCGTAGTCGTATTCGGCGCGACGGGCGTTGTACTGCGCCTGATCGACCACCCGCACGTTCGCCGTGATGCCGAGCTGGCGCAGCGCGTCGGTGAAGAGATTGGCGATCGCCTCGTTCTGACCGCTCGCGAGCAGGATCTCGAAGCGGAACGGCCGGCCCTCGGCGTTCCGCAGCACGCCTTCCCTGACCTCCCAGCCCGCTTCCGCAAGGAGGCGGCTCGCACGCCGGAGATTGCTCCGGTTCCGGGGCGAGCCGTCCGCCGCGGGAAGCGCATAGGGCTCGAACACGTCGGGCACGAGTTCGTCGCGGAAGGGTTCGAGAAGCGCGCGCACCTCCGGCTCCGCCGGGCCGTCGCCCATGCCGATGGGCGAATTGCCGAAGAAGCTCGGACTGCGGGGAAAGGCGGATTCGTTCAGCGCCCTGTTGGCGAATTCGAAGTTGAAGGCATGGAGGAGGGCGTCGCGCACCCGCCAGTCCCGGAAGAGCGGACGGCGGGTGTTGAAGACGAATCCCTCCATCCCCGAGGGTCTTCCGTGCGGAATCTCCGCCTTGACGACCTGGCCCGAGGTCACGGCGGGGAAATCGTACTGCCGTGCCCAGCGGAGCGGGCTGGCCTCGCGGTAGACCGAAAGCTCCCCGGCCATGAACGACTGGAACAGGACGCCGGCGTCAACGTAATACTCGTAACGGATGTGGTCGAAATTGTGCAGCCCGGCATTGTAGGGCAGGTCGTTGCCCCAGTAGTCGGGGTCACGGTCGAACTCGATGTAGCGGCCGGGCTCGAATCTCCCGATCGTGTAGGGGCCGGAACCGACCGGCACCCGCAGGCTCGAGGCGCTGAAATCGCGGCCTTCCCAGTCGGACTTCTTCAGGATCGGCCGCAGCCCGAGAATCAGCGGCAGTTCACGGTCGGGGGCGCCGAAGGTGAATCGCACCGAGCGCGGGCCGGTCTGCTCCCAGCTTTCCACCTTGTCCCAGGAGTTGCGGTAGCGCGGCAGGCCCTCCTTCGCGAGGGTTTCCATCGACCAGACGACATCCTCGACGGTGACCGGGCTGCCATCCGAGAAACGCGCCTCCTCCCGCAGGGTGAACTCGACCCAGGAGCGGGCGTCGTCGGTCTTGATCGATTCGGCAAGCAGCCCGTAAAGTCCGAAGGGTTCATCCCAGTTCCGCCCCATCAGGGTCTCGAAGACGTGAACCTGCACACCCCAGGGCGCACGGCCCGAGAGGACATAGGGATTGAGGCTGTCGAACCCGCCCGACTCGCCGAAGATGATCGTGCCGCCCTTGGGCGCCTCCGGATTGGCATAGGGCAGGGCGGCAAAATCTGGGGGCAGGGCGGGCTCGCCATACATGGAGATGCCATGCCGGGGGGCTTCTCCGGGCAGGCCGGGCCCTGCTGGAAGCATGGCGAGTGCGAGGCAGATCGCCCACAGCAGGCGTGTCATTGTTGTCACAGATCCGTGTTCGATTAACCAAGGGCACCCTAGACCAGCCCGGGCTCCGGCGGCGACCGGATTTTGGGCTTGGCGATCCGAGGCCGGTTTTGTATAAGGTTCTCACTGCTCGATAGGTTTCTTGCCTGTATGAAACCTGCCTCAATGACTTGACGCCCTCCTCGCGAGGGCGTCTTTTTCTTTTGTCAGCCATTCCGTGCGCCGGCCGTTCTCCTCCAGGTTGCTGGCGATCCAGAAGCAGTCCACGGTATGACGGGCAGGCAACAACCAGCGATTGAGCGAGGTTTGCATGGGGATCAAGGGAAAAGTTGCGGTTGTCACCGGTTCGACCTCGGGAATCGGCCTCGGGATCGCCGAGGCGCTGGCGGCCGCCGGCGCGCATGTCGCGCTCAACTCCTTCACCGACAGCGAAAGCGACCATGCCTGCGCCCGTCGCATCGCCGAGGCTCACGGCGTCCGTGCGGAATATCTCCAGGCCGACATGTCGCGGCCCGATGACTGCCGCTCGCTCATCGAGCGGGCGGTCGAGAAGTTCGGCGGCTGCGACATCCTCGTCAACAATGCCGGGATCCAGCATGTCGCCGCGATTCCTGACTTCCCGCCCGAGAAGTGGGACCAGATCATCGCCATCAACCTCTCCTCGGCCTTCCACACGACGGCGGCCGCCCTGCCGCGGATGCGGGCCTCCGGCTGGGGACGGATCATCAACATCGCCTCGGCGCACGGACTCACCGCCTCGCCCTTCAAGTCGGCCTATGTCGCGGCCAAGCACGGGATCGTCGGCCTGACCAAGGTGACCGCGCTCGAGACGGCGGAGGAGGCGATCACGGCGAACGCCATCTGTCCGGGCTACGTGCTGACGCCGCTCGTCGAGGCGCAGATACCCGACACGATGGAAAGATACGGGATGGACCGGGAGCGGGTGATCCGCGAGGTCATGCTCGAACGGCAGCCCTCGAAACAGTTCGCAACCGTCGGGCAGATCGGCGGCACGGCGGTCTTCCTCTGTTCGGAGGCGGCAGAGCAGATCACCGGCACCACGATCTCCGTTGATGGCGGCTGGACCGCGCTTTGAGCGAAGGGCCCGGGCGGAAGGTCGTCAATCTCGCCCTGCAGGGCGGAGGCGCCCATGGCGCCTTCACCTGGGGCGCTCTCGACCGGCTGCTCGATGACGAGGGAATCGAGATCGAGGGCATCACCGCCACCTCGGCCGGGGCGATGAACGCGGCGGCGCTGAAACAGGGATGGCTCCAGGGCGGGGCGGAAGGAGCGAAGGCGTCGCTGCGGCGATTCTGGCTCGGCATTGCCGGGATCGACAGCGAGTTCTCCGACGCGATGCTCGCCTGGCTGCGGGCGGTGTCGCCGTCGCCCGCCTTCATCGCACGGGCGCTCGAGCTCAACCCGGCGGTGCTGGCGGCGGAGACGGTGACGCGGGCCTTCTCGCCCTATCAGTTCAATCCGTTCGACTACCACCCGCTCCGGCAGATCGCGGAGAACCTGCTCGATTATGACCTGGTCTGCGCGAATGCATGGCCGAAGCTCTTCGTGACGGCCACCAACGTGCGCACCGGCAAGCCGCGGATCTTCAGGGGCGACGAGATCTCGCCCGACGCGCTCCTCGCCTCGGCCTGTCTGCCGACCCTGTTCCGGGCGGTGGAGATCGAAGACCCGGAGACCGGCCGGGTCGAGGCCTACTGGGACGGCGGGTACATGGGCAACCCGGCGCTCTATCCGCTGTTCTACGAGACGGAGGCAGCGGACATCCTGATCGTCCACATCAATCCGATCGAACGCGAGGATCTGCCGTGGACGGCGACGGAAATCATGAACCGGATCAACGAGATCTCCTTCAACTCGTCGCTGCTCCGGGAGTTGCGGGCGATAGAGTTCGTCAACCGGCTGATCGATACGGGCCGGATCGCTGCCGGCACGATGAAGCGCAACCGCATCCATTCGATCAGTGACGACGCGCTGATGGTGCAGCTCGGGATCGCGACGAAGCTGACGCCGAGCCGGGCGCTGCTCTGGCAGCTGCACGAGGCGGGGCATGCGGCGATGGATGCGTTCCTGCGCGAGCACCGCGACGAGATCGGCGTCTGCAGTTCGGTCGATATCCGGGCGATGATCGACGCGCCACCGATCTGATCGCCCTCGGTGCGATCAGGGCCGGAAGGGGTCGACGTTCTCGGTCGGCAGTGCCTCGAGCTGCCAGGCATCGATGCCGTCAGGGAACCAGTGCACCCTCGTATAGCCGAGGGCAACGGCACGTTTGGCGGCGTTCCACGACATCCAGCAATCGCTGAAGCAGAAGATCACCAGTGGCCGGTCGCGGCGGCCGCCACTCGCGGCCGAGAGCCCCGCCGCGAGATATGCCTCCTCCTCCGCCGAGAGCCGCTCGTAGCCGGTATTCGGCAGCCATGTCGCACCGGGTATGGTCGGATGCGGCGGATCGTGCCAGAGGGTTCCCTCCGGGAGTTCCGGACGCGGCGGGCGGGGCAGGACATCGACGAACGCGGCCTCCCCGGACTGCCAGAGCCGCACCGCTTCCTCCGCGTCGATGACGGTCGCCCCCTCGAGGCTTGCCGGCACCGGCGCGCGGTAGGGCTCGCCCCGGAAGCCCTCCGGTTCGGGAATGGCGCCCGCTGTGGCGGTTCCGGCGGCGAGCGCCAGCGCCGCCGCGAGCAGGGGGATCACTGCGCGAGCTCGGCCTTCAGACTCGTCCCCATGTCGTTGACGAGCGGCACGCCGTGCCGGGCGAGGATGGCGTCGATCGCCTCCTGTTCCTGCCTGATGAGCGAATTGAGCTGGCGCTTCCAGTTGTCCTCGCCCTGACGCACGCCCATGGTGATGCGGTAGAAGAGCCGCGGCGTCCCCTGTTCCTTGAGGAGCGGCGTCAGCGTCAGCGCGTCGCCCTCGGCCTTGACGAGCGGACCGGCGACCGGTCCCCACAGGAGCGCCGCGTCGATCTCGCCGGCGAGCAGGTCGGCGATCATGTCGTGGCTGGGTGATTCGACACGGCGGTCCACCATGAGGTCGTAGGCTCTGGCATTCTGCATCAGGCCGTGACGGGCGGCATGGGTCGCGGGCGGGGTGCCGGCAATGACACCGATGCGCTTGTCCTGGAGGCGGGGATCGGCAATCGTCTCGACATCGGCGATGTCGCTGTCGGAGCGCGTCACGATGACATAGGTCGATGTGTAGTAGTGGTTGGTGTTGAGCACCATCTCGTCGCCCTGGGCATAGCCGATGATGACATCGCAGCGGTAGGCGAGCAGCGTGTTGCGCAGGAAGCCGAGCGCCATCGGAAACCAGGTGTACTGAAGCTCCCGGTCGAGCGCTTCGGCGAAATGCTCAGCGATCTCGTTCTCGAATCCCTCGCCCGATTCAGATGACATCGGCATGTTGGCCGGATCGGCGCAGACCCGGAAAGCGCTCTCGGACACGAGATCAGTCAGCTGGGCGCTGGCCGGCGCGGCGCCGATCGTCGTCAGGCCGATCACTGCTGCCAGAACTCCGCTCGTCAGTCGTGCCCGCAT
>JAJUJF010000092.1 GCA_029265455.1 Paracoccaceae bacterium | reverse complement strand
CGAGGCGGCCGACGCGGTTGCGGAGTTCGAGCGGCAGATCGAGCCTGACCTCGACCATGGTCTCGCCATCCGCGAAATGCGCCTCCGCCCGGCCAAGCACCCGTTCGATCCCGCGCGGATCGGGACCGATCGCGACAATGGAAACCGGCTCCTCCCCCGCCCCATCAGCGCGGAGCACAGTGACGGCGATCCCTCCTTCCACGAGGCGCGGCGGACCAAGTGCGCGTGCCGGCCGCGGCGGCGGCACCAGCGTGACCGTGCCGTGTCCGAGCAGCGCCTCCGCAAGCTCCCCTTCACCACCGTCACCCACCCCGTCGGCAAGCCAGAGCGTGTCGAACCCGCCCTCGATCCCCTGGAGCCAGAGGGCGAATGCCTGCCGATCCGGGGCCCATGGCAGCGGTTCGAGCCCCGCGAGCCGTTCCGCCCATTCGTCGGCGGCCCGCCAGGGCATGCCGTCAGGCGGCGGTCCCGAAGCCACCTGAAGCACTGCTGCCGGCCGGCCGGCGCGGTCAGCCTCGGCAAGGGACTCGGCGACGCGGCTCATGCGCGCTGCCCAGTCCGGCGCATCGGCCCAGCCGCCATCGAGGAGCACAAGCAGTGGCCCCTCCCCCGTCATCTGCCGTGAATTCAGGACCGGCTGGGCGAATGCGAGGATGACGAGCGCGAGCGCAAGCATCCGCAGGATGAGGAGCCAGGGCGGCGTCCGCTCCGGCATCCGCTCCCTGTCCTCGAGCCCGAGGAGCAGACGCACACCGGGAAATGCCAGGCGTCCGGGCCGCGGCGGCACCGCGCGCAACAGCCACCAGAGCACGGGCAGCACGAGGAGCCCCAGAAGAAGCCATGGCGCGAGGAAGGCGAGCGGGCCGGCCATCACTTCACCGCTGCGGGCCGAGCGCCATGTAGAGCCAGAGCAGGGCGGCGCGAGGGCTTTCGCTCGAATGGTGGTGAAGGATCTGCCAGCCGAGGCGGCGCGCCATCTCGCCAAGGAGCGCCCGGTGCTCGGCAAGTCGCGCAAGATAGGCGTCGCGCAATGCCCGCGCCCGGTGCGATTCGAACCTGACGGAGCCCGACATGCTCTCGAAGATCATCCGGCCGTCGAAGGGAAATACCTCCTCGGTCTCGTCGAGCACCTGCACGAGGCAACCCTGAACCCCATGATCGGCCGCCCGCTCCATAGCGGGACGCACCGCCTCCAGGTCGCCGAGGAAATCCGAGAAGAACACGGCCCTTCCTCCACGGGTGAAACCTTCGGACGGCGGCGTGCCGTGGTCGGGGCGCCCCGCGATCGGGCCATGTCCCGCATCGGCGAGCTCGATCGCCATCCGCCCGAGCTGGGCGCGGTCGTTCCGGGGTGCGGCGGCGCCGGTACCCATGAGCGAAACCCGCTCACCTCCCTTCACGAGCAGCACGGCGAGTGCCAGCGCAAGAAGCGAGGCCCGCTCGCGCTTGGTCTGCGGGGTTTCAGCTCCGCGATAATCCATCGCGCGCGCGTCATCGACCCAGATGCTGACGCTCTGGGCCGATTCCCATTCCATCTGCCGGATGTAGAAGGCATCCGACCGCGCTGAACGGCGCCAGTCGATCTGGCTCATCGTGTCGCCCGGCATCGCCTGACGGTACTGCCAGAAGTCCTCCCCCGCCCCCGCGCGCCGCCGGCCGTGGACGCCCATGGAAACGGTGGCGGCGAGCATCTCGGCCTCGGTCAGGAGCGGCGGCAGGGCGCTGGCAATGGCCTCGGCATCGCGCCGGAGCCCGACGGAACCCCACGACTTCGTGCCTCCCTTCACGCCGCTGCCTCGTGATCGATCAGATCGGCAACGAGACGGGCGATCAGGCCGCCAAGGGTCTGTCCCTCCGCCCGCGCGGCGAAGCCTAGCGCCATGCGGTGGATGAGCACGGGCTCGGCAAGCGCCGCGACATCGGCGACCGAGGGCACCAGCCTTCCCTGCAGGAGCGCGCGCGCACGGACCGCCAGTATCAGCGCCTGTGCCGCTCGCGGCCCCGGACCCCAGCTCACCGACCGTGCCACGGCCGGATGCGCATCCGCCGTGCCGGGCCGCGCCGCCCGAACGAGGTCGAGAATGGCGTTCACCACGGATTCACCGACCGGAAGCCGCCGCACGAGATGCTGCGCGGCGATCAGACTTTCCGCGTCGAGAACGGGTTCGGCCTCGGGTTCCTCGATCCCGGTCGTCGCGAGGATGATGTCGCGCTCGGCGGCACGGTCGGGATAATCGACGTTGATCTGCAGGAGGAACCGGTCAAGCTGTGCCTCGGGCAGCGGATAGGTCCCTTCCTGCTCGATCGGGTTCTGGGTGGCGAGCACGTGGAACGGCGCCGGCAGTGTCCGGCGCTGGCCGGCAACGCTCACCTCGCGTTCCTGCATCGCCTGGAGAAGCGCCGACTGGGTGCGCGGGCTTGCGCGGTTGATCTCGTCCGCCATCAGGAGCTGGCAGAAGATCGGTCCCTCGATGAAGCGGAAGGCGCGCGCACCGTCGGCGCCGGTCTCCAGCACCTCGGCCCCGAGAATGTCGGCCGGCATCAGGTCGGGCGTGAACTGGATACGATGCGCGGCGAGGCCGAGCACGATGCCGAGCGTCTCGACGAGGCGGGTCTTGGCAAGCCCCGGCACGCCGACAAGGAGACCATGGCCGCCGCAGAGGATGGCGATCAGCGTCTCCTCGATCACCCGCTCCTGGCCGATGATCCGGCGTGCGATCATCGCGCGTGCCTCCGCCAGCCGGGCGCCCGTCGCGTCGATCTCGGCAATGATGTCCGCCGTGCCCGTCCCGGTGCCCGCTTCCATGTCCCGCTCCCTGTCTGCGTCCCGCCGGGACGCGCGCCATGGCCCAGGCGTTGCTGCCTTCGAACCCTGCACCTAGTTTAACGAGGATAAGGCCGGAGGCACCCGCGGCAATGCGCAAAAGCGATCACAATGCGAACAGGCCCTCGACCGACGAGATTGCGGCGACCATCGTACGGGTGACCGGGCGTCGTGGTGCGGCGCCGGTGCATCTCTGGGACCCGCCCTTCTGCGGCGATCTCGACATCCGCATCGCCCGCGACGGCACGTGGTACTATCTCGGCACGCCGATCGGCCGGCCTGCCCTTGTCGAGCTTTTCGCTTCGGTCCTGAAGCGCGAGGGGGATCGGTATTTCCTCGTCACCCCCGGCGAGAAGGTTGGCATCACCGTCGATGACGCGCCCTTCGTGGCGTTGGACCTGCGGGCAGAGGGCGAGGGGCGCGAGCAGATCCTCACCTTCATCACCAATCTTGGCGAGGAGACGGTTGCCGGGCCGGAGAACCCGCTCCGCCTCGTGCTCGATGCTCCGGGCGGCGAACCCGCGCCCTATGTCCATGTCCGCAGTGGCCTCGAGGCGCTGATCGACCGCAAGACCTTCTACCGTCTCGTCGATCTCGGGACGGAGCACGAACTGGACGGCGAGCGGCATTTCGGCGTCTGGTCGGGCGGTGTCTTCTTCCCGTTCCTGCCCGTGGCACTGCTCGACCGGCTTGCCTCCTGAGACGGAAGGACGTCCCGCCCTTGGCACCGGCGGCGCGGAGAGGCTAGACGGGACGCGGGTTTCGAAGCGGGAAGGCCGGTGAATATCAGCACCTCCGTCACGCCGATGATGGCGCAATATCTCGAGATCAAGGCGCGCCACCCGGAGGCGCTCCTGTTCTACCGCATGGGCGACTTCTACGAGCTGTTCTTCGAGGACGCCGAGCTGGCGGCCGCAGCGCTCGACATCGCCCTCACGAAGCGGGGCCAGCATCTCGGCCAGGACATCCCGATGTGCGGCGTGCCCTACCATGCCGCGGAGGGGTATCTCGCCACGCTGATCCGCAAGGGATTCCGCGTTGCCGTCTGCGAACAGATGGAAGATCCGGCCGAGGCCCGGAAACGCGGATCGAAGGCGGTGGTCGCACGCGATGTGGTGCGACTCGTGACGCCGGGGACACTGACCGAGGACGGGCTGCTCGATGCGCGGCGGTCGAACTTCCTCGCCGCCTATGCCGAGGTGCGGGACGAGGGCGCATTTGCCTGGGTCGATGTCTCGACGGGCGAGCTTACCGTCACCGCCTGCAGCCGGGCGGGGCTCGGGCCGATGATGGCACGGCTCGGCCCGCGCGAGGTACTGCTGAGCGAGACGCTCGAGGCGGAACTTGGCGAACTCGTCGAGGAGGCGGGGGCGGTGGCGACGCCGCTCGCACGCAGCTCCTTCGATTCGAGTGCGGCAAAAGGTCGGCTCGCCGCCGCCTTCCGGGTGGCCGAGGTCGAGGGATTCGGCAGTTTTGCCCGCGCCGAACTCGCGGCTCTCGGGGCCATCGTCGATTATCTGGAACTGACGCAGAAGGGGAAGCTCCCGCTCCTGCGCCCGCCTGCCCGCGAAATCCCGGGGGGGACGGTCCAGATCGATGCGGCGACGCGGCGCAATCTCGAGATCACCCGCTCGCTCCAGGGCGGACGCGAGGACACGCTCCTTGCCGTGGTGGACCGGACGCTGACCGGACCCGGTGCACGGCTCCTCGAGGCGCGGCTGGTCGCACCCTCGACCGATATCGGCCTGATCCACGTCCGACAGGCAGCGGTTGCCTTCTTCGTGGAGGACAGCGACCGCGCGCGGGCGGCGCGCGAGGTGCTGTGGCATGTCCCGGATCTCGAGCGGGCCCTGTCGCGGCTTGCCCTCGAGAGGGGGACGCCGCGCGATCTGGCCGCGATCCGGGACGGACTCGGACAGGCGGAGGCGCTGGCGGAGGCGCTTCAGGGGGATCTGCCGGAGGTGCTGACCGCGGCGCGTTCGCGGCTGGTCGGGCATGGCGATCTGGTCGCGGCGCTCGAAGCCGCGCTGGTGGCCGAGCCCCCTGCCCTCACCCGTGACGGCGGATTCGTCGCCTCGGGCCATTCGCCGGAACTCGACGACACCCGGCTGATGCGCGACGAAGGCCGCGGCGTGATCGCGACCCTCGAAGGTGAATACCGCCAGCTTTCGGGCGTGGCCTCGCTCAAGATCCGTCACAACGCGGTTCTCGGCTATTTCGTCGAGACGAGCGCCACGCATGCCGAGAAGATGATGCGGGCGCCGCTGTCGGAGACCTTCATCCACCGCCAGACGATGGCGAATGCGGTGCGGTTCACGACGCTGAAACTGGCCGAGATCGAGAAACGCATCCTCAACGCCGGTGCCCGGGCGATCGAACTCGAACTCGCGATCTTCGCGGAACTGCGGGCGGCGGTGCTCGACGCGGCGGCGGCAATCGGCGAGGCGGCGCGGGCGATCGCGGAGATCGACGTCGCCGCCGGCCTCGCGGAGGTGGCGCGGGCGGGAGACTGGACGCGGCCGGAGGTGGTCGAGGGGCGCGATTTCGCGATAACGGCCGGACGGCATCCGGTGGTGGAGGCGGCGCTCCGGCGGGGGGGCGGGCATTTCGTGCCGAACGACTGCGACCTCGGGGCGAAGCCGGTCTGGCTGATCACCGGGCCGAACATGGGCGGCAAGTCCACCTTCCTGCGCCAGAACGCCCTGATCGCGCTGCTCGCGCAGGTGGGGGCCTTCGTGCCGGCGGAGGCGGCGCGGATCGGGGTGGTGGAGCAGATCTTCTCCCGGGTGGGCGCGGCCGACGACCTGGCGCGCGGGCGGTCGACCTTCATGGTCGAGATGGTGGAGACGGCGGCGATCCTGAACCAGGCAGGACCGGGCGCGCTCGTGGTGCTCGACGAGATCGGGCGGGGTACGGCCACCTATGACGGATTGTCGCTCGCCTGGGCGGTGCTCGAACATCTCCACGACGCGAACCGCTGCCGGGCGCTCTTCGCCACCCATTACCACGAGCTCACCGCCCTCGGCGGGCGGCTTCCGGGGCTTCACAACGCGACTGTCGCGGTGCGGGAATGGGAGGGCGAGGTCATCTTCCTCCATGAGGTCCGCGAGGGCATCGCCGATCGCAGCTACGGAGTGCAGGTGGCGCGGCTCGCAGGACTGCCGGCGGCGGTGGTGGAGCGGGCACGGACGATCCTCGAGCGGCTGGAGGAGGGGGACCGGGCGCGCGGCGGCAGGGCCGAGGCGCTGATCGACGATCTGCCGCTCTTCCGCGCGGCGGCGCCTGCGGCCCCTGCCCCGGCTCGCTCCGGGATCGAATCGCGGCTTGCGGAAATCCGGCCTGACGACCTCTCGCCCCGGGAGGCGCTGGAGCTCGTCTACGAGCTGAAGGGGATGCTGGACGCCTGAAGGCGGGCGGTGTCGCCAAGGCGTGGGCGGACGCGGGCCCACGCGTGAAAACCCCATCAAGCCATTGATTTCAAAAGATAATCAAAGGCTACCCAAGTGTTAACCCGCCGCGCCCCACCGAAGCGGGATGAGGGCGCGGACGGGCCGCCCTCCGCAACCGGAGGGCGCGACGGGGTCAGGACGTTCCTTCGGCGGAACCGTCCGATCCGGCAGGAGGCGTCTCGGGTGCGCCAGCCGGGCCCCCGGCGGAGACCCCGACCTGGGCGGGGCGCAGGAGGCGTTCGCCGATGGTGAAGCCCTCGCTCATCACCTCGATGATGTCGCCGGCACTGGTACCGGGAACCGGCGCCTCGAACATCGCCTGGTGCAGCTTCGGATCGAAGCGATCGCCCTTCGCCGGTGCCACCTTGTTGATGCCGTGCCTGCCGAAGACGGTGAGAAGCTCCTTCTGGGTGAGCTCGATCCCCTCGATCAGCGGGCCGGCCACCTCGCGCATCTCCCCGGTCACGGCGTTCATCGCCCGTTCGAAATTGTCATGTACCGAAAGGAGATCGCGGGCAAAACGGGTGATTCCGTACTGCTCTGCGTCGCGCCTGTCGCGCTCCGCGCGTTTGCGGAGGTTCTCCGTCTCGGCGAGCGCCCGCAGCAGGCGGTCCTTCAGCTCCGCGATCTCGGCGCGCAGCACCTCGGGATCGGTCACCTCTGATTCGTCGGGGAGGGCCGAGGCTTCCTCCTCCGTCTCGGCAGCGGCGTCCGGGGTGATTTCCGGCAGATCGTCCTCGGTGAACGGGTCCGGTTTCTTCTGTTCCTGTGCCATCCGGGCTCCTCAAGTGGTCCTCTTGCCGTGGCCGGAGATCAGCCGGCCGACGAGCTGCGCGGTGTAGTCGACGATCGGCACGATCCGGCCATAGTTCAGCCGGGTCGGACCGATGACTCCGACCGCGCCGATGATTCTGCGGTCAGCGTCCATATAAGGAGAGACGACCAGAGAGGAACCCGACAGCGAGAAAAGCTTGTTCTCGGAGCCGATGAACACGCGCACGCCCTCGCTTCCCTCGGTGAGGTCGAGGAGCTGGACGAGGTCCCGCTTGCGTTCGAGATCGTCGAACAGGATGCGGATCCGCTCGAGCTGCATCGCGTCGGCGGTCGAGGCAAGAAGGTTGGCGCGGCCGCGCACGATCAGCCGCTCGGAACCGTCGGTGGGATCGGACGCCCAGATCGCCACGCCGCTCTCGATCAGCGACTGGCTGAGCTGGTCGAGTTCGGCCCGGTTCTTCGCGATCTCTTCGGCAACGGTGGTGCGCATCTCGGAAAGCGTGCGGCCTTCCAGCACGGAATTGAGGAAGTTGGCCGCGGCGCGCATGGCCGACGGGGTGAGGCCGGCGGGCGGCGTCAGGATTCGGTTCTCGACATGGCCGTCTGCGGTGACGAGGACGACGAGGACGCGTTCCGGCGCGAGGCTCACGAACTCGATGTGGCGGATCGGCGCCTCGGATTTCGGCGCAAGCACGAGCGAGGCCGACTGGGTGAGACCGGAGAGGACCGCGCCCGCACGGTCGAGGATCCCGGTGAGATTGGGATCTTCCGAGGAGATGGTGCGCTCGATCTCGCTCCGCTCGTCGCCCGAGACATCGCCGATCTCGAGGATGCCGTCGACGAAAAGCCGGAGTCCGAGCTGGGTCGGGACGCGGCCGGCGGAGACATGGGGCGAATCGAGCAGGCCGAGATGCTCCAGATCCTGCATGACGTTGCGCACGGTGGCCGCCGAGACATTCTCCGTCAGCGCGCGCGTGAGCGTGCGCGAGCCCACGGGCTCTCCGGTCTCGAGATAGGTCTCGACGAGACGGCGGAATACCTCGCGGCTCCGGTCGTTGAGTTCGGCCAGGGAGGGCACGGTATGTGTATCGGCAGGCATTGCATTTCCGATTTAGGGAGGAGGCACTGGCCGGTCAATCGAGCCCTTCTGGACCCGCACGGGCATCGGCGCTATGAGCGCGGCCGGAAACCCGAGGAGATAGTCATGCGTCCATCCGGCCGCGCCCCGTCGGCGCTGCGCCCCGTAACGATCGAAACCGGCACCGTCCGCCATGCTGAAGGTTCCTGCCTGATCCGGATGGGCGACACGCATGTCCTGTGCACCGCCTCGATCGAGGAGACGGTGCCCCCCTTCCTGCGCAAGACCGGCCTTGGCTGGGTCACGGCGGAATACGGGATGCTGCCGCGGGCGACGACGACACGGAACCGGCGCGAGGCCGCCGCCGGCAAGCAGTCGGGGCGGACCGTCGAGATCCAGCGGCTGGTCGGACGGTCGCTCCGCGCCTGCCTCGACCGGGTCGCGCTCGGCGAGCGGCAGATCGTCGTCGACTGCGACGTGCTGCAGGCCGATGGCGGCACCCGCTGCGCGGCGATCACCGGCGGCTGGGTGGCGCTGCGGCTCGCCGTGAACAAGCTGCTGAGCGCGGGCGACGTGAAGACCGATCCGCTCACCGATCATGTCGCCGCCGTGAGCTGCGGCATCTATGGCGGCGTGCCGGTGCTCGATCTCGACTATGCCGAGGACAGCGCCGCGGGCACGGACGCGAATTTCGTGATGACCGGCCGCGGCGGGCTGGTCGAGGTCCAGGGAAGCGCCGAGGGAGCGACATTCTCGCGCAGCGAGCTCGAGGCGCTGATGGACCTCGCCGAGGCCGGGATCGCGGAACTGGTGCGAACGCAGGCGGAGGCCGTGAGGTGAGCCGGCGCTTCACCGGGAAGCGGCTGGTGGTGGCCACCCACAACGCGGGCAAGTTCGCCGAGATCGCGGCCATGTTCGCCCCCTACCCGGTCGAGCTTGTCTCCGCCGGCCAACTCGGCCTCGCGGAGCCCGAGGAGACCGAGACGAGCTTCCTCGGCAACGCCCGGATCAAGGCGCGGGCAGCGGTGGCGGCCACCGGTCTGCCGGTGCTGGCCGATGATTCCGGCATCGAGGTCGAGGCCCTGGGCGGAGCGCCGGGGATCCGTACCGCCGACTGGGCGATGGTGCCGGGAGGACGCGACTTCGGCCGGGCCATGGCGCGGACCTGGGAGGAGCTCGAGAAGGTCGGGGCTCCCTTCCCGCGCCGCGCCCGGTTCCGCTGCGTGCTGGTGCTGGCCTGGCCGGACGGACACGAGGAGCATTTCGAGGGCCGGCTCGACGGCCAGTGCGTCTGGCCGGTCCGTGGCAAGGAAGGACACGGTTACGACCCGATGTTCCAGCCGGACGGAATCGAACTGACGCTCGCCGAGATGACACCCGAGCGGAAGAACGAGATCAGCCATCGTGCCGACGCCTTCCGGAAGCTGATTGCCGCCTGTTTTGCCTGAGGCAGGCGGCATCCGCGAAGACTGGCGGGAAGGCGGATTCGGCGTCTATGTCCACTGGCCGTTCTGCGCGGCGAAATGCCCCTACTGCGACTTCAACAGCCATGTACGGACCGGGATCGACCAGCCGCGCTGGCGGCGGGCCCTGGTTGCGGAGGTGGCGAGGGTCGCGAGGGAAGTACCGGGACGGCGCGTGGGCTCGGTGTTCTTCGGAGGAGGCACGCCGAGCCTGATGGAGCCCGCGACCGTGGGCGCGGTGCTCGAGGCCGTGGATCGCGGCTGGGGGCTCGAACACGACGCGGAGGTGACTCTCGAGGCCAACCCGACTTCGGTCGAGGCGGAACGCTTCGCGGGCTACCGCGCGGCCGGGGTGAACCGGCTGTCGCTCGGCGTGCAGGCGCTTGATGACCGGGCGCTGAAACGCCTCGGGCGGCTCCATTCGGTGGCGGAGGCGCTGGCGGCGCTCGATCTGGCGCGAGCGCGGTTTCCGCAAGTGAGTATCGATCTCATCTATGCCCGTCAGGACCAGACCCTGGAAGAATGGGAGGCGGAACTCGCGCGGGCGATCGGGCTCGGGATCGATCACCTCTCGCTTTACCAGCTGACGATCGAGGCAGGCACACGGTTCGGGGAACTGCATGCCCGCGGGATACTGAGGGGTCTGCCGCAGCCGGCACTCGCGGGCGGGATGTACGAGGCGACGCAGGCGATCTGCACCTCCGCCGGGCTGCCGGCCTACGAGATCTCGAACCACGCGCGGCCAAGCAACGAGAGCCGGCACAATCTCGTCTACTGGCGTTACGGGGATTATGCGGGGATCGGCCCCGGCGCTCACGGGCGGCTCAGCCTCGGATCTGGTCGTTTCGCGACGGAGACGCTGCGGCAGCCGGAGGAGTGGCTCGCGGCGGCGGAGGCCGGGTGCGGCGAGAGCGGCCGCACCATTCTCACCGATGAGGACCAGGCTACCGAGATGCTGATGATGGGACTGCGCCTCGCGGAAGGCGTGGCCGTCGAGCGGTTTGCCGCCCTTGCCGGACGGCCGCTTCCCCGTGATGCGGTGGCCGAGCTCGCGGGGCTCGGCCTGGTGACGGCGGCTGATGGCCGGCTGCGCGCGACGGGCGCCGGCCGGCTCGTCCTCGAGGCGGTGCTGCGCCGGCTCCTCGCCTAGCGCGAAAGCAGCTGGCAGAGGCTGTCGAGTTCTTCGAGACTGCCGTAGCGAATGCGCAGTTCGCCCTTCTGTGCGCCAGGTGCCTGCTGGATGGCAACGGGCATGCCGATCGCGGCCGCGAGATCCTGCTCGAGCGCGCGGGTATCGGCATCCTTCGCCGGAGCGCGGGAGGCCGGCGCGGCTCGCGGTGTCTGTGCCTGACGGACAAGAGCCTCGGTCTGGCGCACCGAAAGATCCCGCTCCACGACCTGTCGGGCGAGCGCGACCGGATCGGGCGCAGTGATGAGGGCCCGGGCATGACCGGCGCTGAGGCGACCAGCGCGGAGGAGTTCGAGAACCGGGTCGGGAAGCGTCAGCAACCGGAGCAGGTTGGCGATGTGCGAGCGGGATTTCCCCAAAGCTTCGGCGAGCCTTTCTTGGGTATGGCCGAAACGGTCCATGAGCTGCCGGTAGCCCTGTGCCTCCTCGAGAGGGTTGAGATCGGCACGCTGTATGTTCTCGATGATCGCGAGTTCGAGGACTTCGGTATCGCTCAGCTCGCGAATGACAACGGGAACATCATGGAGCTGGGCCCGCTGCGCTGCGCGCCAGCGGCGTTCACCGGCCACGATCTCGTAGTCGCCAGGCACTTCCGGATGGGGGCGGACGATCAGAGGCTGGATCACCCCCTTCTCGCGGATCGATGCCGCGAGTTCCTCGAGATCATCTTCCGGAAAGTTGCGCCGCGGCTGGTGCGGGTTGGGGCGGAGCTGCTCGATCGGCAACCGGTCTGCAGGAGAGGACGAGCCGGATGCGGTTCCCGTCTCATGCGCCGGAGGTATCTGCGGGTTGATATCGGCGAGGAGGGCCGAGAGGCCGCGTCCAAGTCCCTTCCGTTCCATCTTCGTTCCTGTCATGCGTGTTCGAGCGCGTGAACGCCCTGAAGCCGTGATAGCACCTCGGCGGCAAGCTTCTGGTAGGCAACGCTGCCCATGCTGGTGTGATCATAGATCAGCGCCGGCAGACCGTGAGAGGGCGCCTCGCTGAGCCGGACATTTCGCGGGATGATGGTATCGTAGACCAGATCGCCGAGATTTCCGCGCACGTCAGCAGCAACCTGGGCGGAAAGGTTGTTGCGGCGGTCGTACATGGTGAGGATGACCCCCTCGATCCGCAGCGCCGGATTGAAGGATTTCCGG
>JAJUJF010000101.1 GCA_029265455.1 Paracoccaceae bacterium | reverse complement strand
GCGGCGCTGCTTGCCCGCGGTCCGGGCAAATGCGCCGAGAAATTCGGCGAGGAGGCCGTGGAAGCGATCGTCGCGGCGGCGTCTCTAGATCGCGAGGCCCTCGTGGCCGAGGCGGCGGACACCATCTACCACCTGCTCGTCATGCTCGCGGCCCGGGATGTGGCATGGGAGGAGGTGGCGGCGGAACTCGCGCGGCGCGAAGGACGTTCCGGCATCGCGGAAAAGGCAGCGCGAAAGGAGGGCTGAGGCGAGGCGCCCACGCGTGAAAACCCCCTCAAGCCATTGATTTCAAAGCATGGGCAAAGGTTACCTGTTTCCTGACGCCAGGCTTTGCCTGTCCGGGACGTCTGTGCTACCTGCCCATCCGGTTGTGGAACGTTGCGCCGAGGTGCCGCGTTCCGGAAAATGAGGGACGTGCGGCGCGAAGCCGCTGCAGGTGGAGGGACGGATGAACAGGGATACACGGAACGTCCTCGTGGTGGTCGGGGCGGTGCTCGCGGGGCTTCTGCTGATCGGACTCCTTTTCTCCGGCAGGCCGGGCGATGCGATCGTCAGCGGCACGGCGGCGCCGGAAGAGGAAGCGGCGGCTGAAGCGCCTGCAGAGGAGGCCCCTGCCGAGGAAACCGCCGAAGCTCCGGCCGCGGACGAGACCGCGGCGGCTCCCGAGGAGGAGGCACCGGCGGAGGAAGCTGCGGCAGCGCCCGAAGACGCGGCTCCTGCGGAGGAAGCGGCGGCTCCCGCCGAGGAGGCTCCGGCAGAGGAAGCCGTCGTGACACCCGCCGAGGAGGCTCCCGCCGAGGAATCCGCAGCGGCAACCGGGGAGGCTCCCGCCGCAGAAGAGGCAGAAGCAGCCGCCGAAGAAGCGGATGCCGCAGAGGCGGAGGCGGCCGATGCCGAGGCAGCGGACGAGGCTGCCGCCGGCGAGGAAGTGGCGCTTGCCGGCGATCCGGCGGCGGGCGAGCGGACCTTCCGCCAGTGCCAGGCCTGTCACCGCGTCGGCGAGGGCGCGCAGAACATGGTCGGACCGCATCTGAACGGCATCGTGGGCCGGCCGATCGCCTCCGTGGAGGGCTTCAACTACTCCGCTTCGATGCAGGCGGTCGGCGAGGAGGGTCGGAGCTGGACGGTGGAGGAGCTGCGTGGCTTCCTTGCCGATCCGCAGGGCTATATCCCGGGAACGGCGATGATCTTCGTGGGTGTCCGCAAGGAGGAGGACATCGACAACGTGATCGCCTACCTCGAGAGCGCCGGCGAGTAGCCGCCGCAGCCGGGGCCGGGTTTCCGCAACGGCTCCCCGGCCGGGCGCAAGGATCGGACGGCAGGCGTCTTCCCTGCAGTGCATGCCCGCTTGCCGTCACCCCGTCCCGCCCTGTAAGAGGGCGCCTGTTGCAGGGAAGACCGGTTGCCATGTCCCGTCTAGTCATGAAGTTCGGCGGCACGTCCGTCGCGGATCTTGACCGTATCCGGAGCGCCGCCGCGCATGTCAAACGCGAGGTCGACGCCGGCCACGAGGTGGCGGTGGTCGTTTCGGCGATGGCGGGCAAGACCAACGAACTCGTCGGCTGGGTGCGCGAGACGTCACGCCTCTACGATGCGCGCGAATATGACGCGGTCGTCGGCTCGGGCGAGAATGTCACCGCCGGATTGATGGCGCTGACGCTTCAGGAGATGGGCGTTCCCGCCCGCTCCTGGCAGGGCTGGCAGGTGCCGGTACATACCAGTTCCGCCCATGGCGCTGCCCGGATCGAGCGGATCGACACCGAGCGGCTGGAGGCGAAGTTCGCCGAAGGCATGCATGCGGTGATCGCCGGCTTCCAGGGGATCAGCTCCGAGGGGCGTATCACCACGCTCGGTCGCGGGGGATCGGACACGACCGCGGTCGCCTTTGCTGCCGCTCTCGGCGCCGAACGCTGCGACATCTACACCGATGTGGATGGCGTCTACACGACCGATCCGCGCATCACCCGCAAGGCGCGGAAGCTCGGGCGGATCTCGTACGAGGAGATGCTGGAACTCGCCTCGCTCGGCGCGAAGGTCCTGCAGACCCGCTCGGTCGAGCTCGCCATGCGCTACAAGGTCCGCGTTCAGGTCCGGTCATCCTTCGGGGAGGAACCCGGCACGCTGGTCTGCGACGAGGAGGAAATCGTGGAAAACAGGGTCGTGAGCGGCATCGCCCATACACGGGACGAGGCCCAGATCACCGTCGCGGGTGTGGCCGATCGCCCCGGCATGGCGGCAGCGCTGTTCGGCCCGCTCGCCGCCAGCAACATCAACGTCGACATGATCGTCCAGAACGTCTCTGCCGGCGGTCACACCGACATGACCTTCACCGTGCCCCATGTCGATCTCGCCCGCGCGACCGACGTGCTCGAGAAGGCGCGGAGCAACGGCGATGTCGCCTTCGATGCCCTGCATGTCAACGAGGACGTGGCCAAGGTGTCGATCGTCGGCATCGGCATGCGCAGCCACGCGGGCGTCGCCCATCAGATGTTCCAGGCGCTCGCGGCCGAGAACATCAACATCAAGGCCATCGCCACCTCGGAGATAAAGGTCTCCGTGCTGGTCGATCGCAAATATCTGGAACTTGCGGTGCAGGCGCTGCATGATGCCTTCGGGCTGGAGAAGGCCAGCTGAGGCAAGGGATGGATGACGGTGCCTGACGCGGTCGACAGCCGCATTCTGCTCACGCGCCTGCGCGAGACGCTTGCGGAGGCCGGGGAAGGTCAGGAGCGGCTGAACCGCATCGTGCGCGTCATCGCCGAAAGCCTCGCGACCGAGGTGTGTTCGGTCTATCTCCGCCGCGACGAGAACGTGCTCGAACTCTGCGCGAGCCAGGGTCTCAAGCCCGAATCCGTGCATCTCACCAGGCTGAGATTCGGCCAGGGCCTCGTCGGGCGCATCGCCCTCACCGCCACCCCGCTGTCGACGCGCGATGCCCAGCGCACGCCGGGCTTCCGCTACATGCCGGAGACGGGCGAGGAGATCTACTCGTCCTTCCTCGGCGTCCCGATCCAGCGCCTGGGCGAGGTCCTCGGCGTCCTCGTCGTCCAGAGCCGCGACCAGCGCGAATACAGCGACGACACGGTCTACGCGCTCGAGGTCGTGGCGATGGTCCTCGCGGAGATGGCCGAGCTCGGCGCCTTCATCGGTCCCGGTCCGATGGAGATTGCCGAGCAGCACAAGCGCCCCTTCTTCGTGCAGGGACTCTCCGGCCAAGAGGGTGTCGCCGAGGGCCATGTACTGCTCCATGAGCCGCAGGTGGTCGTGAGCCAGCCGATCACCGACGATCCGCTCCATGAACGCGCCCGGCTCCATGCCGCGATCGACCGGCTGCGGGCGGAAGTCGACGAGATGCTCGGCGCCGACTATCTCCGCACCAAGGGCGAACATCACGACGTCCTTCAGGCCTACCGGATGTTTGCCCGCGACAAGGGCTGGGTCCGTCGCCTCGAGGCCTCGATCGACAGCGGGCTGACCGCCGAGGTCGCGGTCGAGAAGGAACAGACGGCGACGCGGGCGCGGATGAACCGGACGCATGATCCCTACATGCGCGAGCGGCTCCACGATCTCGACGATCTCTCCAACCGGCTGCTGCGGCTGCTCTCGGGGGCGGACCAGACCAACGGGCGCGAGATACCGGAAGATGCGATCCTGGTCGCGCGCAACATCGGTCCGGGCGAACTCCTCGACTACGGGCGGCGGTTGAAGGGTGTGGTACTCGAGGAGGGCTCGGTCGGCTCGCACGCGGCGGTGGTCGCGCGCGCTCTCGCAATCCCGCTCGTCATCCATGCCACGCGGATCACCCGCGAGGCGAAGAATGGCGATCACATCCTTGTCGACGGCGACCTCGGCATCGTCCATCTGCGGCCCGAGGACTCGGTGGCCGCCGCCTTCCGCGAGAAGATCGACATGCGGGCCGAGGCGCAGCAGGCCTATGCCGCGCTGCGCGACAAGCCGGCAATGACGCGGGACGGCGCCCACATCAAGCTGATGATGAACGCCGGGCTGATGGCGGACCTGCCCAGCCTGCCGAAATGCGGGGCGCATGGCGTCGGCCTCTTCCGGACGGAGCTTCAGTTCCTGATCCGCTCGACCGTGCCCCGGCGCGCCGACCTCGCCGCGCTCTATTCGCGCATCTTCGACTCGGCCGGCGACAGGCCGGTGGTGTTCCGCACCCTCGACATCGGTTCGGACAAGGTCCTGCCCTACATGAAGCGCGATGACGAGCCCAACCCCGCGCTCGGCTGGCGGGCGATCCGGGTGGGGCTCGACCGGCCGGGCATCCTGCGGATGCAGGTGCAGGCATTGATCCGCGGCGCGAAGGGCCGGCCGCTCACGCTGATGTTTCCCTTCGTCGCCGAACCCGACGAGTTCCACCGCGCCCGCGACTGCGTGCTCTCGGTGCTGGCGCGCGAGGAGGCGCTTGGCCACACGGTGCCGATCTCGGTCGAGGTTGGCGCCATGCTCGAGACGCCGAGCCTCGGCTTCGCGCCCGACCGGTTCTTCGAGGCGGTCGACTTCCTCTCGATCGGCGGCAACGACCTCAAGCAGTTCTTCTTCGCGGCCGACCGCGAGAACGAGCGGGTGCGCCGCCGCTACGACATGCTCTCCTCGTGCTTCCTCAGCTTCATCGAGTATCTGGTGCAACGGGCGGAGGAACACGCCACCCCCCTCTCCTACTGCGGCGAGGATGCCGGCCGTCCGATGGAGGCGGTAGCGCTGGCGGCGCTCGGGCTGCGCTCGCTCTCGATGCGCGCGGCCTCGATCGGCCCGGTGAAGGCGGCGCTGCGCGCGGTCGACCTGGGTGAGGTCCGGGAGGTCATCGACAGCGTCCGGCGCTCGGGCGCGACCAGCATCCGGCCATCACTCGAGAACCTGTTCCGGGCGCAGTCGATCCCCGTCTAGTCCGGCGTCAGTTCGGCGGCACGATCCTCGAGCGGCTGGTCTGGAGCACCTCGCCGGAACCATCGACGATCAGGCGGATGCGGCGGTCGCCCTCGAAGAAGGTGAGGCGGAAGCGGCCGGCATCCTCGCCCTCGCCCCGCTCGAAACGGCTGGTGATGGTGCCCGCGCGCATCATCCGCTTCACGTCTGCCTCCGGAAGTTCGAGCAGCCGGGCGAGATCCGCCGCATTGATGGTCATGCCGTCGTCGCTTGCCTCGAGTCGCATTGCAACTCCCCCCGAACAGACATTCGATGCCCGTGCATGCTAATCCCCTGCGGTTTGCCGGGCAAGCATTTCCGAGTTTTTTTGTCGGCTATCTCGGTGCGGTCAGCGCATGGCAGGGCGACCGCGTTCGCTGATCAGCACCACGATCGCCGTGGCCGCACCGAGGAGGGCGAAGCCGAGGAGGAGCGGCATCAGCGTGCCGGCGTACTGCTGCCCGATATACCAGCCGAGGAGCGCGGCGATGCCGGTTGTCAGGGCGCCGACAAAGGAGGATGCGGTGCCGGCAATGCGTCCCATCGGCTCCATCGCCAGCGCGTTGAAATTCGGCATGATGAGGCCGAAGCAGAAGAACGTGAGGGCGAGCAGCAGCAGGAAGAACCCGAGCGGCGCCGGGCCGAACGTCACGACAATGGCGAGATGTAGAAGCGAAGTGCCGAGGAAACCCGCAAGCGCGAGTTGCGAGACGCGGCGCATCCCGAACCGGCCGACGATCCGGCTGTTGACGAAGGAGGCAACGGAGATCGCCGCGGCGGCGGCGGCAAAGGCGAGCGGGAAGAGCCGCCCGGTGTCGTAGACGTCGGTGAAGATCTGCTGGGCAGAGTTGATGTAGCCCATCATCGAGCCGAAGACGATGCCGGTCGCGAGCGTGTAGCCAAGCGTCTGGCGCGTGGTCGCGGCCTCGCGGAAGGCGCCGATCACCCAGCCGGCAGAGATCGGCTCCCGCGTCGCCGCCGGACGGGTGTCCGGCAGACGAAGGGTCATCCAGGCGAGGAGGCCGACGCCGTAGGCGGTGAGGAAGGCGAAGATCACGTGCCAGTTGCCGATGAGGAGCAGTCCGCCGCCGAGGGTGGGCGCCAGCACCGGCGCGATGATGAAGATCATCATCACGAAGGACATCACCTCGGCCATGCGCCGCCCGCCGTAGATGTCGCGCACAACGGCGACGGCAATGACACGGGGCGCGGCGCAGGCGACCCCCTGGACAAAGCGCGCGGCAAGCAGCGTGTCGAACTGGGTCGCCAGCATGCAGGCGAAGGAAGCGGCGGCATAGACGGCGAGGCCGGCAAGCAGCACCGGCTTGCGCCCGAAGGCGTCGGAGATCGGCCCATGGGCGACCTGCCCGACCGCGAAGCCCAGCATGTAGAGGGTGACGACGAGCTGCTGCTGGTTCGGATCCGCAAGGCCCAGGTCGTCCCGGATCAGCGGCAGCGCCGGCAGCATGATGTCGATCGAGAGCGCGGTGAGCGCCATCAGCGCCGCCATCATCATGACGAATTCGGGAAAATGCGGCATGGTCGTCTTTACCGCAGGCGAGCGGATATCGGACATCGGGCGGGACTCTGCTTCCAGTTCGGGCACAAGCCCTCGGTATAGTGCGCAACGCGTGGACCACCAGACCCGGCGCCCGAAGGACAGCCATGCGCGACACCCGCATCTTTCGGATTTGCCTCAAGGTCCTCCGCGATCCCGCGTCTTGGCCGCGGGCGTGTGCCGGCTCATTCTCCGGTGAAACCATTCGCGGGAGACGATGATGCAGGACCGCTTCTACTATGCGCCCAAGGGCGGACATCCGGGACAGGAGGAATTGCTGACGGGTCGTGCGGTCTTCACCGAAGCCTATGCGGTGATCCCGAAGGACACGATGCGCGACATCGTGACGAGCTACCTGCCGTTCTGGGAGCAGACCCGGCTCTGGGTGCTGGCGCGGCCGCTCTCCGGTTTCGCGGAGACCTTCTCGCAATACCTCATGGAGGTCGCGCCGGGCGGCGGCAGCGACCGGCCCGAATCCGATCCCGGTGCCGAGGGCGTGATCTTCGTGGTCGAGGGGAGGCTCACGCTGACGATCGCGGGCCGCGAACATGCGATGGAACCGGGTGGCTATGCCTATCTGCCGGCCGGCGTGAGCTGGACCGCGTGGAACCGCGGCAGCGAGGCCGCACGGTTCCACTGGATCCGCAAGCTCTACGAGCCGGTCGAAGGGCTTGCCCATCCCGATCCCATCGTCATCAACGAGCGAGACATCGAACCGGCGGCAATGCCGAACACGGATGGCCGCTGGTCGACGACCCGTTTCGTCGATCCCGCCGACCTGCGCCACGACATGCATGTCACCATCGTCACCTTCGAGCCCGGCGCGGTGATCCCGTTCGCCGAGACCCATGTGATGGAGCATGGCCTCTACGTGCTCGAGGGGAAGGCCGTATACCGGCTCAACCAGGACTGGGTGGAGGTGGAGGCGGGCGACTTCATGTGGCTCCGCGCCTTCTGCCCGCAGGCCTGCTATGCGGGCGGGCCCGGACGGTTCCGCTACCTCCTCTACAAGGACGTGAACCGGCACGCGCCGCTCGGCCGCGCCGGCTCCGGCTACCTGGCCTAGCCTGCGTGCGGCGGGGTGATCCGCGCCCCGAGGGCCACGCTGACGGTCGTGGCCGCCTCGACCACCGGACGCGCGAGTTCCGCGACCCGCTCCGGCCGCACCCGGCTCGCTGGGCCGGAGACGGAGATGCCGGCGATGGTCTCGCCATGGGCGTTGCGGATGGGCGCGGCGATGCAGCGCATGCCCTCGGTCCGCTCCTCGTTGTCGATGGAGAAACCGCGGGCGCGGATCGCGGCAAGATCTGCGAGCAGCGCCTCCTCGTCCGTGATCGTCTGATCGGTATAGCGGGTGAGGCCACCCGCGAGCACGCGGGCAATCCGGTCCTCGGACGCATCGGCCAGGAGTACCTTGCCGATGCCGGAGGCATGGAGCGGCGACCTGGTGCCGGGCGGGAAGAAGGCACGGATCGAGGCATGGGTTTCGACCTGGCTCACGAAAAGGACCGCGCCATCGCTCTCGATGCCGAGATTCGCGGTCTCCCCCGTCTCCTCCATCAGTCCCCGCAGCACCGGGCGCGCGCGTTCGATCAGGCTGGTGCGGCGCAGGAAGACCGAGCCGATGCGGAAGGCCGTCGGGCCGATATGCCAGGTCTGGGTCGCCTCGTTCGCCTCGACCATGCCATGGGCCTGCATGGTGATGAGGATGCGGTAGACCGTGGCCGGCGCCTCGCCGAGCGAGCCCGCGAGACCCGTGAGCGTCGCCCCTTCGAGCCGCGCAAGTTCGGCCAGTACCTGGAGCGCACGGTCGAGGGAGCGGATGGTGTTCTGCTCGCTCCTGTCATGGAAGGCGCGCGGCCGTCCACGCGGGCGTCGGGCCGGGGTAACGGCACCATTCTTCGGCATTTCCATCAGATGTCCCCCTGAAACATGAAAAACAGATTCGTGATACGAAAAAAACAAGTCATTGACTTTGCGGGTAATTCTGGTTTTCCACAAAAATGAAAAACCAATTCAAAAAAATAGTCAAGCCGGGAAGTACGGCCTATAGTCGTTGCAACCCAGCAGAATGGAGGATGCCATGAGTTCGCAGAACCCCGTTTTCATTCCCGGTCCGACCAACATGCCCGAGGCGGTGCGCAAGGCCTGCGACATTCCGACGCTCGATCACCGCTCGCCGGCATTCGCGAAGGTTCTCAATCCCTGCATCGAGGGCGTGCGCAAGGTCGTGAAGAGCGAGAACGCGGAGATCTTCATCTTCCCCTCCACCGGCACCGGCGGCTGGGAGACGGCGATCACCAACACGCTCTCGCCCGGCGACGGCGTGCTTGCCGCCCGCAACGGGATGTTCTCGCACCGCTGGATCGACATGTGCCGCCGCCACGGCCTCGATGTCACGGTGGTCGAGACCCCGTGGGGCGCCGGAATCCCGGCCGACCGCTACGAGGAGATCCTCACCGCCGACCGCGAGCACCGGATCAAGGTCGTGCTGGCCACGCATAACGAGACGGCGACCGGCGTGCGCTCCGA
Organism: Paracoccaceae bacterium; assembly: GCA_029265455.1. Taxonomy (GTDB): domain Bacteria; phylum Pseudomonadota; class Alphaproteobacteria; order Rhodobacterales; family Rhodobacteraceae; genus Amaricoccus. Next base: position 1,637 of record JAJUJF010000101.1, on the reverse strand, counting down.
CATCGCCGCGGTCCGGCGGGCGATCGATGCTGCCGGCCACCCGGCGCTCCTCTTCGTCGACGGCGTGAGCTCGATCGGCTCCATGGACTTCCGCATGGACGAATGGGGCGTCGACGTCGCCGTCACCGGCTCGCAGAAGGGTTTCATGCTGCCGCCGGGCCTCGCGATCACCGCGTTCAGCAAGCGGGCGATGGAAGCGGTGGAATCAGCGAAACTGCCGCGGACCTATTTCGACGTCCGCGACATGGCGACCGGCTACCCGAAGGGCGGTTATCCCTACACGCCTGCCGTCGGGCTGATGAACGGCCTGCGGTTTTCCTGCGGGCTGCTGCTCGAGGAAGGGCTCGAGAATGTCTTCGCCCGGCACCGGCGCATTGCCGAGGGCGTGCGTGCGGCGGTCTCGGCCTGGGGGATGAAACTCTGCGCCCAGAGTCCGGATCTCTATTCCGATACGGTGAGCGCCATCCTGACGCCGGAAGGCTTCGACGCGAACAAGATCGTCAACCACGCCGCCTCGGCCTATGATGTCGCCTTCGGCATCGGCCTTGGCGATGTGGCGGGCAAGCTGTTCCGCATCGGACATCTCGGCAGCCTCACCGATGTCATGGCGCTCTCCGGCATCGCCACGGCGGAGATGGTGATGGCCGATCTCGGCCTGCCGGTCCGCCTCGGCTCGGGTGTTGCGGCGGCGCAGGAGGTCTACCGTGCGAACGGGGCCCATGCGCGGAAGGCGGCGGCCTGATGGAAAGGGTCGGCGACCTCATCGTCCCGACCTGGGACGACGCGGTGGCGGCGCATGAACGCGCCGCCCCCCATAGCCCTCGCACGCCGGTGCTGACGTCGTCCTTCCTCAACCAGCTCGCCGGCTGCGAGCTCTTCTTCAAATGCGAGAACTTCCAGAAGGCCGGCGCCTTCAAGGTGCGGGGCGCGTCGAACGCCGTCTTCGGCCTTTCGGAGGAACAGGCGGCCAAGGGCGTCGCCACGCATTCGAGCGGGAATCACGCGCTGTCGCTCTCCTATGCGGCCGGGCGGCGAGGCATCCCCTGCCATGTCGTGATGCCGCGCACCGCGCCGCAGGCGAAGAAGGACGCGGTCCGGGGCTACGGCGGTCAGATCACCGAATGCGAGGCCTCGACCTCGAGCCGCGAGGCCGTGTTTGCCGAGGTGCAGGCGCGAACCGGTGCGGATTTCGTCCATCCCTACAATGACCCGAGGGTGATCGCGGGCCAGGCGACCTGCTCGCGCGAACTCATGGAGCAGGTCGAGGGGCTGGATGCGGTGGTGGCACCGATCGGCGGCGGCGGCATGGTCTCGGGGACATGCCTCACCCTGTCGACGATCGCGCCGCAGGTGGAGATCTACGCGGCCGAACCCGAACAGGCCGATGACGCCGCGCGGAGCTTCCGCGCCGGGCATATCATCGCCGACGACGCGCCGGCGACGGTGGCGGACGGCCTCAAGGTGCCGCTCAAGGAGCTCACCTGGCATTTCGTCAGCCGCCATGTCACCGACATCCTCACCGCGAGCGAGGAGGAGATCATCGCCGCGATGCGCCTCATCTGGGCGCGGATGAAGATCGTGATGGAGCCGTCGAGCGCGGTGCCGCTCGCCACCATCCTGAAGAACCCCGAAACCTT
>JAJUJF010000100.1 GCA_029265455.1 Paracoccaceae bacterium | reverse complement strand
GAGATGGTGATGCCGGGCGACAACCTGAAGTTCAACGTCGAGCTGATCGCGCCGATCGCCATGGAGGAGCGCCTGCGCTTCGCCATCCGCGAGGGCGGCCGCACCGTCGGCGCCGGCGTCGTCTCGAAGATCATCGAGTAATCCCGATAGCGGAAAGGGCGGCGGGCTGATCCGCCGCCGCAACTCCCGAGACCTGAGGCTGAGAGAAAAATGCAAGGCCAGAATATTCGCATCCGGCTGAAGGCCTTCGACTACCGGGTGCTCGACGCGAGCACGGCCGAGATCGTCAACACGGCGAAGCGGACCGGTGCGCGGGTGCGCGGGCCGATCCCGCTGCCGAACAAGATCGAGAAATTCACGGTGCTGCGCGGCCCGCATATCGACAAGAAGTCGCGCGAGCAGTTCGAGATCCGTACCCACAAGCGGCTCCTCGACATCGTGGACCCGACGCCGCAGACGGTGGACGCGCTGATGAAGCTCGACCTCGCCGCCGGCGTCGACGTCGAAATCAAGCTCTGAGGTAGGCCATGCGCTCCGGAGTTATCGCAAAGAAGCTGGGAATGACCCGGCTGTTCATGGAGGACGGACGGCAGGTGCCGGTCACGGTCCTCTCCCTCGAGGGGCTTCAGGTGGTGGCGCAGCGCACTCCCGAGAAGGACGGCTATGCGGCCGTGCAGCTCGGCGCCGGCACCGCCAAGGCGAAGCGCACGAGCAAGCCCATGCGCGGACATTTCGCCAAGGCGAAGGTCGAGCCGAAGCGGAAGCTGGCCGAGTTCCGGGTGAGCCCGTCGAATCTCATCGACGTGGGCGAGGAGATCACGGCGGACCACTATTTCGCCGGGCAGTATGTCGACGTGGCGGGGACCTCGATCGGCAAGGGCTTTGCCGGTGCGATGAAGCGGCACAACTTCGGCGGTCTGCGCGCCTCGCACGGCACGTCGATCTCGCACCGCTCGCATGGCTCCACCGGCCAGTGCCAGGACCCGGGCAAGGTCTTCAAGGGCAAGAAGATGGCCGGCCACATGGGCGCGGTCCGCGTGACCACGCAGAACCTGCAGGTGGTGCGCACCGATCCCGAGCGCGGCCTGATCATGGTCAAGGGCGCGGTCCCGGGTTCGAAGGGCGGCTGGGTGACGATCAAGGACGCGGTGAAGAAGCCGCTGCCCGAGAACGTGATCCTGCCGGCGGCGCTGCGCAGCCATGCCGAGGAGGCCCGCCGGGCAGCCGAGGAGGGAGCGGCGGCGGCAGCCGAGGCGGAGGCGGAGGCCCTGCGCGCGCAGCAGGAGGCCGAACAGGCAGCGATGGATGCCGCGGCCGCCGAGGAAGGGAACGAGGCGGGGCCTGACTCCGCTGCGGGCCAGGAAGGCGAAGAGAAATGAAGACGCAAGTGATCACGCTCGATGCCGGTGAGGCAGGCGAGATCGAGCTCGACGATTCCGTCTTCGGGCTCGAGCCGCGCGCCGACATCCTGCATCGCGTCGTCCGCTGGCAGCTCGCCCGCCGCCAGCAGGGCACGCACAAGGTGAAGACCCGGTCGGAGACCAGCTACTCCGACAAGAAGATCTATCGCCAGAAGGGCACCGGCGGTGCGCGTCATGGCGACCGCAACGCGCCGATCTTCCGCAAGGGCGGCGTCTATGCCGGTCCGGTGCCGCGCAGCCATGCGCATGACCTCAACAAGAAGGTTCGCGCCCTCGGCCTGAAACACGCGCTGTCGGCGAAGGCCGGCGCGGGCGAGCTGATCGTCCTCGACGAAGCCAGCCTGCCCGAGGCCAAGACCCGGACGCTCGCGGAGAAGCTCCGGAACCTTGGCTGGAAGCGTGCCCTCGTCATCGACGGCGCGGAGGTCGACCAGAACTTCGCGCGGGCGGCGCGGAACATCGACGGGATCGACGTCCTGCCGAGCCAGGGCGCCAATGTCTACGACATCCTGCGGCGGGACACGCTCGTCCTGACCCGGGCTGCCGTGGAAGCGCTGGAGGCGCGGCTGAAATGAAGGCAGAACTCTACGACGTGATCCGCCGGCCGGTGATCACCGAGAAGGCGACCATGGCCTCCGAACACGGGGCGGTGGTGTTCGAGGTCGACATCGCGGCCACGAAGCCGGTGATCAGGGAGGCCATCGAGTCCCTGTTCAAGGTCAAGGTGAAGGCGATCAATACCGTCGTCACCAAGGGCAAGACCAAGCGTTTCCGCGGCCGGCCGGGCCGGCGGAAGGACGTGAAGAAGGCCTATGTCACCCTCGTCGAGGGGAACACCATCGACGTGACGACCGGGCTCTGATCCGGGGAACCGGTGCCGCCCCTGCCGGGGCGGCCACCGCCAGCGCGCCCCCTGGGGGCGAGAACGGAAGCAACGCGCCCTTCGGGGCGATAACGGAAGACAGCAAGACATGGCGTTGAAAACATACAATCCCACGACGCCGGGCCAGCGCGGGCTGGTTCTGATCGACCGTTCCCAGCTCTACAAGGGGCGCCCGGTCAAGACCCTGACCGAAGGCCTCTCGAAGAAGGGCGGGCGGAACAACACCGGTCGGATCACCGCGCGCCGGCGTGGCGGCGGGGCGAAGACGCTCTACCGCATCATCGTCTTCAAGCGGCGCAAGCTCGATGTGCCGGGCAAGGTGATCCGGATCGAGTACGACCCGAACCGGACCGCTTTCATCGCGCTCGTCGGCTATGCCGACGGCGAGCAGGCCTACATCCTCGCCCCGCAGCGGCTCGCGGTCGGTGACACGGTGGTGGCTTCCGCTCGCGCCGATATCAAGCCGGGCAACGCGATGCCGTTCTCGGCGCTGCCGATCGGCACCATCGTCCACAATGTGGAGATGAAGCCCGGCAAGGGCGGCCAGATCGCGCGGGCGGCCGGCACCTACGCCCAGTTCGTCGGTCGCGACGGCGGCTACGCGCAGATCCGCCTCTCCTCGGGCGAGCTCCGCATGGTGCGGCAGGAGTGCATGGCGACGGTCGGCGCGGTGTCGAACCCCGACAACTCGAACCAGGACTTCGGCAAGGCGGGACGCATCCGGCATTTCGGCAAGCGTCCCTCCGTCCGCGGTGTCGCGATGAACCCGGTCGACCACCCGCATGGCGGCGGCGAGGGCCGTACCTCGGGCGGCCGCGACCCGTCGACGCCCTGGGGCAAGAAGACCAAGGGTCCGCGGACCCGGACCAACAAGGCGACGGACAATCTGATCCTCCGCTCGCGTCACCAGAAGAAGAAGCGGTAAGGAGGGCGCAGCATGCCACGTTCCGTCTGGAAAGGCCCCTTCGTCGACTCCTACGTCCTGAAGAAGGCGGAGAAGGCGCGCGAGTCGGGTCGCAACGAGGTCATCAAGATCTGGTCGCGCCGGTCGACCATCCTGCCGCAGTTCGTCGGACTCACCTTCGGCGTCTACAACGGCAAGAAGCACATCCCCGTTTCGGTGAACGAGGAGATGATCGGCATGAAGTTCGGCGAGTATTCGCCGACGCGGACCTATTACGGCCATGCGGCCGACAAGAAAGCGAAGCGGAGGTAAGGCGATGGGCAAGGAAAAGAACCCGCGCCGCGTCGCCAGCAACGAGGCGATGGCCGTCAACCGGATGATCCGGACGAGCCCGCGCAAGCTCAATCTCGTCGCCGCGATGATCCGCAACAAGAAGGTCGAGAAGGCGCTTGCCGATCTCACCTTCTCGAAGAAGCGCGTGAGCGAGGACGTCAGGAAGACGCTGCAGTCGGCGATCGCGAACGCTGAGAACAATCACGGGCTCGATGTCGACGAGCTGGTGGTCGCCGAGGCCTTCGTCGGCAAGAACCTGGTGATGAAGCGCGGCCGGCCCCGGGCCCGCGGTCGCTTCGGACGGATCGAGAAGCCGTTCAGCCAGCTCACGATCAAGGTGCGGCAGGTCGAGGAGAGCGTCTGATGGGACAGAAGATCAATCCGATCGGCCTGCGCCTGCAGGTCAACCGCACCTGGGACAGCCGCTGGTTCGCGGATGGTGAGGAATACGGGCGGCTCCTTCACGAGGACATCGCCATCCGCAACAAGATCCGCGAGAGCGTGGGTCAGGCCGGCATCAGCCGCATCGTGATCGAGCGCCCCCACCGCAAGTGTCGGGTGACGATCCATGCCGCGCGGCCGGGGGTGATCATCGGCAAGAAGGGCGCCGACATCGAGGCGCTCCGCAAGAAGCTTGCCGGGCTGACCAGCTCGGAGCTGCATCTCAACATCGTCGAGGTCCGCAAGCCCGAGATCGACGCACAGCTCGTCGCCGAGAACATCGCCCAGCAGCTCGAGCGCCGGGTGTCGTTCCGCCGCGCGATGAAGCGGGCGGTGCAGAACACGATGCGGATGGGTGCGCTCGGCATCCGGGTGAATGTCGCTGGCCGCCTCGGCGGCGCGGAGATCGCCCGGACGGAATGGTATCGCGAGGGCCGGGTGCCGCTCCACACGCTCAGGGCGGATGTGGATTACGCGGTCGTCGAGGCGCGCACTGCCTACGGCATCATCGGCGTCAAGGTCTGGATCTTCAAGGGCGAGATCCTCGAACACGATCCGCAGGCCCGCGATCGCCGGCAGTCCGAGCTGCAGGAGAGCGGCGGCCGGATGCAGCGCGCGCGCTGAGGGAGTTGAAGTAGATGCTGCAACCGAAGAAGACCAAGTTCCGCAAGATGCACAAGGGACGCATCAGCGGACAGGCGAAGGGGGGCTACGACCTCAACTTCGGCTCCTACGGGCTGAAGGCGCAGGAGCCCGAGCGGATCACCGCCCGCCAGATCGAGGCGGCGCGGCGTGCGCTCACCCGCCACATGAAGCGTCAGGGCCGGGTCTGGATCCGGATCTTCCCGGATGTGCCGGTCTCGAAGAAGCCGATCGAGGTCCGTATGGGCAAGGGCAAGGGCTCGGTCGAGTTCTGGGCCGCCAAGGTCAAGCCCGGCCGCGTGATGTTCGAGATTGACGGCGTCGGCGAAGATGTGGCAAGGGAGGCGCTCCGCCTGGCAGCGATGAAGCTGCCGGTGAAGTGCCGTTTCGTCGCACGCGAAGACTGGTAGGGGCGGGGCCCGCAGGGGCCCGGCACCGCGTGATGTTTTGGGAATACCGCCGGAGCCCGGTGCTCCGGTAGGTCCGAGAAGAGAGGAAGTGGCCATGAAAGCGGCCGAGCTTCGGGAAAAGACCCCGGACCAGCTGCGCGACGAGCTCGTGCGGCTGAAGAAGGAGTCCTTCAACCTGCGCTTCCAGCAGGCCACGGGTCAGCTCGAGAATACGGGGCGGATGAGCGCCGTGCGCCGCGACGTGGCGCGGGTGAAGACCATCCTCAACGAGAAGGCCGCCGCCGCGGCTGCGACAGACAGGGCCGCCCCGGCGGCCGGGGAGTCCTGAGATGCCCAAGCGTATCCTGACCGGGACCGTGACCAGCGACAAGAACGAGCAGACCGTCACGGTCTCCGTCGAGCGACGCTTCACGCATCCGGTGCTGAAGAAGACGATCCGCAAGTCGAAGAAGTACCGGGCGCATGACCCGGAGAACCGTTTCAAGGTCGGCGACCGCGTCCGCATCGAGGAATGTGCGCCGATTTCGAAGACCAAGCGCTGGAGGGTGGTGACGGCATCCGCCGAAGCCTGACGCCATAGCTTTGTCGAAACCGCGGGGCCCGTGTCCCCGCAGGTCGGGAGAAGACCAATGATCCAGATGCAGACGAATCTGGATGTCGCTGACAATTCCGGCGCTCGCCGGGTGCAGTGCATCAAGGTTCTCGGCGGCTCGAAGCGAAAATACGCCTCGGTCGGCGATGTTATCGTGGTCTCCGTCAAGGAGGCGATCCCGCGTGGTCGCGTGAAGAAGGGCGATGTCCGCAAGGCCGTCGTCGTGCGTACCGCGAAGGAGGTGTTCCGCAGCGACGGAACCGCGATCCGCTTCGATTCGAACGCCGCCGTGCTGATCAACAACAACATGGAGCCGATCGGCACCCGCATCTTCGGGCCGGTGGTGCGCGAGCTGCGCGCCCGGAACTTCATGAAGATCATTTCGCTCGCGCCGGAGGTGCTCTGATGGCCGCGAAACTCAGGAAGGGCGACCGGGTCGTCGTGCTCGCCGGCAAGGACAAGGGCAAGCAGGGCGAGATCACCCGCGTGATCCCCAAGGAGAACCGGGCGATCGTCGACGGGATCAACATCGTCATCCGTCACCAGCGCCAGAGCCCGTCCTCGCCGGGTGGCCGTGTGCCGGCGCCGGCGCCGATCCATCTGTCGAACCTTGCCCTCGTCGACCCCAAGACCGGCGAGCCGACGCGTGTCGGGTTCCGCTTCGAGGACGGCAAGAAGGTCCGCTACGCCAAGAAGTCGGGGGAGACGATCAATGGCTGACTACGTTCCCCGCCTCAAGGAAGAGTACCGCACCAGGGTCCGCGCCGCGCTCAAGGAGGAGTTCGGCTACAAGAACGACATGCAGATCCCGCGGCTCGAGAAGATCGTCCTGAACATGGGCGTCGGCGAGGCGGTTGCCGATTCGAAGAAGATCCGTGCTGCCGAGGCCGATCTCGCGGCGATCTCCGGCCAGAAGCCGATCGTGACCCGGGCCAGGAACTCGATCGCCGGCTTCAAGCTGCGTGAGGGCATGCCGATCGGCGTGAAGGTGACGCTGCGCGCAGACCGGATGTACGAATTCCTGGACCGGCTGATCACGGTGGCGATGCCGCGCATCCGCGACTTCCGCGGCGTGAGCAGCAAGAGCTTCGACGGCCGTGGCAACTACGCCATGGGCCTCAAGGAGCATATCGTCTTCCCCGAGATCAATTTCGACAAGATCGAGCAGGTCTGGGGCATGGACATCGTGATCGTGACGAGTGCGAAGACGGACGCGGAGGCGAAAGCGCTCCTCAAGCACTTCAACATGCCCTTCGCGGCCTGAGCCAGGAGATCATAAATGGCAAAACGCAGCATGATCGAGCGGCAGAAGAAGCGTCAGGCCCTCGTCAAGAAATACGCCGCGAAGCGCGCCGAGCTGAAGGAGATCGCCGCGAACCAGGAGCTCCCCATGGAGGAGCGGTTCAAGGCGCGGCTGAAGCTGGCCAAGCTTCCGCGCAACTCCTCGCCGACCCGGCTCAACAACCGGTGCGAGGTGACGGGCCGTCCGCGCGCCTATTACCGGAAGCTGAGGATGTCGCGGATCGCGCTCCGGGATTTCGCTTCGAAGGGGCAGGTCCCCGGCATGGTCAAGTCGAGCTGGTAAGGAGGGCAAGATGTCGATGAACGATCCGCTCGGCGACATGCTCGCCCGCATCCGCAACGCCTCGATGCGCGGCAAGCCGACCGTCCGCACGCCCGCCTCCAAGATCCGCCGCTGGGTGCTCGATGTCCTGAAGGAGGAGGGGTACATCCGCGGTTACGAGGATGTCACCACGGAAGCCGGCCACAACGAGATCGAGATCTCGCTCAAGTACTATGACGGTCAGCCCGTCATCCGCGAGCTGAAGCGCATCTCGACGCCCGGCCGCCGCGTCTATTCCGGCGTCAAGACCATGCCGCAGGTCCGCCAGGGCCTCGGCGTCGCCATCATCTCGACGCCGAAGGGCGTCATGTCGGACGCGCAGGCCCGCACCGCCAATGTTGGCGGTGAGGTGCTCTGCACCGTGTTCTGAGGAGGGGCCATGTCTCGTATCGGAAAGCGACCGGTGCCGCTCCCGCAGGGGGTCGAGGCCACGGTTTCGGGTCAGACGGTCTCCGTCAAGGGGCCGAAGGGCACGCGCGCGTTCACCGCGACCGACGACGTGACGATCGCGGTCGAGGATGGCGCCATCAGCGTGCGGCCGCGCGGTCTTTCGAAACGCGCCCGCCAGCAGTGGGGCATGTCGCGCACGCAAGTGGCGAATCTCGTCACCGGCGTCACCGGCGGCTTCAGGAAGGAGCTCGACATCAACGGCGTCGGCTACCGCGCTGCCGTCCAGGGCAAGGTCCTGAAGCTCCAGCTCGGCTACAGCCATGACATCGACTTCCCGATCCCGGACGACGTGACGATCACCACGCCGCGCCCGACGGAGATCATTGTCGAGGGCATCGACCAGCAGGTGGTTGGTCAGGTCGCGGCCAACATCCGCGGCTGGCGTCCGCCGGAGCCCTACAAGGGCAAGGGCATCAAGTATCGCGATGAGTTCGTCTTCCGCAAGGAAGGCAAGAAGAAGTAAGGAACGCGAAGATGGCGACCAGCAAACGGGAACTGTTCCGCAAACGCCGCCTGCGCGTCCGGACCAGGATCAAGAAGATTGCGGGCGAGAAGCCGCGGCTTTCGGTGCATCGTTCGTCGAAGAACATCTATGTCCAGGTGATCGACGATGTTCAGGGACGCACGCTTGCGGCGGCTTCGACGCTTGACCCCAAGCTCGAGCTGAAGGGCAAGAACAACAAGGAGGCCGCGGCGAAGGTCGGGGCCGAGATCGCGGCGCGTGCGAAGGCGGCCGGGATCGAAGAGGTCTATTTCGATCGCGGCGGCTTCCTTTTCCACGGAAAGGTGAAGGCGCTCGCCGATGCCGCCCGCGAGGGCGGGCTGAAGTTCTAGAGGAGGCGATATGGCCAGGGAAGACAGGGGCGGCCGCGGACGCGACCGTGACGAGAGCCCGGAGTTCGCCGATCGCCTCGTCGCGATCAACCGCGTCTCCAAGACGGTGAAGGGCGGCAAGCGGTTTGGTTTCGCGGCGCTCGTCGTCGTCGGCGACCAGAAGGGCCGGGTCGGTTTCGGCAAGGGCAAGGCCCGCGAGGTGCCCGAGGCGATCCGCAAGGCGACCGAACAGGCAAAGCGCAGCATGGTGCGGATCCCGCTCCGCGAGGGTCGGACGCTTCATCACGACATGGAGGGCCGCCACGGCGCCGGCCGCGTCGTGATGCGGGCCGCCCCCGCCGGTACCGGCATCATCGCCGGTGGTCCGATGCGCGCGGTGTTCGAGATGCTCGGCATCCATGACGTGGTGGCGAAGTCTCTCGGGACGCAGAACCCCTACAACATGATCCGGGCGACGATGGACGGTCTGAGGCGGGAGCAGAGCCCGCGGATGGTCGCCCAGCGCCGCGGCAGGAAGGTTTCGGACATCCTGCCGCGCACCGAGCAGCCGGCTCCGGCTGCCGAGACTGCGGAGGCCTGATCATGGCAAAGACCATTGTCGTGAGACAGATCGGCTCACCGATCCGCCGCCCGGCGATCCAGCGCCAGCAGCTGATCGGGCTCGGCCTCAACAAGATGCACCGGACGCGCGAGCTGCCCGACACGCCGAGCGTGCGCGGCATGGTCGCGAAGATCCCGCATCTCGTGGAGATCGTCGAGGAGCGGGGCTGAGCCCGCTTCTCGCATTCCTGCAGTCATCGTCGGCCCGGAGGGCGGGATCGACGACAGGCCGGGCGCGAACTGACATGCCGCGTTCGGTCGCAACCAGGCAAGGCCGTGGTCGGCGGGCACTGACGCTCAGCCTGCCGCATCCGGCAAGAGGAGAAGCGTCATGAAACTCCATGAACTGCGCGACAATCCCGGCGCGACCTCACGCAAGAAGCGGGTCGGCCGTGGGCCCGGTTCGGGCCTCGGCAAGACCGGCGGCCGCGGCATCAAGGGCCAGAAGTCGCGTTCCGGCGTCTCGATCAAGGCGTTCGAGGGCGGTCAGATGCCGCTCTACCGGCGGCTGCCGAAACGCGGCTTCTCGAAGCCGAACCGCAAGGAATTCGCGGTGATCAACCTCGGCAACCTCCAGAAGTTCATCGATGCCGGCAAGATCGACGCCGGGTCGGAGGTGACGGAGGAACTGCTGGTGAGTTCGGGCCTCGTGCGGCGGCGTCTTGACGGCGTGCGACTCCTCGGCAAGGGCGAGATCACCAGCGCGGTCAGGATCAGCGTCACCGGTGCCTCGAAATCGGCGATCGAGGCGGTCGAGAAGGCAGGCGGCTCGGTGACGGTCTCCCGGGTTGCGGCCGAAACGGCGCCTTCGGAGTGATTGCCGCCCCGGACGCGCTTGCGTCCGTCGGGGGTGAACTTTAGAGAACCATGAGCGCCGCCGACCGCCGGAGACAGGCGACCGGCGGCGCAGGTTTTTCGGGAGGATGCGCATGGCATCGGCAGCGGAGCAGATGGCCGCCAATCTCAGCTGGGGTACCTTCGGCAAGGCGAAGGACCTCCAGAGCCGGATCCTGTTCGCCATCGGGCTCCTGATCGTCTACCGGATCGGCACCTATATCCCCGTGCCCGGGATCGACGCGGTCCGGCTCGCGCAGTTCTTCCAGCAGGCTTCCGCGGGCATCGGCGGGATGCTCAACATGTTCACGGGCGGCGCCGTCGGCCGGATGGCGATCTTCGCTCTCGGGATCATGCCCTACATCTCCGCCTCGATCATCGTGCAGCTGATGACGGCGATGGTTCCCTCGCTTTCCCAGCTCAAGAAGGAGGGTGAGGCCGGCCGCAAGAAGATCAACCAGTACACCCGCTACGGCACCGTCTTCCTTGCGACGTTCCAGGCCTACGGTCTTGCGATCGGCCTCGAGGCGGAGGGAATGGCGATCAGCCCCGGCTGGTTCTTCCGCTTCGAGGTGATGATCACCCTCGTCGGCGGCACGATGTTCCTGATGTGGCTCGGCGAGCAGATCACGGCGCGCGGAATCGGCAACGGCATCTCGCTCATCATCTTCGTCGGCATCATCGCCGAACTGCCCGCGGCCCTCGCCCAGTTCTTCACCCAGGGCCGCACCGGCGCGATCTCGCCGGCGACGATCATCGGCATCCTCGCCATGGCGGTGGCGGTCATCGCCTTCGTGGTGTTCATGGAGCGCGCGTTGCGCAAGATCACCATCCAGTATCCGAGGCGCCAGGTCGGGATGAAGATGTATGGCGGCGAGAGCTCGCAT
>JAJUJF010000037.1 GCA_029265455.1 Paracoccaceae bacterium | reverse complement strand
GCACCAACTTCCGGCGCGTGACGATGGATCTCGACTGGAACCGCGTCTCCTTCACGACCCGCGGCTTCGCGCCCGACCCGCGGACGGTCGCGCCGCCGCCCGAACTCGACACCATCCTCGCGGAGGCGCGGCGTCTCGCCCAGCCCTTCCTCCACGTGAGGGTCGATTTCCTCAAGTTCGACGGCCGCCTGGTGTTCTCCGAACTCACCGTCGCGGCCATGGGCGCGCTGGTGCCGTTCGAGCCGCTCGAGGCCAATCGCGAGATCGGGGCGCTGATGGATCTCTCGCAGTCCGAGAACCGGCTCGCTCAGGGCAGACGCATCGCCCGTCGCCTCGGCTGGACGGATTCCATGTCCACAGATACTCCGGACAGGCCGGCAGGGGCCGGCGAACCCGCCATCGCGGTCGCGCGTCCCGCCTGATCCGGGATGCCGGCGCCGGATGCGGCGAGTGCCCGGCTCCGCTCCGGGTCTGGGTCTTGCCTGCCCGCGTCAGGGCGACGCCAGGCGGTAGGCTACCAGCCGGCCCTCGCTGCTCATCGGAATGAGGGCGACGCCGTCTCCGGCCATGAAGCCGAGATCGGCGCTGCCGGGTGCCAGCGGATGCAGCCGCGTCGCTTCGCCTTCGGGATCGATCCGGTAAAGCCCGCCCGCAACCCAGTCCGTCACCAGCCAGTTGCCCGCGCCGTCGGGCTCGAGCCCGTCGAGATTGCCGATCCCCTCCCCGCTGCCGAACGGCACGATCTCCTTCGTCTCGAGATCGACCGTCAGCAGCCGGCCCGGCTCCTCGGTGGTGGCATCCTCGCGCAATCCGGCGCCCCAGCTCGCGATATTGAGAATCCCCTCCACCACCTTGAGGCCGTTCGGGTGTTCGAGCGCCTCGTCCTCCAGCCAGACCGACATTGCACCGTCGGCCAGGCGGTAGATGCGGTTGCCGATCATGTCGGAGGCATAGATCCGGCCCTCGTCATCGGCCGCGGCATCGTTGAGGAACTCGGCCCCCTCCGCCGGCCATTCGCCGGTGATCTCGCCCGAGGCGACGTCGATCGCCACCAGCCGGTCGATGTCGGTGACATGGAGCGTCCCCTCATGGAGCGCGAGCCCCTTCGGCCCATCAAGCCCGCTCACCCAGTCCGCCTCGATCATCTCGCCCGCGGGCGAGACCCGCGAGATCGTGCCGTTGCCGTCCTTGTCGAGGGGCTGTCCCCCGACATTCGAGACATAGATCACGTCCCGCTCCGGATCGTGGAGCGCACTCTCCGGCGCATCCAGCCCTTCGAGCGACCAGATCTCCCCGGCCTCCTGCGCCGCGGCCGCCGCACCGAGCATCGTCAGCGCCGCGATCAGCGCCATCTGCGCATTTCGCATGCGGATCCCTCTCCCATTGCTGCCGCTGCCGGAACCTGCGCCGAGCGGGATGCGCCGTCAACCGTACCGTGCCGCCCCCCTGCCTGCGCCAGCGAAACGGGCCTCCGCCTCCCCTCCGGCAGATGCTCCGCGCCAGTCGCCGTTCTCCGCTTCCCTTCCGGTCCGAAATCGCCTATACGGCCGCCTTCGCGAGCGCCGCACCCTTGGAGGCGGGCCGCGTCACGTACGCATCAGGAGCAAGATCATGGCTGAGACATCGGTTCTCGAGGCCGTGGCGCGCCCGGGGACAGGCAAGGGGGCCGCCCGGAAGGCACGCCGCGAGGGATATGTACCAGGGGTCGTCTACGGCGGCGGCGAGGCCCCGCAGTCGATCAACATCAGGTCGAACGAGCTTCTCAAGGAACTCAAGGCCGGCCGGTTCCTCGCCCGCCTCGTCACCCTGCGCATCGACGGCAAGGACAGCCGTGTGATCTGCCGTGCCGTCCAGCGCGACGTGGTCAAGGACCTGCCGATCCATGTCGACTTCTTCCGCCTCTCCGAGCGGAGCCTGATCAACCTCTTCATCCCGGTCGAGTTCGTCGACCGCGAGAAGTCGCCGGGGCTGCGCCGGGGCGGCGTGCTCCAGGTCGTGCGCCCGGAGGTCGAGCTCGTCGTCACCGCCGGAAACATCCCGGAGAAGATCACCGCTTCGGTCGCCGGCCTCGACATCAACGACACGATCCACATCTCGAACGTCACCCTGCCGGCGGGATCGCGACCGACGATCACGGATCGCGACTTCGTGATCGCGAACATCACGGCTCCGTCGGGCCTGAGAGCGGCCGAAGCCGGCGAGGAAGGGGAAGAGGAAGCAGCCGAGGGCTGATTTCCTCCCGCTCCCCCTCATGCTAGACCAGAGCGCCGCGGCCCGCCCGCGGCGCACGCGTTCCGGAGGTGGCATGAAGCTCTTCGTCGGCCTCGGCAACCCGGGCCAGCAATATGCCGGCAACCGCCACAACATCGGCTACATGGCGGTTGACGCCATTGCCGCCGCCCACGGCTTCCCGGCCTGGCGCGCGCGTTTCCAGGGCTTGACCAGCGAGGGAAGGCTCGGCCCCGAGAAGGTGCTGCTGCTGAAGCCCGGAACCTACATGAATCTCTCAGGCGACAGCGTCGGCGCGGCGGCGCGTTTCTACAAGCTTGCGCCGGCAGACATCGTGGTCTTCCACGACGAACTCGATCTCGCCCCTGGCCGCGTCCGCGTGAAAGTGGGCGGCGGGACCGCCGGACACAACGGGCTTCGCTCGATCGCGGCACATCTCGGGCCGGATTTCGTCCGCGTCCGCCTCGGCATCGGCCATCCCGGCGACAAGCGCCTCGTGACGCCGCATGTCCTCGGCAATTTCGCCAAGGCGGACCAGGACTGGCTCGCCCCGCTTCTCGATGCCATCGCCGCCGCCGCTCCGGATCTGGCGGCAGGCGACACCGCCGGCTTCACGAATCGCGTGGCGCGGCAAGCGCCGACGCAGCCCGCGCCGGAGCCGCAGCCGCGGCGTTCGACTGCTCCGGCGCCCGAACCCGAGCCGGAGCCCGGAGCCGACACCCGCAGCCCGCTCCAGCGCCTCGTCGACCGTTTCCGCTAGCGCGGCCGCCGCCACCCGGCAGCCACCGCGCCGCGATCTGGCCTCAGTCCTTGCGGAAGAACTTCTTCTCGCGCGGCTTGCCGTCCCAGCCGCTCGGTTTCGGCCGCGCCCTGCCGCCGGGGCTCGCGGCGCCGCCAAAGGGTTTGGCAAAGGGCTTGCTCCCCGGGCGCGAATTGCCGTCGCCGCCGCGACGGTCGCCGGAATCTCCGCCGCCCCGGCGGAACCCAGATTCGCGCGAAGCGCCTCCCTCCCGCGACCGTGACTCGGCCTCGCGCGTTTCCCACTTCTTCAGCAGCGCCGGCGGGAAACTGTCGCGTCCGACCTTGCCTTCATGCACCCAGACGCAGTGAACGCGGTCGCCTTCGAGCGCCTCGACCGCCATGCGCATGGATCCGGCCGTCAGCACGACCAGATCACCAATCTCGTATTTTTCCATAACGTAACGTACTTTCGATGAGGGCTCGGGCTGGCCCGGCCCGGGGGCGGCCTGCATACGCGGCCGAACGCCCTCCCTACTCCTGACCGACGATTACGGCAAGCGCGGTCGGACCCCCGCCATACGCAGGCATGTGCCCGAACACATCCATGGGGCCGTAGCCGGCACTCAGGATTTCGATGCGTGCTCGGGCTTGCCCTTGCGCTTCGTGCCCGCAAGGTCGCGGAGTTCCTTCTCGCTCATCGACTCGTACATGCTCTTCGAAGCGCCCTGAAGATCGCCCTGCTTCGTGTCGCCACGTTTTGCGGAGAGGGCGGCGCCGGCCGCCTTCTGCTGTGCCTTGGATTTCGCGGGCATGGATTTCTCCCCTCTCCCCGAACGGGATGCTGCTGCACCGTCAACGCAGCGACGTCGCCCGCGGTTGCACCGTTTCTCCGCGAGATTCGGCGCCCCGGCCATCCGGGGGCGCCTCGTCGATCAGGTCCTCGATGAACAGGCTCAGGAGCTGTGCCCGGCCGCTGACCCCCGCCTTGCGATAGATCGCGTTCGATTGTGCCTTGACCGTGCCCTCGCTCGTCTGCCGCATCCGCGCGATCTCGGCGATCGACAGGCCCTTGAGGGTGAACCAGGCAACATCGCGCTCCGAAGGAGTGAGGCGCCATTCCGCGAACCGCTGCTCGATGAGCTCGACGAAGGCGCCGGAGACCTGCCGCAGCCGTCCCTCGATGACCCGGTTCCGGCGCAGTTCCCGGACGAGCATGCTTGCCCCGAAGACCACTCCCAGCAGCAGCCCCAGTGCCGCGCCGAGTTCCATGATCTCGCGCTCGCGCCAGCTCATCGGCTCGCGCGGCAGGCCGAGCACGCTCGCCCCGGTTTCCCAGACGAAGAACAGTGCGCAGCCGAGCTGGATGCCGAAGATCACCACCAATGCGGCGGCAAGCGGCAGGCGCCGCCGGATCGCGTCCGGGATCCTGCGCTCAGCCATGCCCCCGGGCCGGGGATGGCAGGCCGGAGCCCTCCTCCTCGGTCAGGTCGCGCAGGATCTCGCCGGTGCCCCGGTCGATCACCACTTCCCGCCGGCGGCCAGGTGCCTCGCCGGTGACGCGGATCCGCCCGAGAAGAGTGCGTTCGATCTCGATGGAGGTATATCCCTGCGCCCGCATCTCGGCGGCGATCTCGTCCGCGACATCCGCCAGCGCGGGCAATGCCCCTGCCGCCAGCGCCGCGAGCACCGCGATCCGCAAGAACACCCCACCCGCTGCCATCCGCTTCCTCCCGCGGTCACCCTAGCGCCTGCCGCGCCTGCAGGACAGCCCCCTTGAGACGACGAGGGGCCGGCCGTTGTTTCCGGCCAGCCCCTGTCAACTCGACACGCTTCCTACCAAACACCCAGCGATCGGCCCTTTGCGGGCCCACCGGCGACCGCCTCGGGAATCCCGTGCGGCGCGTCGACAGGAGCGGAAATAAACCGGATCGTAATGCTCCTCCATCGGTGCGAGGTTTATCTCACGCCGCCTAAACCCTGCGGCATATGCGCGTAAACCCGGGTTTATGGCCTCAAAGTGCCACTCCAAGGGCATCGGCGACGGTGAAGATGTCCTTGTCGCCGCGGCCGCACATGTTCATGACCAGCAACGTCTCCGGCGGCAGTTCGGGCGCGATCTTGGCGACATGGGCGAGGGCATGGGCCGGCTCGAGCGCGGGGATGATTCCCTCCGTCACGCAGGAGAGCTTGAACGCCTCCAGCGCCTCCGCATCGGTGGCCGAGACATATTCGACCCGTCCGACATCATGCAGCCATGCATGTTCCGGGCCGATTCCAGGATAATCGAGCCCGGCCGAGATCGAATGCCCCTCGAGGATCTGCCCGTCGGCGTCCTGGAGCAGATATGTCCGGTTGCCATGCAGCACCCCGGGTCGTCCCCCCGCGATCGAGGCTGCATGCTCCACCCGGTCGTCGACGCCATGGCCCCCCGCCTCGACGCCGATGATCCGCACCTCCGGATCGTCGAGGAAGGGATGGAAGAGCCCCATCGCGTTGGAACCGCCGCCGATACAGGCCACGAGTACATCCGGCAGCCTCCCCTCCCGCTCCAGCATCTGCTCGCGCGTCTCCTTGCCGATGATCGACTGGAAGTCGCGCACCATCGCCGGATAGGGATGCGGGCCCGCCACCGTGCCGATGCAGTAGAACGTGTTGTGCACGTTGGTCACCCAGTCGCGCAACGCCTCGTTCATTGCATCCTTGAGCGTGCCGCGCCCACTGGTCACCGGCACCACCTGGGCGCCGAGAAGCTTCATCCGGAAGACGTTCGGCCGCTGACGCTCGACGTCGGTCTTGCCCATGAAGACGACGCATTCGAGGCCGAACCGGGCGCAGACCGTTGCCGTCGCCACCCCGTGCTGTCCCGCGCCGGTCTCGGCGATGATCCGGGTCTTGCCCATGCGCCGGGCGAGCAGGATCTGGCCCAGCACGTTGTTGATCTTGTGCGCGCCGGTGTGGTTGAGCTCGTCGCGCTTGAAGAACACCCGGGCGCCGCCGAGATGCTCGGTCAGCCGCTCCGCGAAATAGAGCGGGCTCGGCCGGCCGACATAATGCTTCCAGAGATCGTCCATTTCCGCCCAGAATGCGGGATCGGCCTTGGCCTTCGCGTATTCCGCCTCGAGGTCGAGGATGAGCGGCATCAGCGTCTCCGAGACGAAGCGCCCGCCGTAGATGCCGAAACGTCCCCGCTCGTCAGGGCCGGTGCGGAACGAGTTGCGCTGGTCGGTGGTCATCGGTTCCTCCGGGGATGCGCGAGCCTGGAGGCGCGCGACGTGCTGGCGCACAGGTTTAGATCAGCTTGCGCAGGACGTCGACGGCATCCGGACCAACGCGCCCGGTACCGGCGCGCAAAATCGCACCTTCCGCTCGCGTTTCGCCGCGACTTCACGGGCAACCGTGGCGGCGGCTAGCGTATCTGCTGGCCCATCATCTGCACCGGCCGGACGCTGGTGGCGGCGCGGACGAAGGCTGCGATCCGATCGTGATCCTTCTCGCCGGGCGCGCTCTCGACACCGGAGGAGACATCCACCTGCTCCGCCCCGGTCTC
Organism: Paracoccaceae bacterium; assembly: GCA_029265455.1. GTDB lineage: Bacteria > Pseudomonadota > Alphaproteobacteria > Rhodobacterales > Rhodobacteraceae > Amaricoccus. The sequence goes on along the minus strand of JAJUJF010000037.1, from coordinate 15,388 downwards.
GCGCACCGCCTCGGCCACATTCTCCGGCGTGAGCCCGCCCGCGAGCATCCATGGTGTCCGCCAGCGTCGGCCCCGGATCAGCCGCCAGTCGAAGGGTTTGCCGATGCCTCCGGGCCGGTCCGCGCTTTCCGGCGCCCGCGCATCGACGAGAAGCTGATCGGCAACCCGTTCGTAATCGCGCAGCGCCGTCAGATCCTCCTCGCCGCGCAGTCCGACCGCCTTCATGACCGGCAGGCCGTAGCGCGTGCGCACCTCCGCCACCCGTTCCGGGCTCTCATGGCCATGTAGCTGCAACATCTCGAAGGGAAAGGCCTCGACCAGCTGATCGAGCATGGCATCGTCCGCATCGACCGTCAGCACCACCCGGATCAGCGAATCCGGCGTGCCCCGGGCGATCCAGCTCGCGTCGCCAACCGTCAGGCCGCGCGGCGAGCGGGCGAAGAAGACGAAGCCGACATAGGATGCCCCGGCCCCGGCGGCCGCGACAGCATCGGCGCGGGAGCGGATCCCGCAGATCTTGACGCGCATCCCGGTCAGCTTACCAGCGCCAGGACTTCGTCGTCAGGCTTGCCCTGTGTCTTCATGCGCTCGACCTCACGCTGAAGCCGCTCGGCCTCCCGCGCCCTTTCGGCGGCGCGCCGGCGGTATTTCCATTCCCGGAACCACTCGAGAAGATAACCGAGGATCATGCCGACGAGAATCGAGACGAGGCTGACCACGAAGAGCGGAACATCGACGGCGACATCGAGAACCTGATCGAGCGGCTCCGGCAGCAGCTGCACGGTCACCATCTCGCGGTTGGCAACGGCAAGGAGCACGATCGCCAACAGGATCAGCACCAGCAGCACAAGCTTCACGATTCGCATTCTCTCGTCCCCGTCCCCGGCCCTCAGGACCCGCCCTTGTCGCCTTCATCGACCTTCTGGTTCAGTCGGTCGCGCAGGAGCTTTCCCGTCTTGAAGAATGGCACGAATTTCTCCTCGACGTCCACCGCCTCCCCGGTACGGGGATTCCGGCCGGTGCGCGCCTCGCGCCGCTTGACCGAGAACGCGCCGAACCCCCGCAGTTCGACCCGCTGCCCCTGCGCCATGGCAGAGGTGATCTCGTCGAAGATGGTCGAGACGATGCGCTCCACGTCCCGCTGGTAGAGATGCGGGTTCTCCTCCGCGATCTTCTGGATCAGCTCGGACTTGATCATGCCACAGACCTCCACGACCCCATTGTGTCGGCAGTGCATTTTCCCCCGCTGCCGACACACGTCATAGTGACAGGAATCACGGACCGAGGGAATAGAGCTTCGGGCCGTCAAACCGCCCGATTTCCCCGAAAATTCCGCCGCTTGGTGCCAGAAGGCCGAGCAGACGCGAGCCGAACGTCCTGTCCGGGTCCAGCGCCCAGTCACGCACCGGCAACGCCTCGAGCCCCGGTTCCCGCGATTCGAGCCAGGCAATCGCCTCGCGCTCGCCCCCCAGCGTGTCGACGAGTCCTGCCTCCCGTGCGATCCGGCCGGTGAAGACGGCGCCGTTCGCCACCCGGTCGAGCGCTTCCCCTTCAAGTCCCCGGCGTTCGGCCACCAGGCCCCTGAACCAGCGGTAGCTTTCCTCGACCAGAGCCTCGCTGAGGCGGCGCGCCTCGGGCGTGATCGGCCGATACGGGGCGGGTTCGGCCTTGAGTTCGGAGGAACGGAAGGTCTCGACATCGATCCCGAACCGTTCGAGCAGGCCGGTGATATCCGGATATTCCATGATGACGCCGATCGACCCGGTGAGGCTGTTGCCGCGGGCAACGATATGATCGGCGGCCATCGCCGCGATATAGCCTCCCGAAGCCGCGACCTCGCCGAGGACGGCGACGACCGGCTTCGCCTCGGCGACGCGACGGAGCGCTCCGAACAGCGCCTCCGAACCGGCCGTCGTTCCTCCCGGCGAGTTGATCCGCACGACGAGGGCGCGCACGTTGTCGCGCTCGGCGATCTCGTCGAGCATCGCCTCGAACTCGACATCCTCGGTGATGATGCCGTCGATCTCGACCCGCGCCACCTGATCGGTGAAGCCGCGTACGGCCTCGAGGATCGCTCCGGAATAGAGCACCAGGCCGAGGATCAGCGCGACGAGGAACCCCTTCCAGAAGGAGCGGCGGCGCCACCGGCGCCGCCGCTCCTCGTAGAAATCGCGTTCGAGCGGATCCACGGCTGCGAGCCGGCGATTACTCGCCGGACCGCTGCTTCAGCGCGGCGCCGAGGATGTCGCCGAGCGAGGCGCCGGCGTCGGACGAGCCGTACTGCTCCACCGCCTGCTTCTCCTCGGCGATCTCGCGCGCCTTGATTGACAGGCCGAGGCGGCGCGTCTTGGGATCGATCGACACGACACGGGCATCGACCTTGTCGCCCACGGTGAACCGCTCCGGGCGCTGCTCGGCACGGTCGCGGCTGAGGTCCGAGCGGCGGATGAAGGACTTCATCCCCTTGTACTCGACCTCGATGCCACCGTCCTCGATCGCGGTCACATGCACGGTCACCACGTCGCCGCGGCGCACGCCGCCGACGGCCTCGGCGAAGGGATCACCCTCGACCGCCTTGATGGAGAGCGAGATGCGTTCGCGCTCGGGGTCGACCTCGGTCACCACCGCGCGGACGATCTGGCCCTTGTGGTAGTCGAGGATCGCCTGTTCGCCCGGCCGGTTCCAGTCGAGATCCGACAGATGCACCATGCCGTCTATATCGCCCTCGAGGCCGATGAAGACGCCGAACTCGGTGATGTTCTTCACCTCGCCCTCGATCACGGTGCCGACCGGGTGGGTCTCGGCGAAGGTATCCCACGGGTTGCCCTGGGTCTGCTTGAGGCCGAGCGACACGCGCCGCTTCACCGTGTCGATCTCGAGCACCTCCACCTCGACCTCCTGGGAGGTGGAGACGATCTTGCCCGGATGGACGTTCTTCTTGGTCCAGGACATCTCCGAGACATGGACGAGCCCCTCGATCCCCGGCTCGAGCTCCACGAAGGCGCCGTAGTCGGTGATGTTGGTGACCCGGCCCTTGTGGCGCGAGCCGATCGGGAACTTCTCCTCGACCGTGTCCCACGGATCGGCCTGAAGCTGCTTCATGCCGAGCGAGATCCGCTGGGTCTCCTTGTTGACCTTGATCACCTGGACCTTCACGGTCTCGCCGATGTTCAGGATCTCGGAGGGGTGGTTCACCCGCCGCCAGGCCATGTCGGTGACATGGAGCAGGCCGTCGACGCCGCCGAGATCGACGAAGGCGCCGTATTCGGTGATGTTCTTCACCACGCCATCGATCACGTCGCCCTCATGCAGGCGCGCGACGATCTCGGCGCGCTGCTCGGCGCGGCTCTCCTCGAGGACGGCGCGCCGCGAGACGACGATATTGCCGCGCCGGCGGTCCATCTTGAGGATCTGGAAGGGCTGGGGCATGCCCATGAGCGGCCCGGCGTCGCGCACGGGACGCACGTCGACCTGGCTGCCCGGCAGGAAGGCCACCGCACCGCCGAGATCGACGGTGAAGCCGCCCTTGACCCGGCCGAAGATCGCGCCCTCGACGCGCTCGTCCTTGGCTGCCGCCGCCTCCAGCCGGTCCCAGGCCGCCTCGCGCCGTGCCTTGTCGCGGGAGATCACCGCCTCGCCACGGGCATTCTCCACCCGCTCGAGATAGACCTCGACCACGTCGCCCGGCGCAATGTCCGCCGGCTTGCCCGGTGCGGCGAATTCCTTGAGATCGACCCGGCCTTCCATCTTGTAGCCGACGTCGATGACGGCCTGGCCGGCCTCGATGGCCATGACCGTGCCCTTCACGACCGAGCCTTCCTCCGGGGTCTTGAGCTCGAACGTCTCGTTGAGAAGGGCTTCAAATTCTTCCTTGCTCGCCGCAGCTGGCATTCATGTCTCCTGACAGGTGTCGATATGTTACGGGCCAGGCGGTTGCCTCCGCCGGTCTTTCAGATGATCGCGGCTGCGGAAACGAAAGAAGCGGCTCAGGGACGATCCCTTACCGCATCGAATCGGCTCTGGACATGAGCGACCGCCTCAGCGACGGCCGCGTCTATAGTCAAATCACTCGTGTCAAGCAAGAGTGCATCGGCCGCCATCCGCATCGGTGCCGCCGCGCGTTCGGAATCGCGCCGGTCGCGGGCGCGGACATCGGCGAGCACGGCCTCGTAGTCGCCGCCGAGTTCCCGCCAGCGCCGCTCCGCCCGCACCTCGTCCGACGCGGTGACGAAGAGCTTCACCTCCGCCTCGGGACAGATCACCGTGCCGATGTCGCGCCCGTCGAGAACCGCGCCGCCCTCGCGGCGGGCGAAATCCCTCTGGAACTTCAGGAGTGCCTTCCGCACTTCCGGCAAGGCCGCCACTTTCGAGGCCGCCCGCCCCGCCACCGCCGATCGCAGCCCCGGAACCTCGAGATCCTCCGGCCGCAGCCGCCGCGCGATCGTTGCCGCCCAGTGCGGATCGAGGATGCCGCGCCCGTCCTCGAGCGCGCGCATGCCCACCGCGCGGTAGAGGAGCCCGGTATCGAGATGCGCGAAACCGAAATGCGCTGCCACCGCCCGCCCGATGGTGCCCTTGCCCGCCGCCGCCGGCCCGTCGATCGCGACCGTGAACTTCACGTGCCGTTTCCCTGCTGATACTGCGGCAGGCCGTCCGCGATGTCGTAGTAATCTCCCTTGTCCGCGACGAAGATGTGGTGGCCGGTCCTGAGCCCGGTCGGCTTGTCGAGCGTTCCGGCGAGGATCTCGAGATCCGGCCCGCCGATCGCTTCCCAGAACAGGCTCGAGCCGCAGGCGGGGCAGAAACCGCGCCGGGCGACGCCAGGCGTGGACTCGTACCAGCGCAGCTCGCCCTCGATCGTCACGTCCTGCCGCCGCGCGGAGGTGGAGGCAAGGAAATGTCCCGTCCAGCGCCGGCACTGCCCGCAATGGCAGAGGCCGACCGCGCCGAGCTCGCCCTCGACCCGGTAGCGCACCGCCCCGCAGAGACAGCCACCCTCGTGATGTGTCGCTGATCCGGCAAGTTTCGACATGGGACCTACCCCGCTGGTTCAGACTGCCTTCCCGTGCGAGGGATCACCGCGCCCGGCCGCTCCTCACGATTCCTCCGCGATCCGGTCGGCCCCACCCTGCGGTGCCTGCGGCAGGCCATCGGTGATCTCGTAATAGTCACCCTTCTCGGCGACGAAGATATGCCCGACAAGCCTGAGATCCGTCGGGGTGTCGAGGCTGCCGGCGAAGATCGCGATCCGCTCCGATCCCGTCCGGTCCCAGAACAGGTTGCTGCCGCAGACCGGACAGAAGCCGCGCCGCACGCCGGGGCTCGACACGAACCACCGGACCTCCCCCGCGATCGTCACCGAGTCGCGCGGGGCTGCGGTCGCCGCGACATGATGGCCGGTCGCGCGGCGGCACTCGACGCAATGGCAGGCGACGACGGGGCGCATCGGCCCCCTCACCTCGTAGCGCACCGCCCCGCAGAGACAGCCGCCCTCATGCTGCGTTAACGATCCGGTCACCTTTGTTTATACCACAATTTCAATGACTTGAATGGGTTTTCACGCGTGGGCGCCTCTCGCCCACGGTCGCTCTCATCCCCCGATCCGCGCGCCGAGGCTCCGCATCAGCGGCACGAAACCGGGAAAGCTCGTCGCGATCGGGCTCGCATCATCTACCGTGACCGGCTTCCGCGTGGCGAGGCCGAGGCAGAGGAAGGACATCGCGATCCGGTGGTCGAGACGGGTCGCCACGGTGGCCCCCCCCTCCACCTCGCCCGGCCTGCCCTCGACGATCATCCAGTCCTCGCCCTCCTCGACCCGGATGCCGCAGGCCTCCAGGCCACGGGCCATCGCGTCGATCCGGTCGCATTCCTTGACCCGGAGCTCGCCGATCCCGCGCATCACCGTCCGTCCTTCGGCCGTCGCCGCGAGCGCTGCCAGCACCGGATACTCGTCGATCATCGACACGGCGCGTTCGGGCGGGACCTCCACGCCCCGGAGCGGCCCATGCCGTACCACGAGATCCGCCACCGGCTCGCCCCCCTCCTCGCGGCGGTTCTCGAAGGCGATGTCCGCCCCCATCTCCACCAGCGTATCGAAGAGACCGGCCCGGGTGGGATTCATCGCCACCTGCGGCACCCGCAGCTCCGATCCCGGCACCATCAGCGCCGCCGCGACCGGGAACGCCGCCGAGGAGGGATCGCGCGGCACCGCCACCTGCTGCGGCACGAGTTCCGGCTGGCCGGTGAGCCGGATCACCCGCCCCTCCGCCGCTTCCTCGATCGCGATCTCCGCCCCGAACCCCCGGAGCATCCGCTCGGTATGATCGCGCGTCGCCTCGTTCTCGATCACCACCGTCTCGCCCGGCGCATTGAGCCCCGCGAGCAGCACCGCCGATTTCACCTGCGCCGAAGGCACGGGCAGCGTGTACTGCACCGGCAGCGCCGTCTCCGCGCCCACCAGCGTCAACGGCAGCAGGCCACCCCGCCGCCCCACCGCCTGCGCCCCGAACAGCGCCAGCGGGTCGAGCACCCGCCCCATCGGCCGCCGCCGGAGACTCGCGTCGCCGGTGAAGGTCGCGGCGACGGGCGTCGTCGCCATCGCCCCCATCACCAGCCGCACGCCGGTGCCGGCATTGCCGCAGTCGATCACGTCCTCCGGCTCGCGGAACCCGCCGACGCCCACGCCATGCACGACCCAGGTTCCGCCATCACGCTCGACCTCCGCGCCGAAGGCCCGCATCGCCGCCGCGGTCCGGATCACGTCCTCGCTCTCGAGAAGGCCGGTGATCCGCGTCTCTCCGACCGCGAGCGCGCCGAGGATCAGCGCCCGGTGCGAGACCGACTTGTCGCCCGGGATCTCCGCCACGCCCCGAAGCGGTCCCGCCGCCTCCGCCGTCAGCGGCTCCGCTGCCCCATGTCCCGTCACGCGCCTGACCTCCCTCATCGTCCGCGGGCCGTCATAAGGGATGCGCCGCCCTGCGTCCATCGGCTCGGACGTACCGGCTCCCGCTGCCGCAGCCTTGCAGCCCGAAGCCGCGCGGCATACATCTGCGCACGAATGCAATCGGACGGGAGGCAGGCATGGCGATGGAAGCGGCTGAGATAGAACGGCTGATCCGCGAAGCCTTCCCGACGGCGAAGATCGAGATCACCGATCTTGCCGGAGACGGGAACCACTACGCGGCAACCGTCGTCGCGGAGGAATTCCGCGGTCTCAACCGTGTCAGGCAGCACCAGCTCGTCTATGCCGCCCTCAAGGGGCGGATGGACGGGCCGAACGGCGAGCTCCATGCGCTTGCCCTCACCACCAAGGCTCCGGAGTAGGTCCATGACCACCACGACCGCACAAGACGCCATCAAGGCCGACATCGAGTCGAACGACGTCGTGCTCTTCATGAAGGGGACGTCGAGCATGCCGCAATGCGGCTTCTCGAGCCGGGTCGCCGGCGTCCTCAACTACATGGGTGTCACCTACAAGGACGTGAACGTCCTTGCCGACGAGGGCATCCGCGAAGGCATCAAGAAGTATTCCGACTGGCCGACCATTCCGCAGCTCTACGTCAAGGGCGAGTTCATCGGCGGCTGCGACATCGTCACCGAGATGACCCTCTCGGGCGAGCTCGATCAGCTTTTCGAGAAGAACGGCATCCCCTTCGACAAGGCGGCAGCCGAGCGCATCCGCCAGGCGAACTCGGAATAGGCTTCTCGCCCTTTCCGGCTTGCCGCAGGCCTGCCCGTGGTGGCAGGCCTTCGTTTTTCGGGAAACGATGCCCAACCGGCTCGCAACGCGAGCCATCCACCGGACAGCGACTCGATCCACCGAGGCTCGCCGGAAGGCCGCGTCAGCCCCGGCCTGTCACCTTCCCCCGCCTTCGTGAAGCCTGAGCCACCGGCGAACCGGGGCACCGCATGGCACCCGCCCTCAGCGCGGCGTGCTCGCCTCGACTGATGCCGCGATCTCGTTGACCTCCCGGGCCGTCCGCTCGAGAAGCGCGTGGAGGCGGTCGTTCTCCTCCCGCAGCCGCAGCGTCTCGGGATCGGGCGGCCGGTGGGTTGCCTCGGTCTCGAGCTTCAGCGCGTTGGCCGCGAGCATTGCCGCCTTGGCCTCGGCCTGGCGCAGCCGCTCCTCGGTCTGCGCGAGCCGCTGCTCGGTCGCGCGGTGGCGATCCTCGAGTGCGGCCATCGAATCGGCGAGCAGCAGCCCGGAAAGCAGCAGGAGCTGGCGCTCGGTCGGCCGGCCGGTCTGCTCGATGACCCGGTTGGCTTCCCGGTCAAGATGTCGCGCAGCGCGCTCGAGTGCCGGCTCCTCGCCGGATTCGCAGGCGATCGAGAAGGAACGGCCGCCGATCTCGAGGAACAGCTCGGGCATGGATCAGACCTCCTCGATGAGGGGCTTGAGCTGGGCGATCAGCTCGTCGAGCGCCGCGACATCCTTGTCACGCTTGGCGCGGAGCTGCTCGAGTTCGGACTCGAGGCGGCTCCTTTCGCGTTCGAGGGCACTGAGCCGTTCGCTGAGTTGCGCCTCGCCCGGCGTGGCGGCGAGGGCGGCCTCACGCGCGGCGACGGCGCTGCGCAGACGCTCGATCGCATCGGAAATCACGGCTTCCACTGGGGTGTTCTCGGTCATCGTCGCTCTGTTCTGAAACCCTCACGACCTTTTTAGGCAGCGCCCCCTGACAATGCAATGCATCGCGCCACCGCTGGCGTTCCCGGCCTCCCTGCGGAGCCAAGTAGCTTGACCCGCCGCATCGGGCTGATATCAGTTGCCGCGCTTCCAGGCCGCAGCCCCGGCGGCCGAATTCAATCCGGGCCGCCGCAAAGGGCGGCCGAAAGCCGGTCGCGAAAGGTCCGCATCCCTTGAAGTTTGACGAACTCCGCGAACGCAACCCGGTCACCATAGCCGAGCTGCGCGAACGTCACGCCGATCACTGGCAGAAGGCCGCGGCCCTGCGGGTCCTCGCGATGGACGCGGTCCAGCAGGCGAATTCCGGCCATCCCGGCATGCCGATGGGCATGGCCGATGTCGCCACCATCCTCTTCGAGGAATATCTGAAGTTCGACGCCGCCGCGCCCGACTGGCCGGACCGCGACCGGTTCGTCCTCTCCGCCGGCCACGGCTCGATGCTGCTCTACGGGCTCCTGCATCTGTGCGGCTACCCGGAGATGACGCTCGACGAGATCCGCAACTTCCGTCAGCTCGGCGCCCGCACCGCCGGCCATCCCGAATACGGCCATGCCCCGGGGATCGAGACGACGACCGGCCCGCTTGGCCAGGGCCTCGGCGCCGCCGTCGGCATGGCGATGGCGGAAGCGAACATGCAGGCGCGGTTCGGCAAGAAGCTCGTCGATCACCGCACCTGGGTGATCGCCGGCGACGGCTGCCTGATGGAGGGGATCAGCCACGAGTCGATCGGCCTCGCCGGACGCCAGCGTCTGGGCAAGCTCATCGTGCTCTGGGACGACAACGGCATCTCGATCGACGGTCGGGTGAGCCTCTCGGACGCGACCGACCAGATGAAGCGGTTCGAGGCCGCGGGCTGGTCCGTCCACCGCTGCAACGGCCATGACCCCGACGAGATCCGCGCCGCCCTCGACGAGGCGGTGAGGAGCCCGCGCCCGTCGCTCGTCGCCTGCCGCACCGTGATCGGTTTCGGCGCGCCCAACAAGCAGGACACCGCCGGCGTCCACGGCGCGCCACTCGGGGCGGAGGAGATCGACCTCGTGCGCGACGCCTACGGCTGGCCGCATGCTCCCTTCGTCGTGCCCGACGAGGTGCGCGAGGCCTGGGCCGCGATCGGCAGCCGCGGCCGGGCGCTGCGCGAGGAATGGGAATCCCGCCTCGCCGCCTCGCCGAAGCGCAAGGAATTCGAGCGGGTGACCCGGGGCGAGGTGCCGACCAAACTCGCCCGCGCGCTTGCCGCCTTCCGCAAGGAACAGGCCGAGGCCCAGCCCAAGGTCGCGACCCGCAAGGCCTCCGAAATGGTGCTCGAGGTCGTGAACGCGACGCTGCCCGAGACGATCGGCGGCTCGGCTGACCTCACCGGCTCCAACAACACGCTCACCAAGGGTCTCGGCATATTCAGTCCCGACGACCGCAAGGGCCGCTACGTCCATTACGGCATCCGGGAGCACGGCATGGCCGCCGCGATGAACGGCATGGCGCTGCATGGCGGCATCATCCCCTACGGCGGCACCTTCCTCGTGTTCTCCGATTATGCGCGCGGCGCCATGCGGATCTCCTCGCTGATCGGCAAGCGGGTGATCTACGTCCTGACGCATGATTCGATCGGCCTTGGCGAGGACGGACCGACCCATCAGCCGATCGAGCATCTGGCGATGCTGCGCGCGACGCCGAACATGCGCGTCTTCCGCCCTGCCGATGTCGTCGAGACCGCCGAGGCCTGGGAACTCGCACTCACCCATGCCGACGGTCCGTCGGTCCTCGCCCTCACCCGTCAGAATCTCCCGGCGGTCAGGACCGTGCACAACCGCAGGAACCTGAGCGCGATGGGCGCCTATGTCCTTGCCGAGGCCGACCATCGTCGCGCGGTCATCCTGCTCGCCACCGGCTCCGAGGTCCACATCGCCCTCGAGGCCCGCGCCATTCTCGAGCGCAAGGGCATCGGTGCGCGCGTCGTCTCCATGCCCTGCTGGGAACTCTTCGCCGCGCAGGACGAGAGCTACCGCCGCCGCGTCCTGCCCTCGGGTGCCGTCCGCGTCGGCATCGAGGCAGCGAGCCGTTTCGGCTGGGACCGCTGGCTCACTGGCGAGCGCGGCAGCGATCGCAAGGCCGATTTCGTCGGCATGGAAGGTTTCGGCGCCTCCGGTCCGGCCGCCCGGCTCTACGAGCATTTCGGCATCACCGCCGAGGCCGTCGCGGCCCGGGCCGAGGCGCTGCTCTGAGAGGGGGATGGACGTGACCGGCTTCAAGACGCTCGACGACATGGACCTTGAGGGCAAGGTCGTGCTCACCCGGGTGGACATCAACGTGCCGGTCGCCGATGGCCGCGTCAGCGACACGACCCGGATCGACCGGATCGTTCCCACCATCCGCGAGATCGTCGCGAAGGGCGGCAAGCCGGTGCTGCTGGCGCATTTCGGCCGGCCGAAGGGAAAGCCCGTGCCGGAGATGAGCCTTCGCGTCACGCTTCCGGCGCTCGAGGCTGCCCTCGGCACCACCGTCCGCTTCGCGGCCGATTGCATCGGCGCGGAAGCCGAAGCCGCGGTCGGCGCGCTGGGCGAGGGCGAGGTCCTGCTCCTCGAGAACACGCGCTTTCACGCGGGGGAAGAAAGGAACGATCCCGCCTTCGCCGCGGCCCTGGCCAAGCTTGGCGATGTCTACTGCAATGACGCCTTCTCCGCCGCCCACCGGGCGCATGCCTCGACCGAAGGGCTCGCGCGGCTCCTTCCCGCCTGCGCCGGACGGCAGATGCAGGCGGAGCTCGAGGCCCTCGACCGGGCGCTCGCCCGGCCCGAACATCCGGTGGTGGCGATCGTCGGCGGCGCCAAGATCTCGACCAAGCTCGCGCTTCTCGAGAATCTCGTGCGCAAGGTCGACACGCTGGTGATCGGCGGCGCGATGGCCAACACCTTCCTCGCCGCCCAGGGGCATGGCGTCGGCACCTCGCTCGTCGAACGCGACCTTCTCGACACGGCCCGCACCGTGCTCATGAAGGCCGACGAAGCCGGTTGCGCGATCCTCCTTCCCGAGGATATCGGCATTGCCGAGAAGCTCGAACCCGGCGCTGTCCGCAAGGACGTGCTCGCCACCGAATGTCCCGATGACCGGATGATCCTCGACATCGGTCCCCGGACGGTGGCGCGGATCGCCGCGGCTCTTCACGAGGTGAAGACTCTGCTCTGGAACGGCCCGCTCGGGGCGTTCGAGGTCCCGCCCTTCGATACCGGCACCGTCACGGCTGCAAGGCGCGCAGCCGCGCTCGCCAAGGCCGGGGCCCTTGTTGCGGTAGCCGGAGGCGGCGATACGGTCGCGGCTCTCGAACGGGCGGGCGTGGTCGATGATTTCACTTACGTGTCGACGGCGGGAGGCGCCTTCCTCGAATGGCTCGAGGGGCGTACCCTTCCCGGCGTCGCCGCGCTGGAAACGGGCGGGAGCCCGAATTGATCTGGAAGGGTTGAGCGATGACGATTACTCCCGAAGTACGGAAGATCCTCGCGAATTACGAGGGCGAAACCCCGGGCGTTAAGGCCAATCTCTGCCGGATGCTGATGGCCGGACGGCTCGGCGGCACCGGCAAGATGATCATCCTGCCGGTCGATCAGGGTTTCGAACACGGGCCTGCCCGCAGCTTCGCGCCGAACCCTGCGGCCTATGACCCGCATTACCACTATTCCCTGGCGATCGAGGCGGGGCTCAACGCCTATGCCGCGCCGCTCGGCATGATCGAGGCCGGCGCCGATACCTTCGCCGGGCAGATCCCGACGATCCTGAAGGCCAACTCCGCCAACTCGCTGATGCCGAAGGCGGCCCCGAAGGACCAGGCGATCACCGCGAGCGTCGATGACGCGCTTCGCCTCGGCTGCTCCGCCATCGGCTTCACCATCTATCCGGGCTCCTCCGCCGGCCTCGACATGTTCGAGGAGATCTCGGCCATGCGCGAGGAGGCGGCCGCCAAGGGGCTCGCCACCGTCATCTGGTCCTATCCGCGCGGTGAAGACCTCTCCAAGGATGGCGAGACCGCGATCGACGTCGCCGCCTATGCCGCCCAGATGGCCGCCCTTCTCGGCGCACATGTCATCAAGATCAAGCTCTCGACCGACCATCTCGAACAGGCCGAGGCCAAGAAGGTCTACGAGAAGCACGAGATCGACATCGCGAGCCCGGCCGCCCGCGTCCGCCACTGCATGCAGGCCGCCTTCAACGGCCGGCGGATCGTCGTCTTCTCCGGGGGTGCCCAGAAGGGCGAGAATGCCGTCTATGACGATGCCCGCGCCATCCGCGACGGTGGCGGCAACGGCTCGATCATCGGCCGCAATACCTTCCAGCGCAGCCGCGAGCAGGCGCTCGCGATGCTCGACGAGCTCGTCCGCATCTACAAGGGAGAGGCCTGAGCTCTCTCCGGCCCCGGAGGTTCCGCTTGCGAGCGATGCCGCTTGATCCGCCCGGTCCGGTGCGTGAGCGCCCCTGGCACGACACGGGCGCTCCGGCCGCTGTCCGACATGAGCCCTCCGCATGCGGATGAGACCCACCCGCTCGCTCTGGCAGAGTTTCTCGCTTCACGCGACCATGGTGGCGGCGCTGCTCGCGGCGATGGCCTATATCGCCTTCATCGGCATCCGCGGGGAATACGGCGTGATCCGCGGTGCCGCCGCCGAGGCGGAGGAGAAGGAGCTCGAAGCCGAGCGTGCGCGGCTCGAGGCCGAACGGGTGGCGCTCGGGGCCCGCGTTCGCGCCCTCTCTGATGACGGGCTCGAACTCGACCTGCTCGAGGAACGCATCCGCAACGTCCTCGGCATGGCGCACCCGGATGACGTGCTCCTGCCGACAGCCCCTGCCGGACGCGCCCCGTAGCCACTGCGGCGCATCACGACGGCGCATCAGAAGATGCACCTGCCCTACTTCCTCTGCCTGTGCTCCTCGAGCCGGGGCATGATCTCGACGAAATTGCACGGGCGGTGCCTGTAGTCGAGCTGCGCCTTCAGTATGCCGTCCCATCCGTCCCGGCAGGCCCCAGGCGAGCCCGGCAGCGCAAAGAGATAGGTCCCCCCCGCCACCCCGGCGCAGGCACGGCTCTGGATCGCGGAAGTCCCGATCTTCTCGGCACTCAGCACCGTGAACATGATCGCGAACCCGGGGATCGTCTTCTCGTAGACCGCCTCATGCGCCTCGACCGTCACGTCGCGGCCGGTGAGCCCGGTGCCGCCCGTCGAGATCACCACGTCCACCTCCGGATCGGCGATCCAGGCCCGGAGCTTCGCCTCGATCGCCGCCTGATCGTCCGGCACCAGGGCGCGGTCGGCGAGGACATGTCCCGCCTCCTCGATCCGCCCCACGAGCACGTCCCCGGAGCGATCCTCCGCGAGGCTGCGGGTGTCGGAGACCGTCAGCACCGCGATGCGGACCGGGATGAACTCGAGGCTCTCGTCGATCCTGCTCATTGACTCCCTCCTCCATCGAGCCGCTCGCGCACGGCGAGAAGATCGGCCCAGGCGCCGCGTTTCCGGCTCGAATCGCGCAGGAGCGAGGCCGGATGCACCATCGGCATCACCGGAATTCCCCGCCATTCCGCCCAGCGCCCACGGAGCCGCATGATCCCCTCCGTCCTTTCCAGTATCACCCGCGCCGCCGTCGCCCCGGCGGCGACGAGGATCTCCGGCCGCGCCAGTTCGATATGCCGGAACAGGAAGGGTTTCAGAAGCTCGACCTCGTCTGCCGCCGGATCGCGGTTCGTGGGCGGGCGCCACGGCAGGACGTTGGTGATGTAGAGGGCAGCGTCCCGCGACCTCGCCGTGCGCGCAAGGCCGATCGCCGCGAACATCCGGTCGAGGAGCTGGCCCGAACGCCCGACGAAGGGCCGCCCCACCGCGTCCTCCTCCCGTCCTGGCGCCTCGCCCACCACCATCACACGTGCCCCTGCCATCCCGTCCGCAAAGACGAGATTGCGCGCGCCCTTCTTGAGCCGGCTCCCCTCGAAACCGGCAAGCGCCTCGCGCAACTCCTCGATGTCGGTGCAGGCTTCCGCGATTTCCGCTGCCCCGCGCAGCACCGCCTCGCGCCCGGGGATCGCTGCCGGCGCGGCCGGTACCGGGGCGCGCTGCCTCGCATCCGGCTGCGCGGCACGTTCGGCCACCGCGAACCGGTCGATCGGCATTTCGCCCACCGCCTCGTCGGCACCGAGCTCGACCTGCCAGGCAAGCGCCGCAAGCGCCGCCTCGAAGGGATATTCCTCCGCCTTCACGCCGCCATCGCCGGCCGCGCCGCGACCCGCTCCCGCCATTCCGCGAGCGCGGCGAGCTCTTCCGGCACCGCAATCCGCGACGCCCGCAGGAAATCGACCGCCACCGCCGCCGTGATATCCGCCATCGTGAACCGCGCGCCGGCGAGATAAGGGCTGTCCCCGAGCCGCCGGTCGAGCCATTCGAGACCCGCCTGCACCCGCGGCCGGTTCGCTTCCGCCCATTCCGGGCACTGGTCCTCCATCACCGCCATCTTCGGATTGCCATGCCGGAGCACCGCTGCCGCCGGAGCAAGAAGGCCGAACTCCGCACGCCGGCTCCACATCTCGACCTCCGCCGCCTCGAGCGCGTCCTGCCCCATCAGGTTCGGCTCCGGCCAGAGCGCCTCGACATAGCGGCAGATCGCGCTCGACTCGGTCAGATACCGCCCGTCCTCGAGTTCGAGCGCCGGCACGTGATGCGTGCCCACCCG
>JAJUJF010000111.1 GCA_029265455.1 Paracoccaceae bacterium | reverse complement strand
CGGCATGCTCGAGCTCACGCGTCATCCCGTCGATGCCGCCGACATGCTGCCGGCGATCGCGCAGGGCGCGATCGGCATCGAGCAGCGCGAGGCGGATGCCCGGGTGCGGGCGCTGCTCGCGCCGATCCACGATGCCGAGACCGGGCATCGCCTGGCCGCCGAACGGGCATTCCTGCGCACGCTTGACGGGTCCTGCCGGACGCCGATCGCTGGCCTTGCCGAGTTGTCGGGGGGCGATCTTCATCTGAGGGGCGAGATCCTGCGGCCCGATGGCAGCGAAGCCATCGCGGGCGAGCGCCGTGGCCCGGTCTCAGATGCCGGCACGATGGGTACCGACCTCGCCGAGGAACTCCGCGCCCGGGCCGGGAAGGACTTCTTTGCCGACTGGTGAGCGCGGGAAGCGGCAGGGACGAGCGGAGCGCGGTTGCCGCAGCTTGCCCTTTCGCCCTGTTCCGGCCCGTCCCGTGCCTCCGGTCCGGCCACGCTTCGACTTTCGGCCCGTGCTGGTGGACCATTTCCGTTTTACGGTATAAACGAAACTGCTGGGTTTCCCGCCCGCGCGACGGCCGCGCACGCCAGATACAGACCCGGAGGCAAGACCGATGGACTATGATGCCCTCTTCCGCGAACAGCTCGACGCTCTGAAGCGAGAGGGCAATTACCGCGTATTCGCCGAACTCGAGCGTGAGCGCGGCAACTTCCCGCGTGCGCGCCATCACCGGGGCGAGAGGCCGGCCGACGTCACCGTCTGGTGTTCGAACGACTATCTGGGGATGGGCCAGCACCCGGACGTGCTCGCGGCCATGCACGAGGCCCTCGACCGCTGCGGCGCCGGTGCCGGCGGCACCCGCAACATCTCGGGAACCAATCACTATCACGTCCTCCTCGAGGCCGAGCTTGCCGATCTCCATGGCAAGGAGGCGGCGCTGCTCTTCACCTCGGGCTACGTCTCGAACTGGTCGTCGCTCAGCACGCTCGGGGCGCGGCTTCCGGATGCGGTGATCCTCTCGGATGCGCTCAACCACGCCTCGATGATCGAGGGCATCCGCCACGCCCGCTGCGAGAAGCGGATCTGGAAACACAACGACCCGCGCGACCTCGAACGCCATCTTGCGGAGATCGATCCCGCCCGGCCGAAGATCGTCGCCTTCGAATCGGTCTATTCGATGGACGGCGACATCGCCCCGATCGCGGAGATCGTCGAGGTTGCCGAGAAATACGGGGCGATGACCTATCTCGACGAGGTTCACGCCGTCGGGCTCTACGGGCCGCGGGGCGGCGGCGTCGCCGAGGAACTCGGCCTGATGGACCGGATAACGCTGATCGAGGGCACGCTCGGCAAGGCCTTCGGCGTCGTCGGCGGCTACATCACCGGCTCGTCCGACCTCGTCGATTTCCTCCGCTCCTTCGCCTCGGGCTTCATCTTCACCACTGCCCTGCCGCCCGCCGTCGCGGCAGGGGCGCTGGCCTCGATCAGGCATCTCAAGCGCTCGGAGTTCGAGCGGCGCCGGCAGCGCGAGATGGTCCGCAAGCTGCGCGCCCATCTCGATGCGGTCGGCATCCCGCATCTGCCGAACCCGAGCCACATCGTGCCGGTGATGGTGAAGGACCCGGTGAAGTGCAAGATGATCTCCGACATCCTGCTCGACGATTACGGGATCTACGTGCAGCCGATCAATTATCCCACGGTGCCGAAGGGGACCGAACGCCTGCGCTTCACCCCCTCGCCGCTGCACAGCGACGCCGATCTCGACCGGCTGGTCCGGGCCCTCACCGAGCTCTGGTCCCACTGCGCCCTCAGCCGCGCGGTGGCCTGATCCCGGCCCGGCGCCGGAACCTTCGCGGCCAGGCCGGAACCTGATCCGGCCCCTTGCCGTTCCGCCGCCCCTGCACCGATTGACTCGCGCCGCCGCCCGCGCTAAGCGGCCGGCTTCCCCTCCTGCCGGAGGGGGCAGGCACCCGGGGCTCTCCTGCGAGAGGGCCTGTCGGCCGGGCAACCGGCAGAGGAGGGGGCCGCTCGACCAGAGAGGCTGAAGGAAGAACCGACGTGACCAAGCGCACTGCTGCCAAGTACAAGCTCGACCGCCGCATGGGCGAGAACATCTGGGGCCGCCCGAAGAGCCCCGTGAACAAGCGCGAATACGGCCCCGGCCAGCACGGCCAGCGCCGCAAGGGCAAGATGTCGGACTTCGGCCTGCAGCTCCGCGCCAAGCAGAAGCTCAAGGGCTATTACGGCGACATCACCGAGAAGCAGTTCCTGCGCACCTACCGCGAGGCCGAGCGCCAGCGCGGCGATACCGGCGAGTTGCTGATCGGCCTGCTCGAGCGCCGGCTCGACGCCGTCGTCTACCGCGCCAAGTTCGTGCCGACGATCTGGGCCGCCCGCCAGTTCGTCAACCACGGCCATGTCCAGGTGAACGGCCGCCGCGTCAACATTCCCTCCTACCGCGTGAAGGAAGGCGACGTCATCTCGCTCAAGGAAAGCTCGCGCCAGCTCGCCCTCGTGCTCGAGGCGGTTGCGAGCGCCGAGCGGGACCTGCCCGACTATCTCGCGGTCGATCACAACAAGATGACGGCGGAATTCGTCCGCACCCCGACGCTCTCCGACGTGCCCTATCCGGTGCAGATGGAGCCGAATCTCGTCGTCGAGTTCTACGCGCAGAACGCGTAAGGGCCGTTGCGGCAGAACGATGCGGGGGCCGTGCCGGAAGGCGCGGCCCTTCTCGATTCCGGGAGCCGGACGGATGCGGTCATCCGGCCCGAGACTTGGCATCTCCGGCGCGCGGCATAGATTGGATCCCGGCAGCCAAGCGAGGTTCCCCATGCTCTTCGGTCTCATGAAGAAGGCGGAAATGCCCGCCCCCGGCACCGCGCTCCCGGGTCGCCCCGACCCGATCCCGACCGCCGAGCGCCATTTCGTCAGCGGACGCCCGCTCAAGGGACCGCATCCGGAGGTGATGCAGCAGGCGATGTTCGGCATGGGCTGTTTCTGGGGCGTCGAACGCATGTTCTGGAAACTCCCCGGGGTCTGGGTGACGGCAGCAGGCTATGCGGGCGGCGAGACGCCGAATCCCACCTACGAGGAGGTCTGCAGCGGCCGGACCGGCCATGCCGAGGTGGTCCTCGTCACCTTCGATCCGGCGGTGATCGGCTACGAGGCGCTTCTGCGCGTGTTCTGGGAAGGTCACGATCCGACGCAGGGCATGCGGCAGGGGAACGATGTCGGCACGCAGTACCGCTCCGCGATCTACGTCTTCGACGAGGAGCAGCGCCGCGCGGCGGAAGCTTCCCGCGACGCCTTCCAGCCGCGGCTGACGGCGGCAGGCTTCGGCCCGATCACCACCGAGATCCGCGAGGCACCACCCTTCTTCTACGCCGAGGACTACCACCAGCAGTATCTTGCAAAGAATCCCGGCGGTTACTGCGGCGTGGGCGGCACCGGCGTCACCTGTCCGGCCGGTGTCGCGAGCACCGGCTGAGCGCCGGCGCTTGACCCGTCCGGTGACCGTCCCGTAAGCGCGTGAGCGACCCCTGCCGGAGCCTGCGCCCATGACCCTGTTCCATGCCGTGACCGCGATCGAGGGTGCCGGTGCCGCCGCCGCGCTGCAGGCGGCGCTGGAGGAGATCGATCCCGCTCCCACCGTGACCGGCGCCCATGACCGCGATGACGGCACGGGCCTGTGGGAGGTGAGTGCCTATTTCGACGGGCGGCCCGACGAGACGGCGCTCATGCTCGTCGCGCGTGCCCATGACGCGGCCGATTTCTCGGTCGCCCCCGTCGGCAGCCGCGACTGGCTCGCCCAGGTCCGCGCCGGGCTTTCTCCCGTCCATGCCGGGCGGATCACCGTCTTCGGCAGCCACGACCGCGCGCGGATTCCGCCGAACCGCATCGGGCTCGAGATCGAGGCGGCGCTCGCCTTCGGCACGGGCCATCATGCGACGACGCGGGTCTGCCTGATCGCGCTCGACCGCCTCGCGCGCACGGGGCGCGGCTTCGCCTCGATGGCCGATATCGGGGGCGGCACCGGTGTGCTGGCGATGGCCGCCTGCCGGCTCTGGCCGCTCAGGGCGATCGCCGGGGACATCGACGCGATCGCCACCGAGACCGCGCGTGCCAATGTCGCCGCGAACGGACTCTCGGGCCGCATCCGCTGCGTCACGGCGGCCGGTTTCCGCCATGCGCTGCTGCATCGGGAGGCGCCCTTCGACCTCGTTGCCGCCAATATCCTCGCCGCGCCGCTGAAACGCCTTGCGCCGGAAATGGCGCTTCATGTCGCGCCGGGCGGGGTCGCGGTCCTCTCGGGCCTTCTCCGGCGCCAGGCGGCGGGGGTGGAGGCCGTCTACCGCGGCTGGGGTTTCGTCCGGCACGACCGGGTCGATGCCGAAGGCTGGACGGCGCTCGTGCTCCGGCGTGCGCGACGGCTGGCGGATGTTCCGGTTTCGTGCTAGGCTCGCGCGCGAGGGCAGGCAAGGACAAGAACAACCGATGCGTGTGATCGGGATCGATCCCGGCTTGAGGCGCACGGGCTGGGGCATCATCGACCTCGACTCCGGGCGCCCCGCCCATGTCGCGAACGGCGTCTGCGAGGGTACGGGCAGCGATCTGGCCGAACGCCTTCTCGCCATCTTCGAGGGTCTCGCCGGGGTGATCGCCCGGTTCGCGCCGGCCTCTGCCGCCGTCGAGAAGACCTTCGTCAACAAGGACGCCGTCGGCACGCTCAAGCTCGGACAGGCGCGCGGCATCGCCCTGCTCGTCCCGGCGCGCGCCGGGCTTCCGGTGGCGGAATACGCGCCGAACGAGGTGAAGAAGGTGGTCGTCGGCGTCGGCCATGCCGACAA
Source organism: Paracoccaceae bacterium (assembly GCA_029265455.1). Taxonomy (GTDB): domain Bacteria; phylum Pseudomonadota; class Alphaproteobacteria; order Rhodobacterales; family Rhodobacteraceae; genus Amaricoccus. The sequence goes on along the minus strand of JAJUJF010000111.1, from coordinate 4,454 downwards.
GGCCCAGGTCGCCCACATGGTGCGGATGCAGCTTCCGGGCGTCGAACTCGCCGGACCCGACGCCACCGATGCCCTCGCGATCGCCCTCTGCCACGGGCATCACGTCCAGTTCCGCGGCCGGCTTCAGGCGGCGCTGGCCCGCGCGGAGGCCGGGCGGTGATCGGCAAGATCGCGGGACTCCTCGATTATCGCGCTTCCGACCACGTCCTGATCGACGTGCAGGGGGTCGGCTATGTCGTCTTCTGCTCCGAGCGCACCCTCGCGGCCCTGCCTCCGCCCGGCGCGCCGGTCGCACTCTTCACCGAACTCGTCGTGCGCGAGGACCTGCTCCAGCTCTACGGCTTCACCACGCTGGCCGAGCGCGAGTGGCACCGGCTGCTCACCACCGTTCAGGGTGTCGGCGCCAAGGCGGGGCTGGCCATTCTCGGCGTTCTCGGGGCGGAGGGCGTGGCCCGGGCGGTGGCGCTCGGCGATGTCACCGCGATCCGACAGGCGCCGGGGGTCGGGCCGAAGCTCGCGGAGCGGGTGGTGCGGGAGCTGAAGAACCGGGCGCCGACGCTGATGGCGATGGGGGCGGCCGGCGCGCGGCCGGCGACGGGAACGGCAAGGGCCGCGCTGCCGGCGGATGCCGCGGAGGCGGGGATTGCGGGCGAGCCGCCGGTCGCGGTCCCGGCCGGGGGCGGGGAGGAGGCCCAGGCGGCGGCCGATGCCCTGTCGGCGCTTCTCAACCTCGGCTATGGCCAGGGCGAGGCAGCGTCGGCGGTGGCGGAGGCGGCGGGGGCCGCGCCCGAGGCGGATGCGGCCGGCCTGATCCGGGCGGCGCTGCGCCAGCTTGCGCCGAAAGGATAGGACATGGCCCAGCCGGACCGGACGCTGACAGCGGAGGAACTGCCGGAGGATGCCGAGCGGGCGCTCCGGCCGCAGGTCCTCGAGGATTTCGTCGGCCAGGAGGCGGCGAAGGCCAATCTGCGGGTGTTCATCCAGAGCGCGCGGCACCGCGGGCAGGCGATGGACCACACGCTGTTCTATGGCCCTCCCGGCCTCGGCAAGACGACGCTCGCGCAGATCGTCGCGCGCGAGCTCGGGGTGAACTTCCGGATGACCTCCGGGCCGGTGCTGGCGAAGGCCGGGGATCTCGCGGCGATCCTCACCAATCTCGACGCCCGCGACGTGCTCTTCATCGACGAGATCCACCGGCTGAATCCGGCAGTGGAGGAGATCCTCTATCCCGCGCTCGAGGATTTCGAACTCGACCTCGTCATCGGCGAGGGGCCGGCGGCGCGGATGGTACGGATTGACCTCCAGCCCTTCACGCTGGTGGGCGCGACGACGCGGCTCGGGCTGCTGACGACACCGCTTCGCGACCGCTTCGGGATTCCGACGCGGCTCGAATTCTACGAGGTTGCCGAACTCGTCCGGATCGTCGAGCGTGGCGCGCGGCTGATGGGAGCGGTCGCTGAGCCGGACGGGGCGTGGGAGATCGCGCGGCGGGCGCGGGGGACGCCGCGGATCGCGGGAAGGCTCCTGCGGCGGGTCGTGGATTTCGCGGTGGTCGAGGGCGACGGGCGGGTGACGCAGGCGATTGCCGACCGGGCGCTGACCCGGCTCGGAGTCGATGACCTCGGGCTCGACGGCGCGGACCGGCGGTATCTCTCCCTGATTGCCGAGCATTACGGCGGCGGACCGGTCGGGATCGAGACGCTGTCGGCGGCGCTTTCGGAAGCGCGGGACGCGATCGAGGAGGTGATCGAGCCCTTCCTGCTCCAGCAGGGACTGATCCAGCGGACGCCACGGGGAAGGATGCTGGCGCGGAAGGCGTGGCAGCATCTCGGGCTGGCGGTGCCGCGGGACGCCCGGACCGGCGACCTGTTTGGCGACGGGTGAGCCGGGAGCGCGGCCCGGCCGCCGGCGTTGACGGCGCGGGCGATCGGCCGGATGATCCGGCGTGGTCAACGAGGGAATGTCTGATGCTGCGTCTTCTGCCCGTCCTTCTCGTCGCCGGCCTTGCCGGATGCGCCGCCCGGACCGGGAGCGAGGCGCAGGAGGATGCGGATCTCCGCACCCGCCAGGAACGGGCCTGCGCCGAGGCCACCGCCGCCCATATCGGTCGCGGCACGGAGGCGGTGACGACGACCTGGCGCGGCAGCACGGAAGAAGGCGGGGCGATGGTCGATGTCCGCGACGGCAACCGGCTCCATGTCTGCGAGATCGACGCCTCGGCCCGGTCGCTGAGCCTCATCCATCCGGGCGCATGAGCGCGGAAGGAGGCCCTGCGGCGGCGGGAGACACCGTGATCCATCGCCATTTCCTCCGGGTCTACTGGGAGGACACCGATGCCGGCGGCATCGTCTATTTCGCCAACTACCTGAAATTCGCCGAACGGGCGCGGACCGAGGCGCTGCTGGCGCGGGGCATCCGGCAGACGGAGCTCCGCGAGCGGGTCGGCATCGTCTTCGCGGTCCGCGAGGTGAGCGCGCGCTACCTGCGTTCCGCCCGCCTCGAGGATCAACTCTGCGTGACGACGCGCGTCGAAGCCGCACGCGGAGCCCGTCTCGTGCTGCGTCAGGACATCTGGCGGGAGGAGACCTGTCTGGCGGAAACCCGCGTGGTGCTTGCCTGTCTCGGCCGTGACGGCCGTCCGGTGCGGGTGCCGGCGGAGGTCAGGTCCGCCCTTGCACCCTCAGGTTGATCCGGCACTGGACAGATCACGGATATTTAAGCACAACCCCGGCGGATTGGGATATAGTGGGACCCGAGCCGCGCAGGACAAGACGCGGCCCGAGGCAGAAGAGACGCCCGGGCGATCCGGGCAGGCAGAACCATCCCGGGGCCGGAGCATATCTTTCCGGGACAGTCGAGCGGATAGCGAATGGAAATGGAATCACTCGCCGCGGCGCAGGAGATCGATTTTTCCCTGTGGGCGCTCTTCCTGCGGGCAACCTTCACGGTCAAGCTCGTGATGATCCTGCTGGTTGCGGCATCGTTCTGGTCCTGGGCGATCATCATCCAGAAACATCTCGACCTCCGGAAGGCCCGGGCGCAGGCGCGCGAGTTCGAGGACACCTTCTGGTCGGGCGAGCCTCTCGATTCGGTGTATGAGCGGGTGAGCGCCGATCCGGCGAACGGAGCGGAACGCGTGTTCGTCGCCGGGATGACCGAGTGGCGACGCTCGCACCGGCCGAGCGGCGGTCTCATCCCCGGCGCGCAGTCGCGGATCGACCGGGCGATGAACGTGGCGATCGAGCGCGAGGCCGAGGGGCTGAACCGCGGGCTGAGCTTCCTTGCCACCGTCGGCTCGACCGCCCCCTTCATCGGCCTCTTCGGCACGGTCTGGGGCATCAAGCACGCCTTCGAGGAGATCGCCCTCCAGCAGTCGACCAACCTCGCGGTGGTGGCGCCGGGCATCGCCGAGGCGCTGCTTGCGACCGGCCTCGGCCTTCTCGCCGCGATCCCGGCGGTGATCTTCTACAACAAGCTCAACGGCGAGGCCGAGGCGGTTATCGGCATGCACGAGGGCTTCGCCGACGAATTCGCCCTGATCCTGTCGCGGCAGCTCGACGAGGCGGCCTGACATGGGGACCGGCGTGATCCGGGGCGAGGGCAGGCGGCGCCGGCGGCGCGCATCGCGGCCGATGTCGGAGATCAACGTCACGCCCTTCGTCGACGTGATGCTGGTGCTCCTGATCATCTTCATGGTGGCGGCACCCCTCCTCACCGTCGGCGTGCCGATCGAGCTGCCGAAAACGGCCGCCACGGCGCTGCCGAGCGAGCGGGAGGAGCCGCTGACGATCGCGCTTGCGGGTGACGGGCGCATCCTTGTCCAGAATTCCGAGGTGGAGCGCGAGCGGCTGATACCGCTCCTGCGTTCGGTCGCGGCGGAGCGGGAGACCGACCGGGTCTACCTGCGCGCGGATGGCGCGATTTCCTACGAGACGGTGATGCAGGTGATGGGGGCGCTCAACGCGAGCGGCTTCCGTTCGATCGGCCTCGTGACCGAGCAGGGAGGCCCGCGTCTCGACGGGCTCGGGAACTGAGGCGGGGAACGATGCGGACGGGCGTCCTCGTCTCCGGAACCGCCCATGCGGTGCTGATCCTCGCGGCGCTGGTGAACCTGCCATGGCTGAGGGAGCGTTCCGAGCCACCGCTCGCGGTGACGGATGTGACCTTCATCACCGCCGAGGAGTTCGAGGCCGCGCAGATGTCCGCGCCGGCGCCGCTCGGCCCCGTGCCGGCGCCCCAGGCGCGGCCGCGCCCGCAGCCTGCCGAGGCGGAAGCCGAGCGCGAACCCGAACCCGAGCCGGAGCCGGCACCCCAGCCCGAGGTGGCCGAGGTGGCACCCGCGTCCCCGCCCGAACCATCCCCCGCCACGCCCACAGCCCCGGTGCCCGAGCCGCCGCGCGAGGATGTGGCGACGCTCGTCACCCCGTCCGCGCCGGCGCCCGACCGGCCGGAGG
>JAJUJF010000073.1 GCA_029265455.1 Paracoccaceae bacterium | reverse complement strand
CGGCGCCGAGGACCAGGGCGGGGACGTGGTCGAGCGCGGCGCCTATGCGGCGTCGCTCGCCCGTCTCGCCGCGGCCGGGCAGCGGGTGAAGATGCTCTGGCAGCATGACCCGACGCGGCCGATCGGCGTCTGGGACGAGGTACGCGAGGACGGAAGGGGCCTCTACGTGAAGGGGCGGCTCCTCCTCGAGGTGCAGGCGGGACGGGAGGCGAAGGCGCTCCTCGAGGCGGGCGCGATCGACGGTCTCTCGATCGGCTATCGCACCGTCAGGGCGGAGAAGGCGTCCGGCGTCCGGCGCCTTTGCCAGATCGATCTCTGGGAGGTGTCGCTCGTCACCTTCCCGATGCTTCCCGAGGCGCGGGTGCAGGCCGAGACCGGGGTCGATCTTGTCCGGGAGCTTGCGGAGGCCTTCCGTGACGCGAGGGAAATGCTGGCGTGAGCCGGCCGGGTTTTCAAACACAGGATCAGAGGATGACCACAGCCGAAGCCAAGACGCGGGCGGAGAGCCCGGCTCTCGAGGTCAAGAACGCCATCGCCGGCTTCCTGGGCGAGTTCAAGGCGTTCCAGACCGAGATCAAGACGAAGCTCAAGGAAACGGAAAGCCAGATCGCCATGCTCGACCGCAAGACCATCGCCGCCACCCGCCCGCCGCTCGCGGGCGCGGTCGATCACCTGGCTCCGCACAAGAAGGCCTTCGCCGCCTATCTGCGTTCGGGCGACGATGACGGGCTCCGGCATCTTCCGCTGGAGGGCAAGGCGCTCAACACCCAGGTGGCGGCCGAGGGCGGCTATCTCGTCGACCCGCAGACGGCGGCCGAGATCGCCAGCGTGCTGCGTTCCTCCGCCTCGATCCGGGCAATCGCCAACGTGGTGACGGTGGAGGCGACCCAGTTCGACGTGCTCGTCGATCATACCGAGATCGGCGCGGGCTGGGCCTCGGAGACGGCGGCGCAGCCGGAGACCTCGACGCCGCAGGTGGACCGGATCACCATCCCGCTCCATGAGCTCGCGGCGATGCCGAAGGCCTCGCAGCGGCTCCTCGACGACACGGCCTTCGACGTCGAGGGCTGGCTCGCGCAGCGGATCGCCGACAAGTTCTCGCGCGCCGAGGCGGCGGCCTTCATCTCCGGCGACGGCGACGAGAAGCCGAAGGGTTTCCTCACCTATCCCAAGATCGACAACGACCTCTGGGACTGGGGCAGCCTCGGGTACGTGCCGACCGGGGTGGAGGGGGATTTCTCCGCCACCGATCCCGCGGATGCGATCGTCGATCTCGTCTATGCGCTCGGTGCGCGGTACCGGGCGAATGCCTCCTTCGTGATGAACTCGAAGACCGCCGGCGCGGTCAGGAAGATGAAGGATGCCGACGGCCGGTTCCTGTGGACAGACGGCCTCGCCGCGGGAGAGCCGGCGCGGCTGATGGGCTACCCGGTGCTGATCGCCGAGGACATGCCCGACATCGCCCACGGCGCCTATGCCGTCGCCTTCGGCGATTTCCGCGCGGGCTACACGATCGCGGAGCGGCCGGATCTGCGGATCCTGCGCGATCCCTTCTCGGCGAAACCCTATGTCCTCTTCTACGCGACCAAGCGCGTGGGCGGCGACATTTCCGACTTCGCGGCGATCAAGCTCCTGAAATTCGCGGCGAGCTGAGACCGGGCGGATCGCTCCGGTTACGGACGTCGTGAAAGGCCGGAGGGCAGGCTTCCTCCGGCCCCGGCACACCCCCGCATTCCAGCCTTGCTCCTCCCCCGCCCGGGCGGGCGGGGGTGTGCTTCGGGCGGCCGCCGCATCCGGCGTGCCGCCCTCTTCTTGTGGGAGACATCATGATCTTGACGGAATTGAGCGCGCCGCCCCTTGCGGCCGTGCCGGTGCGCGCATTTGCCGAGCATCTGCGGCTGGGCACCGGATTTGCCGATGATGGCGCCGAGGATCAGGTGCTCGAGCTCTGCCTGCGCGCGGCGATGGCGGCGATCGAGGCGCGGATCGGGCGGGCGCTCCTCGAGCGGAGCTTCGTCTGGAAGGTGGCGCGATGGCGCGGCGAGGGAAGCCAGGTGCTGCCGGTCGCGCCGGTCATCGCGGTGGACTCGGTCGTCCTCGTCGGCGCCGACGGCGCGGAGACCGAGATGGCGTCCGCCGGCTGGAGCCTCGTCCATGACGGTGCCCGGCCGCGGCTCGTCTGGCGGGAGAGCGCGGTGCCGCCGCGGATCCCGCAGGGCGGCCGCGCCGAGATCCGCTTCCGCGCCGGGTTCGGCGACTGGGAGGCGGTACCCGCCGACCTGCGGCAGGCGGTGTTCCTGCTCGCGGCGCATTACCACGAGAACCGCGCCGAGTCCGCCGAACGCGCCGGCACGATGCCGTTCGGGGTCCTCGTGCTGCTCGAGGCCTACCGGACGCTCCGGGTGGGCGGAGGCATCGCATGAGGCGGCCGCAGCTGCGGCGGCGGCTCGTCCTCGAGGAGCGGGTGAACACCGCCGACGGGTCGGGCGGCTTCGACGTGAGCTGGCAGCCGCTCGGGGCACTCTGGGCCGAGGTGAAGGCACGCACGGGGCGCGAGGATTTCGTGGCGGCCGGGCCGCATGCGCGGGTAACCTGCCGGATCGTGGTCCGGGGCGCGCCGGTCGGGGCCCCATCGCGGCCGCGGCCCGACCAGCGGTTCCGGGAAGGCGAACGGGTCTTCGACATCCTGACGGTGGCGGAGGCCGATCCGGCGGGGCGGTACCTCGAGATCCTGGCGGAGGAGAGGGTACGGCCGTGACCTATGCGTTGGGAGCCGGACTGCAGGCGGCGGTCTACGCGCGGCTCGCGGGGGATGCGTCGCTACGCGAGCTGGTGGGCGGGCGGATCCATGACGCGCCGCTCGGGCTCGGGGCCGAGGAGGAAGCCGCCGATCACGTGACGATCGGCGAGGAGACGGCGCGACCCTGGACCACGAAGACGAGCGAGGGCGCGATCCACGATTTCGACGTGACGGTGCATTCGGGCCGCGAGGGGTTCGACAGGCCGAAACGGATCGCGGCCGCGATCTGCGCGGCGCTCATCGATGCGCCGCTCGAGGTCGCGGGCGGCAGGCTCGTGTCGCTCAGATTCCTCCGGGCGAAGGCCGAGCGCAGCCGGGCGCCGGAGAGGCGGCGGGTGTCGCTCCGCTTCCGGGCGGTGCTCGACGAGGACGATTGAACGGTTGGCGAGGAGAGAAGAATGGCGGCGCAGAGAGGCAAGGACCTGCTCATCAAGCTCGACATGACCGGAGACGGGTCGTTCGAGACGGTCGCGGGTCTGCGGGCCACGCGGATCACCTTCAACGCGGAGACGGTGGAGGTCACGACGCTCGAGAGCCCGGGGCGGTGGCGCGAACTCCTCGCCGGGGCGGGGGTGCGCAGCGCCTCGATCTCGGGCTCCGGGGTCTTCCGCGACCAGGCGACGGACGAGCGGATGCGGGCGATCTTCTTCGCGGGCGAGATCCCGGTGATCCGGGTGATCATCCCGGATTTCGGCACCATCGAGGGGCCGTTCCAGATCACCAGCCTCGAATATTCCGGCCAGCATGATGGCGAGGCGGTCTATGAACTCGCGCTTGCCTCGGCCGGTGCGGTCGGATTCGAGGCGCTCTGATGGCCAATCCCTTCCGGGGCGAGGTCACGCTTACCATCGAGGGGGTGCCGCGCGTGATGCGGCTCACCCTCGGCGCGCTTGCCGAGCTCGAGGCGCGGCTCGAGTCGGATTCGCTTCTCGAGATGATCGGGCGGTTCGAACAGGGCAAGTTCCGGGTGCAGGACCTGATCGCCCTGATCACGGCGGGGCTCAATGGCGGCGGCTGGCGGATCAGCGAGGGCGAGCTTCTCGAGAAGCGGATCGACGGTGGGCCGCTCGCCGCGGCGCAGGCGGCGGCGCGACTCCTGAAACTCACCTTCTCGCTCCCGGAGGAGGGCGGGGAGGAGTGAAGAGGATCGACTGGGGCCGGCTGCTGCGGCTCGGCCTTGTGGAGATCGGGCTCAGGCCGGCGGAATTCTGGGAACTGACGCCGGCCGAGCTGATGCTGATGTCGGGGATCGATGACCGGGGCGGCGCGGGGCTGACGCGGCCCGGGCTCGAGGCGCTGATGGCGCGGTTCCCGGACCAGCCGGCCAGCCCCAAGAAAGAGGCGTGAGATGGCGGATTACGAGGCGGAACTCGGCCGGGTCGAGGCCGGATTCCTCGGGCTCGAGAGCACGCTTGCAGGGCTCGAGGGCGTGACCGGGGCCTTCCGGCGCGAGCTCGAGGGCGTGGGCGGCAGTCTGCGCGACACGGGCCGCGAGGCCTCGGGCATGTCGCGCTCGGTGAGCGCGTCGATCCGCTCGGCCTTCGAGGGGATCATCTTCGAGGGCAGGGGAATCGGCGATGCCTTGCGCGGCATCGGCCAGTCCGTGAGCGGGGCGGTGCTGAACCAGGCGATGAAGCCGGTGCAGGGCGCGCTCGGCTCGGCCCTCGGTGGCGGAATGCAGGGTCTCCTCGCGGGTCTGCTGCCCTTCGCCGCCGGGGGCGTGGTCAGCGCGGGCCGGGTGCAGGCCTTCGCGAAGGGAGGCGTGGTCGATCGGCCGGTCGCCTTCCCGATGCGGGGCGGGACCGGCCTCATGGGCGAGGCGGGCCCCGAGGCGATCCTGCCGCTTGCGCGCGGCGCGGACGGAAGCCTCGGCGTCCGGGCAGGCGGCGGGCGCACGCCCTCGGTGAACGTGACGATGAACGTGACGACGCCGGATGTGGAGAGCTTCCGGCGCTCGCGCAGCCAGATCGCCGCCGATCTCGGCCGGGTGATCCAGCGCGGCAACCGCAATCTCTGAAGCGAGGCAGTCATGAATTTCCACGAGGTCCGGTTTCCGGCCGCGCTGTCGATGGGATCGAGCGGCGGGCCGGAGCGGCGGACGGAGATCGTCACCCTCTCGAACGGGTTCGAGGAGCGCAACAGCCCCTGGGCGCATTCGCGGCGGCGCTACGACGCCGGCCTCGGGGTGCGGTCGCTCGACGATCTTGCGGCGGTCATCGCCTTCTTCGAGGCCCGGCAGGGGCAGCTCTACGGTTTCCGCTGGAAGGACTGGACGGATTACCGGTCCTGCCTCCCCTCGGCGCAGCCCTCTGCCCATGATCAGGAAATCGGCACGGGGGATGGCGCGCGTACCGTCTTCACCCTGCGCAAGACCTATCGCTCCGGCCCCGCCGCCTATGAGCGGCCGGTGGTGAAGCCGGTCGAGGGCAGCGTGCGGGTGGCGGTGGGCGGGGTGGAGTTGCCGCCGGCGGCCTTCGGCGTCGATCACGCCACCGGCCAGGTGATGCTTGCCGAACCTGCGCCGGCCGGCGCGGCGATCACCGCCGGGTTCGAGTTCGACGTGCCGGTGCGGTTCGATACCGACCGGATCACCGCCAGTCTCGCGAGCCTGTCGGCGGGCGAGATCCCGTCGATCCCGGTCATCGAGGTGCGTGTCTGATGCGCCGGATCGATCCGCTCCTGCAGGCGCGCCTCGATGGCGGCGCGACCACCCTCTGCCGCTGCTGGCGGGTGACGCGCAAGGACGGCGTGGTGATGGGGTTCACCGATCACGACCGGCCGCTGGCGTTCGAGGGGACGGAGTTCCGCGCCGGGACCGGCCTCGATGCGTCCGCGCTCCAGACCGGCAACGGGCTGAGCGTCGACAACGCCCAGGCGGTGGGCGCGCTCGCGGACGAGGGCATCAGCGAGGAGGATCTGCGGGCGGGCCGCTATGACGGGGCGCGGGTCGATCACTGGCTCGTGGACTGGCGTGATCCCGAGCTCCGGGTGCATCTCTTCCGGGGCAGCATCGGCGAGATCCGCCGTACCGAGACCTCGTTCGAGGCGGAGCTCCGGGGCCTCGGCGACGCGCTGAACGTCGCGGTCGGGCGGTCGATCACGCCGTTCTGCGATCGCGTGGTGGGTGACCGGAAATGCGGCGTCGATCTCGACGATCCGCGCTACCGCCACGTGACGGCCGTTGCCGCGGTGGAGGGACCCGCCCGGATCGTGCTGGCCGAGGCGGGAGACTTCCCGACGGCCTGGTTCGCGGGCGGGAACCTGCGCTGGGAGAGCGGCCGCAATGCCGGGTTGAGCGGATCGGTGCGGCAGGACCTGCTTGCCGACGGGCGACGGGTGCTCGCGCTCGCGGCCGAGCCTGCCTTCGTGCCCGGGCCGGGAGACCGGATCGCTGTCACCGCCGGCTGCGATCGCCGCGCGGAGACCTGCCGCGAGAAGTTCGGAAATTTCCTCAACTTCCGGGGATTCCCTCATGTTCCGGGCGAGGACTGGGTGGTGGCCTACCCGAGGAGCGGCAAGGTGCATGATGGTTCGAGCCGTGTGCGGTGACGAGGTGACGGGCGCGCGGATCGTGGCACTCGCCCGCGACTGGATCGGCACGCCCTATGTCCATCAGGCGAGCTGCCGCGGGTCGGGGAGCGACTGCCTCGGCCTCGTGCGCGGCATCTGGCGCGAGCTTTACGGCGAGGAGCCGGAGGCGGTGCCGCCCTACACGCCGGACTGGTCGGAGACCGATCGGGTCGAGCGGCTGCTGGCGGCGGCGGCGCGGCACATGACTCGGATCGATCCCGCCAAGGCGGAGCCAGGGGACGTGCTGGTGCTGCGGATGATCGAGGGCGGGGTCGCCAAGCACATGGGGATCCTCGCGGAGGGAGCGGCGGGAGAGCCCAGCCTCATCCACGCCTACAGCGGCCACGGCGTCGTCGAATCGCCGCTCACGCCCGCCTGGCGGCGGCGGATCGCGGGCGCCTTCAGGATCGGCAGGAGACACGGATGGCAACGCTAGTTCTCTCCGCGGCGGGCGCGGCCTTCGGCAGCGGCATCGGCGGGTCGGTTGTCGGCCTCTCGGCGATGGCGCTCGGCAAGGCGGTGGGCGCGACGCTCGGTTCGGTGATCGACCAGCGGTTGCTCGGTGCGGGCTCGGCGCCGGTCGAGACCGGACGGGTGGACCGGCTCCGGATCATGGGGTCGAGCGAGGGCGCGGGCCTGCCGCGCTGCTACGGGCGGGTCCGGCTCGCGGGGCAGCTCATCTGGTCGAGCCGGTTCTCGGAATCGGTCGCGCGCGAGGACGTGGGCGGCAAGGGCGGACGCGGTGGCCAGAGCGTCAGGCGCTACAGCTACTCGATCAGCATCGCGGTCGCCCTCTGCGAGGGCGAGGTCTACCGGATCGGACGGATCTGGGCGGACGGACAGCCGGTCGCGCAGTCGAGCCTCAACTGGCGGCTCCATCCGGGCACGGAGGATCAGCTTCCCGATCCGCTGATCGCGGCGATCGAGGGCGCGGAGGCGGCGCCGGCCTACCGGGGCACCGCCTACGTGGTCATCGAGGACCTCGATCTCACGCCCTACGGGAACCGGATTCCGCAGTTCAATTTCGAGGTCTTCCGCCGGCCGCAGGTGGAGGGGAAAGGCGTCGCGCCGGCCGCACTCGACGTGCGCGGGGTGGCGCTGGTGCCGGGGACCGGGGAATACGCGCTCGCGACGGTGCCGGTGACGATCAACCGCGCGCGCGGTGACAGCGTGGTCGTCAATGTCAACAACGACCGCGGCGTGCCGGATGTCGTGGCCTCGCTCGAGCAGATGGAGGCGGAGCTGCCGCGATGCGAGGCGGTGTCGCTCGTCGTGAGCTGGTTCGGCGACGATCTGCGGATCGGCCAGTGTCCGCTCTACCCGGCGGTCGAGCAGAACCTCCAGGACGGGGAGCCGGTTCGCTGGAACGTCGCCGGGGTCGACCGTTCTGGCGCCCGCGTCATCCAGCGTCTCGACGGACGGCCGCTCTTCGGCGGCACACCGGCAGATACGACGGTGGTGCAGGCGATCCGCCATCTGAAGGCGGCGGGCAAGGCGGTGATGTTCTACCCGTTCATCCTGATGGACATCATCGCGGGCAACGGGAAGGAGGACCCCTGGGCACCGGAGCGCGAGCAGCCGGCGGTGCCGTGGCGCGGGCGGATGACCCTGTCGCGGGCGCCGGGGGTGCCGGGCTCTCCCGACCAGTCACCGGCAGCGGCGGCGGAGGTCGCGCAGTTCTTCGGGACCGCCGAGCCGCATCATTTCACGGTGCAGAACGGGCGTGTCAGCTACTCCGGCCCTGCCGAATGGACCTACCGCCGGTTCATTCTCCATTATGCCGCCCTCTGTGCCGCGGCGGGAGGTGTCGACTCCTTCTGCATCGGCACCGAGATGCGGAGCCTGACGCAGATCCGCGACGGTGCCGCGTCCTATCCGGCGGTGCGGGCACTCAGGCGACTGGCGGCGGATGTGCGGGAGATCCTCGGGCCGGAGGTGCGGATCGGCTACGCCGCCGACTGGTCGGAGTATTTCGGACATCATCCGCAGGACGGATCGGGCGACGTCCTCTTCCACCTCGACGAGTTGTGGGCCGACGAGGCGATCGATTTCATCGGCATCGACAACTACATGCCGCTCGCCGACTGGCGTGACGGGAAGGATCACCTCGACGCGGGATTCGGCTCGATTCACAATGTCGATTACCTCGCCGCGAATGTCGCGGGCGGCGAGGGCCATGACTGGTACTATCCGGATGCCGGGGCGCGCGAGCGGCAGGAGCGTCATCCGATCGAGGACGGCGCCTACGGCGAGCCCTGGGTCTTCCGCTACAAGGATCTCGTCAACTGGTGGCAGCGGCCGCATTTCAACCGCATCGGCGGCGTGAGGCAGGCGGAGCCGACCGCGTGGCAGCCGCGTTCGAAGCCGATCTGGTTCACGGAATACGGCTGCCCGGCGGTCGACAAGGGCGCGAACCAGCCGAATGTCTTCCACGATCCGAAGTCGTCGGAAAGCTTCCTGCCATACCATTCCGACGGTTCGCGCGACGACGAGATCCAGCACGCCTATATCCGCGCGATGATGGCGCACTGGAGCGATCCGGAGGCCAATCCCTGGTCGGAGATTTACGGCGGGAGGATGGTCGATCTCGGCCGCTGCTTCGTCTGGGCCTGGGATGCGCGCCCCTGGCCGGACTTTCCGCTGCGCAGCGACACGTGGGTGGACGGACCGAACTACGAGCGCGGGCACTGGCTCAATGGCCGGATCGGACGGCCGAGCCTCGCGTCGATCGTTGCCGACATCTGCGAGCGGAGCGGTTTCCGTGATGCGGATGTCGCGGAGCTGCGGGGGCTTGCCACCGGTTACCTGGTGAGCGGGATCGAGACGGCGCGGCAGAGCCTCCAGCCGCTCATGCTCACGCATGCGATTGACGTGGTCGCCGAGGAGGCACGGCTGGCCTTCCGCTCCAGGGATGCCCGCGCGCCGGTCGCGCTCGACCTCGAGCGGCTGGTGGACGGGGCGGAAGGGCGGCTCGTCCAGGTGCGGTCGGCGCCCTTCGAGGCGCCATCGCGGGTGGCATTCGGCTTCAGCCATGCCGATCGCGACTACCGGGCCGGAACCGTCGATGCGATCGCGGCGGATGCGGCGGAGCCGGTGACGCATGAGGTGGCGCTGCAGGTGGTGCTGACGCCGGGCGAGGCCCGTGCCGTGGCCGAACGCTGGCTCCACGAGGCGCGGCAGGCGCAGGACACGATCGAATTCGCGCTGCCGCCGTCGATGCTGTCGCTTGGCGCAGGGGACAAGATCTGCATCCGGCGCCGGGGCATCGAGGAAAGCTTCCGGATCGACCGCGTGGACGAGCATGCCGAGCGGCGCGTGACCGCGGTCCGGATCGACGAGGCGACGGCGATCCGGATCCCGGACGAGGGCCCGCCGCCCTACGAGCCGGTCGTGGCGCCGGGGCCGGTCCATGTCGAGTTCCTCGACCTGCCGATGCTCACGGGGTCCGAGGAGCCCCATGCCCCGCATGTCGCCGCGCTCAGGCAGCCCTGGGCGGGACCGGTGGCGGTCTACGCCGCCAATGGCGATTTCGATTACCGGCTCGCCGGCGTCGTGGAGAGACCCGCGGTCACGGGAAGGCTGCTCGAGCCGCTGCAGGCCGCAACGCCGGGGCTGTGGATGCGCGGCCGCGTGAAGGTGCAGCTCGACCGCGGCAGGCTCGAGAGCCGTTCGATCGAGGACGTGCTCGCGGGCGCCAATGCCGCGGCCATCCGTCTCGGGGACGGCGAGCCCGAGGTCATCCAGTTCGCCGATGCCCATCTGGTGGGGCCGAGGACCTGGGAGATCGGGTTTCTTCTTCGCGGACAGGCCGGAACGGACGCCTTCATGCCGCAGGAATGGCCGGCAGAGGCCGATTTCATCCTGCTCGACGGGGCGCTCGTCCAGGTCGAGATGGCGCCGGAGCTGCGGGGAACCGACCGGCATTACCGCATCGGCCCCGCCGATCGGCCCTACAGCGACGACAGCTACGTCCATCGGGTACATTGGGCGACGGGCGCGGGGCTGCGTCCCTACCGGCCGGTTCATCTCAGGGCGGCGTGGGGCGGCGATGGCAGCCTCACCGTGACCTGGATCCGCCGCGGGCGGGTCGAGGCGGATCGCTGGGATGGCCTCGACATACCGGTGGGAGAGGAGAGCCTGATGTTCCACCTGAGGATCATCGCCTCCGGCCGGACGATCCGCACGGCGGACCTTTCCGATACCGCCTTTACCTATCCGCATGCGCTTCAGGTCGCCGACGGGCTGTCCCGGCCCTTCGCCGTGGAGGTCGCGCAGGTTTCCGCCCGCTTCGGTGCAGGACCGTATCAGAGGATTGTCATCGATGAGTGAGACCGCCCAGCTCCGCCTTCCGCTGGTCATGCCGTCGCAGGCACAGAAACATGTGACGGTCAACGAGGCACTGGCCAAGCTCGACGCCTTCGCGCAGTTGAGGCTGAGCTCCTTCACGTTGCAGGTGCCGCCAGATTCCCCGCTGCCGGGAGAGAGCTATGCGGTTCCGCCGCATGCGGAGGGAGCATGGTCGGGCCGGTCGGGCGAGATCGCGACCTTCGTCAACGGCGGCTGGCTCTTCACCACGCCGCAGGCGGGATGGAAGGCCTGGGACGCGCAGGCCGGGCTCATGCGGACCTTCGACGGCGCGGACTGGATCGAGGGCGCGGTCACCTTCGGTGCGGGAGGGTCGGCTTCGCAGTGGCTGGTCACGGAGCACGAGCATGTGGTCACGCCGGGAGCGACCAACCTGACGGCTTTCACCCTGCCGGCGCCTGCGCTTGTCCTCGGGGTGACCGGGCGCGTGGTGGTGCCCATGACCGGAACCGGCCTCGCGTCGTGGAAACTGGGCGTGCCGGAATCGGACAACCGCTACGGGTCGGGCCTCGGCATCGGCCTCAATTCCTACGTGATCGGACTCACCGGATCGCCGCTTGCCTATTATTCGCCGACCCCGCTCCTGATTTCCGGAGTGGGCGGCGCGCTTTCGGGTGGTGTCATCCGGCTTGCACTGCACTACATCGAGATCCGGGTACCCCGTGCGGTCTGATGGGGTGGCCTGGCGGCGATTGCTGATCTAAAGGATGGCCGCGATACGCCAGAACGGAGACGGCGGATGGCCAGGCAGATGATGCAAGTGACGAATCTCGATCCGGTCTGGAGCCGGATCCGCAGGGAAGCGGAAGAGCTGGCCGCGAACGAGCCGTTCCTCGCGAGCCTCGTGCATGCGTCCGTCCTCTACCACGAGGAGCTGGAACGGGCGCTGTCGTTCCGGATCGCGCAGAAGCTGGTCTCCCCGGAGATGAGCGAACTGAGCCTGCGCGAGATCGCGGACGAGGCCTACGACTCGTCGCGTGACCTCGGCCTGAGCGCAAGGGCGGATATCCTCGCGGTCTATGAGCGGGATCCGGCCTGCCACCGCTATCTGCAGCCACTCCTCTTCTTCAAGGGCTTCCTTGCCCTTCAGGCATACAGGATCGGCCACTGGCTCTGGACCAACAACCGTCCGGACCTTGCCTATTACGTCCAGATGCGCACCTCGGAGGTCTTCGGCGTCGATATCCATCCCGGAGCACGCCTTGGCCGGGGCATCATGATCGACCACGCGCATTCGATCGTGATCGGCGAGACCGCGGTCGTGGGCGACAATGTCTCGATGCTGCATTCGGTCACGCTCGGCGGGACCGGGAAGGAGGACGGCGACCGGCATCCGAAGATCGGCGATGGCGTGCTGATCGGCGCCGGCGCAGCCGTGCTAGGCAATATCCGCGTCGGCAACTGCAGCAGGATCGCCGCAGGATCGGTGGTGCTGGAGGAGGTTCCGCCCTGCACCACGGTGGCCGGCGTGCCTGCCCGGGTGGTGGGCTCGGCCGGCTGCGATCAGCCGTCGAGGATGATGGATCAGTTGCTCCGCCGTTCTGACGAGGAGCGGGCCAACGGCAACGGCTCGGGAAACGGGCAGTCCTGATCCGTCCGCGGTCGATGACCCGGCGCCCGGAGCCACCGGGATCAGCGATGGCTGATCAATCCATGACGGCCCAGTGCGGCCGGATGCCGTGAATGAAGGATCGTGGTCGTTCGTTTCTTTCCACCACACGCCGAGTGATTCTCGGCGCGGGTCTGCTGAATGGCCTTGCCGGTGCCGGCGCCGCGCTGGCCGCCATCGGGGCGGGTGGTTCGGCAATGGGGGCACTCGTGGCCGGCGTTCTCGCCGCGGCGCTGGGCACCTTCGCCCTGTCGTTCCTCGTGCGCAGGCTGGACGAGGTGCCGGCGGTGGCGCCGGAAACGCGCGCGCACGACAGCGCGGCGAGCGAGGACCCCATTTCCGCCTTCCTCGAGGCCGCACCGGTCGGCCTGTTTCTCCTCGGCCGGAATGGCCGGGTGCTGCTTGCATCGCGTGAGGCACGCAGCATCCTGCCGCGTCTCAGGATCGGCACCCATTATTCGCATGTCTTCCGTACCCCGGAATTCGTCCAGGCGGTGGCAGCATCACTCGAGGACAACGTTGCCCGGCACCTGACCTTCGCTTCGAGCCCGGGGCGCGAGCGGGTCTATTCCGCACAGCTCGCTCCGTTTCCGCAGGCGGCGGCCCTCGATCAGGCGCGGCTGATCGTCCGGGTCGAGGACCGGACCGAGATCCGGAACATGGAGCGGTTGCGGACGGATTTCGTCGCCAACGCGAGCCATGAACTCCGGACGCCGCTTGCCTCGATCCTCGGATATCTCGAGACCCTGCAGCACCACGCCCGCGACGACGCGGAGGCGCGCGAGCGGTTTCTCGCCGCGATGACCCGCGAGGCCCTGCGGATGCAGAGGCTGATCCAGGATCTGATGTCGCTGAGCCGGATCGAGCTTCACCAGCACGTGCGGCCGATGGAGCCGTGTTCGCTGGACGAGCTTGCAGCCGAGGCCGCGAGCGCGCTGCGGCCGCTGGCGGAGGCGGAAGGGGTGGAACTCGATGTCGATCTGCCCGGGGCGCGGATCGTGCCAGGGGATCGCGACCTGCTCTGCCAGGTCTTTTCCAATCTCGTCGAGAACGCCATCAGATATTCCGGCGCGGGTGCGCGCGTATGCGTGCGGCAGGCGCCTGCCTCGCCTGCGCATCCGAACCGGGTGGGCATCGTCGTCGAGGATACCGGGCCCGGCATTCCGCGCGAACATCTGTCGCGGCTCACCGAACGGTTCTACCGGGTGAGCACCACACAGAGCCGGAACAAGGGCGGGACGGGGTTGGGGCTTGCCATCGTCAAGCATATCCTGAACCGGCACGAGGGGCGGCTCGAAATCACCTCCACGGTGGGCAAGGGCAGTCAGTTCACGATCTGGCTGCCGGGGGGAACTGCCGTGGACACACGGAATGATGCCGCCGGAGTCACGGAAACTTCATAAAACTGTCGCTGCCACGTCGTTCCCCCCATATACGAGCACAGGTGCGGAGAGGCTTCACCGAGGGCCTGCCGCAGTGGTCCGGGGAATTGAAATGACGCATATTGTTTCCGCCTTTGACGAGGATCTGACCCAGATCCAGGCGTATATCTCCGAGATGGGCGGCCTTGCCGAGGAGGTCCTCGCCGACGCGCTCCGGGCGGTCCAGACCAGCGATATGGAATTGTCGCGGAAGGTGATCGAGCGCGATCGCGACATCGACGCGATGGAGCGCAAGATCGAGGAGGCGGTCATCCGTGTCATCGTCCTGCGCCAGCCGGTGGCGGTGGATCTGCGGGTGCTGATCGCGGCAATGAAGATCGCGGGCACGCTCGAGCGGATCGGCGATCTGGCCAAGAACATCGCCAAGCGCGGCATGCCGCTGGCGAATGCGCAGCCGATCAAGCTCACGAGCTCGGTGGTCCGCATGGGGCGTGAGGTCCTCACCCAGCTTTCCGACGTGCTGAACGCCCATGCGGCGCGCGATGTCGATCTTGCCGTGCAGATCTGGAACAGCGACGTGGAGATCGACGAGATGTACAACGCGATCTTCCGCGAGGTCGTGACCTACATGGTCGAGGACAGCCGCCTGATCGGGCAGGGCGCGGAGCTCCTGTTCATCGCCAAGAATCTCGAGCGGATCGGCGATCATGCGACGCTCATCTCGGAAATGATCTACTACATCGTCAAGGGCGAGAGTCTTGGCGATGACCGGCCCAAGGGCGAGCCGCTCGGGCCGGTGGCCGGTGCCTGAGGAGGGATTCGATGGGCGCTCTTGTTCTGGTCGTGGAAGACGAGCAGGCGATCAGCGAGCTTCTCCAGTACAATCTCGAGCGGGAGGGCTTCACCGTCCAGCTTGCCGGTGATGGAGAGGAGGCGATGCTGGCAATTGCCGAACGCCGTCCCGACCTGATCCTTCTCGACTGGATGTTGCCGGAAGTGTCGGGGATCGAGCTATGCCGGCGGTTGCAGGTGCGACCCGAGACGCGCGAGATCCCCGTGATCATGCTCACGGCCCGGAGCGAGGAGGAGGACCGGGTGCGCGGCCTCGACGTCGGGGCCGACGATTACGTGACCAAGCCCTTCTCGATGACGGAACTCGTGGCCCGCATCCGGGCGGTCCTGCGCCGGACCGCGCCGGCGCTCGCCGGGAATGTCACGGTCTTTGCCGACATCGTCCTCGATCGCGAGGTCTGCCGGGTGCGGCGGGGCGATCGCGACATCCGGCTCGGACCGACCGAGTTCCGGCTGCTCGATGCGCTGATGCAGAGGCCGGGGCGCGTCCTTTCGCGCGAGCAGCTGCTCGACCGGGTCTGGGGGCGGGAGGTCTATGTCGAGGCGCGGACCGTGGACGTCCATAT
>JAJUJF010000175.1 GCA_029265455.1 Paracoccaceae bacterium | reverse complement strand
GGGCATGCTGATCGGCTATGCCCGCGTCTCCACCGGGGAGCAGGATCTCTCCCTCCAGCGCGCCGCCCTCGCGGCGGCGGGCTGCGGGCGCATCTTCGAGGACCGCGGCCTCTCCGGCACGGCGCCGCGGCGGCCGGCGCTCGACGCGGCCCTCGCCGCCCTCGGGCCGGGCGACGTGCTCGTGGTCTGGAAGCTCGACCGGCTCGGACGCTCGCTGCCGCATCTGCTGGCGCTGGTCGAGCGGCTGAAGGGGCAGGGGGCGGGCTTCCGCTCGCTCACCGAGGCGATGGACACCACCACCCCGGGCGAGGTCGCGGCGCTCTTCAACATCCACCGCTCCACCCACTGGCGGGCGCTCAAGCGGGGATACTGAGGAAGGCCTCCCGTCCGCTGCAGGAGCCGGTCGTGGTGCGGGTGCCTGACATTGCTCGCGCTGGCCAACGTGACTTTGATGGGGTTCCTCGTGATCGATACACGGGGATTGCGAGCGGCGGGTACATAAGGGCCCTACTCATCACAGGCTCAGTCGGCTTACCGAAGCCGAGGCCTTGTGAAGATCGACGGCTTGCCGAGCGTCAATATCTCCATTAATTTGGAGATATGGAAAAATCGCATGCGATCGCTGCCCTGGCTGCCCTCGCGCAGGAAAGCCGCCTCGACATCTTCCGCCTGCTTGTTCAGGCAGGAAAACGCGGGGAGCCGGTCAGGGGGATCGGCGCGCGGCTGGGATTGCCCTCCGCGACGCTCTCGTTCCATCTCAGCCAGCTGAGGCATGCCGACCTCGTCTCGTTCAGGCGCGAGGGCCGCTCTCTCATCTACACGGCGAACTTTGCGGTCATGAATGACCTGCTCGGCTACCTGTCCGAGAACTGCTGCGCCGCCGACAGCGCGGGCTGCGACCTCGCGGCGACAACCTGCAACGCGGGGCAGCCCGAGCCGGCTCCTGCCGGGGAGACCGGATGACTCTCTTCATCCACGTCAGATTGGCATACGGGGTCGTCCGCGGCCGCCAATGCGCTCGTGAGGAGCATCTTCATGCATGAGAAACCGGTCCCGTTGGCTGATCTGCCGAACATCGATCCGGGACGGCTCCTGCCGATCGACCGGGTCGCGCTCGCCGGTGGAGAGGGGCCTACCCATCCGCCACGCATCCTCATCCTCTACGGCTCGCTCCGGACGCGGTCCTACTCGCGGCTTGCGGCGGAGGAGGCAGGTCGCCTCCTGCGGTGGTTCGGTGCCGAGACCCGGATCTTCGACCCCAGCGGCCTGCCGCTGCCGGACGCCACCGGTCCCGAGCATCCAAAGGTGCGCGAGTTGCGCGATCTCGCAGAATGGGCCGAAGGCATGGTCTGGTGCTCGCCCGAGCGGCATGGCGCCATGACCGGCATCATGAAGGCGCAGATCGACTGGATCCCGCTCTCGCTTGGCGGCGTGCGCCCGACGCAGGGCAAGACCCTCGCGCTCATGCAGGTCAACGGCGGTTCGCAAAGCTTCAACGCCGTGAACCAGATGCGCCTTCTCGGGCGCTGGATGCGCATGATCACCATCCCGAACCAGTCCTCGGTTCCGAAGGCCTTCAACGAGTTCGACGAGGCCGGCCGCATGCGGCCCTCGCCCTGTTACAACCGCATCGTCGATGTGATGGAGGAACTGGTGAAGTTCACCCACCTGACGCGGGGACGCTCCGCCTATCTCACGGACCGTTATTCCGAGCGGGTCGAAAGCGCGGAGGCGGTATCGCAGCGCGTGAACCAGCAGGCACTTTAGAACGGGACGATTCCAAGCCCTCCCCGGAAGTCCGCGACGCTCATCCTCCGCCGGGCCGCAGGCGCGCCGCCAACCAACCTCCAGACCTGAAAGAGCTGGCTTCATGTCCTCCTTCGAACGTTACCTCTCCCTCTGGGTCGCGCTCTGCATCGTTGCGGGGCTGCTCCTCGGCTCCCTGATGCCCGGACTCTTCGGCTTCCTGGCCGGACTCGAATACGGCTCGGTGAACCTCGTCGTCGCGGTCCTGATCTGGGCGATGGTCTACCCGATGATGGTCGCCGTCGACTTCTCCAGCCTGCGCCGGGTGCACGAGCGCCCGAAGGGCCTGATCATCACGCTGGCGATCAACTGGCTGGTCAAGCCTTTCACCATGGCCGCGCTCGGCGTCCTGTTCTTCCACCATATCTTCGCGCCCTTCATCGACCCCGCAGACGCCAGCCAGTACATCGCCGGCATGATCCTGCTCGGCGCGGCGCCCTGCACCGCGATGGTCTTCGTCTGGTCGCAGCTGACCCGGGGCGACCCGAACTACACGCTGGCGCAGGTTTCCCTCAACGACGTGATCATGATCTTCGCCTTCGCGCCGATCGTCGGCCTGCTGCTCGGCATCACCGATCTCTCCGTCCCCTGGGAGACGCTCCTGCTGTCGGTCGTGCTCTACATCGTCATCCCGCTCGTGGCGGGGGTCTGGACCCGGATGCGGCTCACGAGCAGGACGACGCGTGCCGTGGAGGCGGAAGCCGAGATTGCCCGCTTCACCGCCCGGGTGAAGCCCTACTCGATGCTCGGCCTCCTCGCCACGGTTGTGCTGCTCTTCGGCTTCCAGGGCGAGGTGATCCTCAGCCAGCCGCTTCTCATCGCGATGATCGCGGTGCCGCTCCTGATCCAGTCCTACGGCATCTTCGCCATCGCCTACGGCGCCGCTTGTCTCTGGCGTGTTCCGCATCCCGTTGCCGCTCCCTGCGCCATGATCGGCACCTCGAACTTCTTCGAACTTGCAGTCGCCGTCGCCATCGGCCTCTTCGGCCTCAATTCCGGCGCCGCGCTCGTCACCGTGGTCGGCGTACTCGTCGAGGTGCCGGTGATGCTCTCGCTCGTCGCCTTTGCCAACCGCACCCGGCACTGGTTCCCCGCAGAAGAGACCGCGATCCGGTTCGCCCGCCGGAAGGAGCAGCTGTGATGGATGGCTCGCGTCGCGCTCGAGGCGCGGCGCTTGTGTCGGGGCATCGGCGTGCGTCTCGCGTCGGGAACTCCGACACCCATGAATCAAAACACCAACGCCGAGGGAATCCACCTTCTCGAACACGCTTTCAGGGTTCAGGGGCCTTTAGGTCGGGCAAAAATCCTGCCAGGGTTCAGGGCAAGGGGGTACCTAAAGGGTGCTCGACCGGCTGACGGAAGTGCTGGTCCGGATCGAGCAGGACGACCGATCCTTCATCGAGAAGGAGTCGCATCGGCTCCTCGGTGTGGCCGAGACTACATCCTCGAAATATCTCTCGAAGACGGCCGACCGGCTGGTGAGCTATGCCGACCGGGAACTGAAGCGCGGCATCGCCCGCGCCGGTGACCAGGATGGCTCCTCTCGAAGGAACACCAACCGCGGATTGTTCAGGGTATCCTCATTCGAAGCCGGGAAACCGGTTCGGATCCGGCTGTATTTCGGTGCTCTGCTCCTTCCCGAAACCGCCCGGAATCGAGCTCCGCTGGCTTTGGGGACTGATCAGGGTGATTTTGGTGGGCAAACGCGGATTCGGGCTTGGGGTGTTCCGATTGCCTGGAATTGGCGCCGATCCCGATTATCCCGAGCACCTCCCCGGGCCGATGAAGGACTGCTGCCCCGGCAAGCCACTGGAATCCTTGAATCTCGATTCAACCAGATTTCCACGATGGTTTGATCCATCGAAATGGATTCGATCGACGCCGGAGCCAGCCGGAACAGCCTCGGGTTCAGGGGGTGTTTGGGGGCAGGCCGCAGCGCACCTGGTGTTGGGGTGCAGGGGGTGGCAACG